>JBJMGC010000275.1:0-4326 GCA_045808105.1 Acidobacteriaceae bacterium | reverse complement strand
GGATCTCCAGTTGGTTAATTCAGGAATGCGTTCTTTGGCCGCGGTGCGTTGCGCGAGAAGAGGCGGCAAGCGCATCCGGGGCGGACAATATTCATTAAGACGGTTGCAAATTGGCCGACGTTGCCCGTGAATCGAGAGTAGGCGGAGACATCGCGAACAGCTGTGCAGATGAAACGCTTCTGGTTCTGATTCGCATCTGAAGAAAAGGAGGGAGATATGCCGACACGAGCGACAAAGCGGAGAACAGGTACAAAGCGTATGGCGGAAAAAAGAACACGCAGGACGAAGACTGGGACACGTGGTGCTTCTCACCGTAGTTCGCATGGAAGGCGGAAGTGGTCTGCGGGAGTGAACACCGAATCGACCTATCCGCAGGAGGGGCTGTTCAAGAAAGATGCGGCGACGATTGCGCGGAGCCTTGGTTCAAAGAAGGTTTCGCCGAAGGGACCAGGGTCGGGAATGCGGATGCTGACGTTTTATGTGAACCGCGCGGGGAAGAATCTTCCGAAGAGCCGGCTTAGGGTGCTGGAGCGGGCCAAGGAGCTGCTGCATGAGCGCATAGAAGCCCAGAAGGATGGAACGGCGCGACGTCCAGCACGGCGACGGAGCCATTCTTAAAACTGAATAGCGAATCCCGCGATTTGGCTTCGCTCCCTCGGGCATTCCGCTTCGCTGTTGCCGGGATGGCGAGTGCAATGGCCGGCATCCCGGTTTGGGTTGCTGTCGAGGCCGGCCACGAAAACCTTCTTGCTGCGGACCGCATGCGCCCCGTATGCTCTGATACGCGCACATCCAGCAAAACTTCCCCCCTGAGCTCGCTTTCGAGAGCGAATTGTGCGTTGCCGTGGTTTCTCGATCGCGCGGTGCGCGTCGCCGAGACTGAGTTGTTCAAACGCATTGTTTCAGCGGTTTTGCCGCTGCAAGGAGCGTAGCGAAATATGGGTCGCGGGGGCTCTCAGCGTTACGGACGGTGGATGATTCGTGCGTTTCTCTTGCTGCTGGTCTGCCTTCTGCTGCCGGTAGTTCGCGCCCAGGGCGATAGTTTCAAAATCCATAATCCAGGCACGGGCTCGGCGGCAATCCCTGGCCTATGGCAGTTCCACACCAGCGATGACATGGCGTGGGCGAATCCCGGTTACGACGACTCCACGTGGGAGCATATTCGCGGGGATGACACGTGGGGGGCGCAGACCCACCCCGGTCATGCGGGATATGCCTGGTACCGGAAGCGGATCGAGATCACCGGTACGGACAAGTCAGTGGCCGTCATGATCCCGCCTGTGGACGACGCCTATGAGCTGTACTGGAACGGGCAGAAGATCGGCAGCAGTGGCAAGTTGCCGCCGCATGCAAGCTGGTGGGCCTTTAATCATAGTGTGGTGTACCCACTTCCCGTGGATGCGTCCGGCAATGCCAGCGGTGTGCTTGCGATTCGGGCATGGAAGGCGCCGCTGGCGTCCACCGATACGTCGACGATGGGCGGCCTGAATGGAGCGCCGGTGATCGGGAGCCAATCGGTTCTGTCGATGCTGGCGATGGAGCCTCGATACCGGCAGGAGCGGCAACGGCTACCCGGACTCCTGATGTCGGCAGCAATTTTTGTCGCCGGGTTGATTGCTCTGCTGCTTTACCTGCGCGAGCGGACACAGTCGTTGTATCTATGGCTGGCGATCTATCTACTGGCGGACGGACTGACCGGGTTCCGGCGTCTGGATGTCATGACTTACGGGCTGCGCTTTGTGTGGGAGCAGTTGTATATCCAGTTCTGCAATGCCTTTCAGGATATCTCCCTCTGGATGTTGCTGCTGACTCTATTTGGGTTGAGCCGTGAGGCGCGCTGGCGGCGCTGGACCAAGATTCTCGCTGTGCTGTATCTGGTTTCCCAGGCTATCGATTGCATGACGTTCTTCCCCTGGGGGCAAGCCGGTGCGGGGCTGCAATGGATCGATGCCATCACCACAGCGATCTTTTCCCTGACGCCATTTTTTATTTTTTTCATTGTGGGTTTCGGACTGGCGCGCAGAAGGCAGATGACGCTGTGGCCGATAGCGATCGCTGCGTTCCTCTATGGCGCGTGGAACATTACGTTTAATACGACCGGACAGGCGCGTCGATTCACGCACTGGACGCTGTCCGATCACATGGCCGCATGGGGCCTGCACGTGGGCGGCTACACCTTCAGCGCGCTCTTCTTGCTGGACCTGTTTCTGTTCATCGTGCTGCTGCTCACCATCGCCCGTCATCAGTTCCTGGAACGGCGGCGGCAATCGGAGATCGAACTTGAGATAAAGTCGGCCCGCGAGGTGCAGCATGTGCTCATGCCGGAAGAGACACCCGCGATCCCGGGCTTTTCGATTGCCAGTATTTACAAGCCCGCGGCGGAGGTGGGTGGCGACTTCTTTCAGGTGATGCCGCAGGAAGAGGGCAGCGCGCTGATCATTGTGGGAGACGTGAGCGGCAAGGGCCTGAAGGCAGCGATGACGGTTTCGCTCATTGTCGGCACGCTGCGGACGCTGGCCGAATACACCCAGCAGCCGGCGGAGATTCTGCGCGGGCTGAACCGGCGGCTGGTGGGCCGTATCGACGGCGGTTTCGTGACCTGCCTGGTGCTTTTCCTGGCCGCAAATGGGGACACCATCATCGCCAACGCCGGACATCTTCCTCCGTTCCGCGATGGCAAGGAACTACCCGTGGCAGGCTCGTTGCCGCTGGGCATCTCCAGCGATCCCGATTATGACGAGCTAGCCTTCCGGCTTCATGAAAATGAGACGCTGACGGTCTATACGGACGGCATCATCGAGGCGCGCAATGCGAAGGGTGAGCTGTTCGGATTCGACCGGCTATCGGAGATGCTCGCCACTCGTCCTGAGGTCGGGAAGATCGTCGCTGCAGCGGAGGTATTCGGGCAAGAGGATGACATCACGGTCTTGTCCATCACGCGGCACTCGGCCGCCGAACCCAAAGCCGCCACGGTAAATCTGACGGCACAGATTGCCACCGCCTGAAAGTGTGATGACTATGCTGACTGCTTCCTCTTCCAACTACCCACCCACAGATGTCGGCCTTGCCGATCTGCAGCAGCAGGTGGCGCGACTGCAGGCGCTGCTTGAGACGTCGCGCCAGGTGCATTCGACGGTGCGGCTGGACGAGCTGCTGAATACCGTTCTGCGGATTGTGGTTCGCGAACTGGAACTGCCCGGCGCATTGATTACCAAGCCCTTCATGACGTTCGGCGCGATGCCGCCGGAGCCGTGGGAAGGGTGCCCGCGATTTCCGCTCCAGACCAAGGACGGACATGTGCTGGCAGAGTTGATTGTGGCGCCGCCGGCGGGCCGCGAGCTTTCGATCTACGAGCAGGATTTTCTGGAGGGGCTGGCGCTGCAGGCCGGGGTTGCCCTGGAGAATGCGCGGTATCACGAGCGCAACCTGGAATGGACGCGCGTGCAGCAAGACCTGGAAGCTGCGCGAATGATCCAGCGCAGCCTGCTGCCGCAGGAGATGCCGCGGATTGCGGGCTACTCGATCGCCGTTCGCTCGACCACGTGCTATGAGGTGGGCGGCGACTACGTCGATATCGTCGAACTGCAGGGTGGGCGGCAAATCATGGCGGTGGCTGACGTTGCCGGCAAGGGATTGGCGTCGTGCATCGTGGGCACGGCGTTTCGTTCGGCGTTTCGGGCCATTGCGACAGCAGATGTGCCGCTGGCGGAGCTTGCGGCGCGACTGAACGAACAGCATTGGGCGGAAGGCGAGGAGGCTCGCCTGCGGTATGTGACGGCGATCTTTCTCAGGCTGGAGCCGGTGGCTCATCTGCTGGAAGTGGTGAATGCCGGTCACAATCCCGGATTCCTGGTGCGCAGGGGCTGCGCGCCGGAGGTGCATCAGATTGTTTCCAGCGGCACGCCCATCGGCCTGGTGCCGAGCATGCAATATTCCGCGGAGCAGTTCGCCTTTCCGCCCGGTTCGAGGCTGCTCTTTTACACCGATGGGTTGACGGAGGTCTTCCGGGGCAACGACGAGTTCGGGACGGACCGGTTATTGAGCTCATTCCAGGGCTGCAAGTCGGATGAGAGCGCCGCGGTTCTGGAATCTTTGTGGCGGGAGTTGCACGATTTTAGCGGCGGTGCACGTCAGGAAGATGATATGACTGCACTTGCGCTGCTGAGAGCGCAGGCATAAAGCGGATTTCCGGTAAGCGTGAATCGGGTGACGCGAGGCTTTTCTTAGAAAAGGCGCTTAAAGGATTGTTCTGCAACGGCACTATAGGGGAAATTCGCTCCAGCGAGGACCACATGGTCAACTTGAAGGGCAAACCGGTTGAGCTCC
>JBJMGC010000274.1:0-5455 GCA_045808105.1 Acidobacteriaceae bacterium | reverse complement strand
TTTTCTGCACGGCAAATTCCAGTGAAACGGTGCATCGCGGAACGTCACCGTAACAGAAATGCTTTAGCATGTGGCCATGCCGCGCAAAGCCGCACCCCAAGCGAGCCCGCGTCTGGCTCGGACTCCGAAGCACGACAGCACGCATGCCCCTCACGATGGGCTGCCACGCGAGCTCGTCATCATCACCGGACTCTCGGGTTCAGGCAAGGCCTCGGCCCTGAAGGCATTTGAGGACCTCGGTTATTACTCGGTCGACAATCTGCCGCTGGATCTACTGCCTGCCTTTGCCGACCTGGTGCGTCAGTCTGCGGAGATCCAGCGCGCGGCCCTGGTGGTCGATGTGCGCGAGGGGCAGCGGCTGGACCAATTTCCCGAACTGCTGAACAAGCTCCGCAAGGTGCTGCCGACGCAGGTATTTTTCCTCGAGGCATCGGACGCCGTGCTGCTGCGGCGCTTCTCCGAGACCCGCCGCCCTCACCCGCTGGGACGCACCGAAACTGTGGTCAAAGCTATCGACGCCGAACGGCGTCTGCTCGATCCGATCCGCAACGTCGCTGATGAGACCGTGGATACCTCGCAGCACAATGTGCACGAGCTGCGTGCCTTCATCCTGAGCAAATTCGAGCGCGGCAGCAGCAGTGACAGCAAAAACCTGATGATCTCGTTCGTCAGCTTTGGTTATAAGAATGGCGTGCCGCTTGAGGCGGACCTGGTCTTCGATGTCCGTTTCCTGCCAAATCCGCACTTCATCCCGGAGTTCCGTCCGCTCACGGGCAAGCATCCCAAGGTCGCGCAATACATCCGCCAGTTTCCTCAGACCGCGGAGTTCCTGGACAAGACCACCGATCTGCTTCTCTTTCTCTTGCCGCACTACATTCAGGAAGGGAAGAGCTATCTCACCGTCGGCTTCGGCTGCACCGGTGGGCAGCATCGCTCGGTGATGATTGCAGAGGAGATTCGCAAGCGGCTGGCCAAGGCTGGCTACCGGGTCAAAAGCACGCATCGCGACATGCCGCACTGAGCATTTTCACTGCAGGTCGACAGGGACACAGTCATCCGCGCGCCTTTTCCGTTAAGAAAAGCCGCACGCTAAAACCCGGCTGCCGCCCATAAACAGCGAAAATGCTTGAGCGAGCATGGGTGGCCGGGTGTGGCTACAATAGCCCCATGTATCCGCTCCAACTGACGGGACTTCGTCCGTCCCACATTTCCGAAGCTGGCCGATCGGAGATGTGCCAGTGAGCGGAGTTCGGCGGATCGGCCGCCTCCTGTTCTATGTGCGCCGGTACGCTCTACAGGCATTGGCATCGGTTGTGTTACTGGCAGCAGTTGGCCTGCTGGATGCCTTCCGCCTGTTGTTGATCGGTCCGATCTTCAACACAGTTCTCAACCCCAAGTCGCCGGGGCGCGATCTTGCTCTCTTTGGCGGCCGCTTCCATTTCAGCTTGCAGCAGCTTGTCCCCTCCCATCTCCACAATCCGTGGAGCATGGTCGCCTACGCGCTGATTGCTTCCACTTTGCTGAAGGGCATCTGCGATTACGCCGGCACCTATCTGGTGAACTACGCGGGTTTCGGCATGATCACGGATATGCGGGATGATCTCTACCAGGCCATCCTGCGGCGTTCCGTGCAGTTCTTCCAGAGTCATGCCACCGGCACGATTCTCTCCACGGTTATCAATGACATCGAGCGCGTGCAGTACGCGATGTCGTCGGTGCTCTCGGAATTTCTACAGCAGGTCTTCACGCTGATCTTTACGGCCTGCGTCGTGGTGATGATCGGCGGCAAACTGGCGTGGGTGCTGCTCCTGTTTGTTCCGGTTGTCATCAGCTCTGCCCGGCGCGTGGGCAGAAGCGTGCGACATACCACCCGGCATGGCCAGGATAAGCTTGCCGAGATTCAGAACATCCTGCACGAGACCATCACCGGCAATCGCATTGTGAAGGCCTTCACCATGGAGCGGTGGGAGATGACGCGGTTCAAGGAGGCGGCGCGCCGGCTCTTCCACGCGAATCTCAGTTCGGTGCGTGCGCAGGCCATCAGCTCGCCGCTCATGGATGTCATAGGCGCCGTTGCCATCGCGCTGCTGCTCAAACTTGGCCGTACCCAGATCAGCAGCGGAGCGCTGACTGCAGGCACCTTCTTTACATTCATCGTGGCGGTCTTCAAACTGTACGATCCGGTGCGCAAATTCGCTCTCTTCTACAACAATTTTCAGCAGGCCCTGGGCGCCTCCGGCAACATCTTCGAGTTCATGGATGAACAGGATGCGGTCCGGGACCGGCCGCACGCGCAGGCGGTGAAGGCCTTCCGCGACGAGATTCGATTCGAAAACGTGCGCTTCTCCTATGCGTCGGAGGAGGGTGAAAAGGAAGTGCTTTCCGGCATCAATCTGATTGTGCCGCGCGGCGAAGTAGTCGCGTTTGTCGGCCCCAGCGGTGCGGGCAAGACCACGCTGGTAAATCTGATTCCACGCTTCTTCGATGTGACCGGCGGTCGCCTGTTGATGGATGGGCAGGATGTACGCGACCTGAAGATCGACTCACTGCGCAGGCTGATCGGCAACGTCACGCAGGAGACCATTCTGTTCAACGACACGGTGCGCAACAACATCGCCTACGGCCAGCCGGATGTGCCGCTGGAAAAAGTGCAGGACGCCGCCCGCGTTGCGCTGGCGCATGACTTCATAACCTCCATGCCGGAGGGCTATGACACCATCATCGGCGAAAAGGGATTCCGGCTTTCCGGTGGAGAGCGGCAGCGGCTGGCGATTGCGCGCGCGCTGCTCAAGAACGCGCCCATCCTCATCCTGGATGAGGCGACCTCCTCGCTGGATACGGAGAGTGAGTCGCTGGTGCAGGCCGCGCTCTCAAACCTCATGCTAGGCCGTACCGTTTTCGTGATTGCCCATCGCCTGTCCACCGTGCGGCGGGCGAACCGCATCGCGGTTGTCGAAGCGGGGCACATCACCGCAGTGGCCTCGCATGAGGAGTTGCTGCGCACCTCGCCCATGTACCAGCGGCTGTATCAATTGCAGTTCGCCGACGAGACTGACGGAACCACCGAGCCCGCAATGGCTGCAGGAGCGAAGGCTTGAGCGCACAAACGAAACTTCAGACTCAGCCGATTTACTCCCCGATCTACTCGATGACCGGGTTCGCGCGGCACCGCGGGCGCATTAACGAATCGCTTGGCTGGACTCTGGTGCTGAAGGCGGTGAATCACCGCTTTCTCGATCTGCACATGCGCATGCCTGCCGGGTCGGATTCCCTGGAGATGCAGCTGCGCCGGCATTTCAAATCGGCAATCCTCCGCGGGCACCTCGAAGTGACACTTACCATTGAGCGCGCTACGCAGCAGCAGGTGGAAATGGATCATGGGCTGGTCGCCAGCTACATTGCCGCCTTCCGGTCTGCGGCAGCGGAGCATCGGCTGCGCGAGACGCCCAGCCTGCAGACGATCCTGCAACTGCCCGGCGTCTTTCGCACCAACGTGCAGGGCGGCAACGGCAATGGCAGCGCCGATGTGCGCACCGCCGAGATGGAATTGGTGGAAGCGTCTGTACTGGCTGCATTGCCCGAGGCTGTCGCGGCCCTGCAGGCAATGCGCGGGCAGGAGGGCGCGGCACTGGCGGCGGAACTCACCGCGATAGTGGATCGCATCACTGTCTTTGTCGATCGCGTCAGCGAATTGCACGCGCCGATGCAGGCAGCGCACTTTGAGCGCACCAGCGCGCGCATCGCCGCATTGCTGGGCGGCGTGGCGGACCGCGAACGGCTACTGCAGGAGGCGGCGGTTCTGGCAGACAGGAGCGACGTGAGTGAAGAACTGGCGCGGCTACGGGCGCACGTCGAGCACTTCCGCCAGATGCTCGCCGCGGGCGGCGAACTGGGCAAGAAGCTCGACTTTCTGCTGCAGGAGATGAATCGTGAGGCCAACACGATGCTCTCGAAGACGGCCGGCATTGCCGGCGCTGGCACCCAGGTGACGGAGATCGGGCTGGGCCTGAAATCGGAGATCGAAAAGGCGCGGGAACAGGTGCAGAACCTGGAGTAGGGCAAACCTGGAGTTGCGTAGAAGCTGGAATGATGGACTTCCCGGGTCCCACGAAAGCTGTAGCCGGGGTCCGGTTCGCCATTGGTGTTCGGCAGCTCTCATGCGAGAATCGGAGGAATGCTTCGCTTTGCATGAACATGGAGAGGAGCCAGCGATGCTAAGCGCATTTGTCGCCCTCGGGACGCTTGGTGGTTTCGCGTTTACCCTCGCTCTCTACTTCCTGCCGGCTCTGGTTGCGAAATCCCGCCATCACCCGAACACATCGGCAATCTTCATGGTCAATCTTTTCTTTGGCTGGACGTTTCTCGGCTGGGTGATCTGTTTCATCTGGGCTTGCACGCGGCCTGCGGCGCCGGTCCTGTACGCGCCGGTATATCCCGTTATCACGGCACCACCCCAACATATGGCGGTTGCGAATCCCGCTGTAACTATTCTTCCCCCATCGTCTTCATACCGAGGGGCGAGGTAACCCGGAGCGCGCTTGGCAGGCATCCTCTTCATCATTTCCGCTCCCTCGGGTTCAGGAAAATCCACCCTGGTCAATCAACTGCGGTCCGATGTAAGCGGCCTCGACTTCTCCATCAGTTACACCACGCGTGAGCCGCGCGGCTCTGAAGAAGAGGGCCGCGAGTACCACTACATCGACCGCGCGACCTTCGAACGGATGCAGCAGGCGAATGAATTCCTGGAATCGGCAAACGTCTTCGGCAATCTCTACGGCACCGCCCGCCACGCTCTGACCGACGCGGCAAACCACGGAAACGATCTGTTGCTGGACATCGACGTGCAAGGTGCGGCGCAGGTACGGAAGCAGATGCCGGACTCTGTGAACATTTTTGTGATGCCACCTACGCCGGAGGTGCTGGCGACTCGCCTGCGCAACCGCAGCCGCGCAGAGGGTAAAGTTTCCGAAGAAACTATCCAGGGTCGCCTCGCGAAGGCTCGCGTGGAGATTGAGAACTACGACGAATATGGCTATATTCTCGTCAACGATGTGCTGGACCATGCCGTGGAAGAGCTGGAAGCCATCGTAGCGAGTGAGCGGTACCATCGCGGACAGCCGTCCGGGAGCGCCGAAGGCGAGGATATCAATCGCCTCGTGGCAATCACCGAGCGATGCCGTCGTACTCACGCGATGGACCGGCTCATTCCAGTGTTGACGGCATTCGGTGTTACGGAACCGGCACGCAGTGGTTGACAAAGCAGCAAAGCTTAGGAGGTCAGCGTATGGAAATCAAACAAGGATTCGATAGCAACTATCGTTATGTTCTGGTCGCCGCCCGCCGTGCTCGCCAGTTGCAGAGCGGTTCGCAGCCCCTGGTGAACACGCATTCGGCCAAGGCTTGCCGGGTGGCGCAGGACGAGATCGATGCCGGGCTTGTGACCTATCAGGACAAG
>JBJMGC010000273.1:0-8766 GCA_045808105.1 Acidobacteriaceae bacterium | reverse complement strand
GCCGGCGCGGATAAGATCAGCGTGAATTCAGCCGCGATTGCCGACCCTTCGCTGATTGGCGCAGTCGGCAGCAGCTTCGGTTCACAGGCAGTGGTGGTTGCGATCGATGCTCGTCGCGGCAGCGATGGTGTGGAAACGGCGGAAGTCTATGTGAACGGCGGCCGCAAACCGACCGGCCGCAAAGTGCTGGACTGGGCACGCGAAGCTGAAGAGCGCGGCGCGGGGGAGATTCTGCTCACGTCCATGGACGCGGATGGGACGCGCAATGGTTTCGATTGCGAGCTGACGGCGGCAGTCGGCAGCGCGCTGCGCATTCCGGTGATTGCATCGGGAGGCGCGGGCAATGCGCAGCATTTTGCGGATGTCTTCAGCGCGGGCTGCGCGGATGCGGCACTCGCTGCAAGCATCTTTCACTTCGGCATCGCCGATGTGCGCGAACTGAAACAGGAGCTGGCGAATCAGGGTGTGCCGGTGAGGCTGCCATGCTGATCCCTTCCATCGACCTGATGGGCGGCCGCATCGTGCAATTGGTGCAGGGCAAAGAGCTCAAGGTAGCCTTCGACGATTTCGAATACTGGATCGAGCGCTTTTCGAATTACCCGATGGTGCAGCTCATCGATCTGGACGCGGCGATGCGGCAGGGCAGCAATCGTCCACTGATCGAGCAGATCGCGCAACGGCTGCCGTGCCAGGTGGGCGGCGGCATTGGATCGATCGAGCAGGCTAGAGAGATGCTCGCGGCCGGCGGGCGCCGCGTGATCATCGGCTCGGCACTGTTCGATGCAGCGGGTGTGGTGCACGAAGGAGATGCGCAGGCACTGGTGCGAACCGATTTCGCAAAAGAGCTGGCGGATGCAGTGGGTGCGGACCATCTGGTGTTCAGCGTGGACACGCGCGAGGGCCGGATCGCGATCAAGGGATGGAAGCAGCAGGTGGACCTGACGCCGGAGGCAGCGATCGCTGTGCTGGAACCGCACTGCGCGGCGTTTCTCTACACGCACATCGATCGCGAGGGCACGATGCAGGGTTTCCCGCTGGAGGTAGCGCGAAAACTTCGCGGCATCACGACGCGGCAACTGATTGTCGCCGGTGGCATTCGTGAGCAGAAGGAGATCGATGCGCTCTCGGCGATGGGCGTGGATGCGGTCGCGGGAATGGCTGTCTACTTGGGCCGATTGGCTGTATAGCGCGCTGCTGTTGCTGCGTCTCGTCGCTTTATCGCGACGCCAATGACGACGAACAACACCGCAACCGCGCCTTCGAGTGCGGCATTGCCGTTGTGGTGTTGGAGCAGGCCGGCCAGCGCGATCGCCGCCCAGAAGCCCGCCAGCACATACCAGAGGATATAGCGTCGCATGCGCCTCCAGTATAGGGCGGTGTCGCCGATTCGCAGGAACCGACTTTTTTCGCACCGGGTGCAACTTGGCGGAGTTCAGTGACGTCTCTGAGTCGTCGGATTCCGTTACCGTGCAGGTGGCCAATGACTCCGCTATCTTTGCTGGTCGTATTCGTCGCCCTTTTAACATTACATGCGCTTTGCCAGCGGATGCCCAGGCGAGCAACTCAGGGAGTCTTCAATCCGGATATACGATTCGGTCGAACTCCCGTGTGGTCCTGACAGATGTCACTGTGACAGACCGGAATGGAAATCCAGTACATGGTCTCCATACCTCGGAACTTCCACGTATTCGATAACAATAAGCCACAGGGGATTGCTTCATTCGAGGAGCATCGCAAGGATGACGTCGCTCCATCGGCCCCGCGTGTATTGCAGGCCGGCGTTTACAGCAACGACTACCTCGCGCATCCGCCGCGCGTATTGAATATCCTGTTCATCGATCTCACGAATATCGAAATCCCAGACCAGATGTACCTGAACTACGAGTTAGGGAAGTTCTTTGATTCGCTGAAGCCGGATGAACCAATCGCTATTTACGCAAGGCTGGGAGATGCGAGCGTCCTGCTGCAGAGCTTTACGTCGGACCCCGCGCTGCTGCGTGCCGCGGTGCGAAGGGTGATGCCGCGGTTCCCGTCGATGGGGCGGGAATACATGGATGATTTCCAGACGCTACGCCAGATCGAACTGTATGCGGGCGCGATTCCCGGCCGGAAAAATGTCTTGTGGCTCTCCGGTGGTTCTATGCTCTTCCTGCGTGCCGATGCGACTCAGCTTGAGTCAGGTGGCAGAGGCTCATCTCCCATCCCACCGTATGCCAACTTCTAGTTCGGCAACGTCTACCCCGGCGATTGCAATGCCTGTATGCTTAGAGGTTTGCATCAGATACCTTCGAGAGATACAGGGAAGAGTGAACGGATGGCGACGCTGGCCAAGGGAAGTGCATTTCGGGTAGCGAAACGGCTGGACGAGGTCGGCTTTTCCGACATCGTGGTGATCCGCAACAAGGTGCTGGAGCTGCGCGGCGCGGGACAGACGGTGCATGCGTTTCATGGCGGTGAGCCTTTCTTCGAGACGCACGAGGTGATCAAGCACGCGCTCGATGCGGCGGCGGAGGAGAACAAGACGCGCTATGCGCCTTCTTCCGGAATCGCGCCCTTGCGGGCAGCCCTGGTGGAGAAGCTGCGTGAGCGCAACGGCATTCAGGCGACGCCGGACCACGTGATTATCACGGTCGGAGGCGCGCACGCACTCTATTGCGCATTCCAGGCGGTGCTCGATCCGGGCAGCGAGTGCCTGCTGTTTTCGCCGTATTGGACGCCGATTGCCGACATGATTCGTGGCACGCAGGCACATCCGGTTTATGTGCCGACTGAGGCGGCGCGCCGCACCGGCATTACAGCCACGCTGGAACAGCTCACCACGCCGGAGACGCGCGCCATCTACTACAACACGCCGCAGAATCCGAGCGGCGTCGTCTTCACCCGCGCGGAGGCTAAAGAGGTCGCGGAGTTCGCAAAGCGTCACGACCTGATCGTGATTGCGGATGAGGCGTATGAAGACCTGGTATACGAGGGCGAGCACGCGTCCATCGCGTCGCTGCCGGGCATGGCGGAGCGGACCATCTCCTGCTTCACCTTCTCCAAGAGTTATGCGATGACCGGATGGCGCATTGGCTATGCGGTGGCGGAGGAGCCCTTCATGACCGCGATGCGCAAGCTGGTGCTTTATTCGACGAATGGTGTAGCGACGATGGTGCAGTGGGCCGCGCTCGCGGCATTGCAACTGAAGCCGGAGTTTCGGCAGCAGCGGCTTGCAGAATATCGCGAGCGGCGCGACGTGCTGGTGAAGGGGCTCAATGAGATAGGCTTTGAGTGCGAGCTGCCGGCCGGCGCGTTTTATGCCTTTCCCTCGATCGCCAGGCTGGGCCGCGACAGCCGTAAGGCCGCGACTCTGTTGCTGGACAAGGCGCACGTGGCGACGATTCCGGGCGCTGTTTTTGGCACTCAGGGTGAGGGGCATGTGCGGTTCAGTTACTCGACGGCAATGGCGGCGATTCATGAGTGCCTGGAGGCGCTTCGTCGGTTGAGCTAAGTGTTGGAATGAAACGAAATGCGGGTTGGCATCGTCTGACAGGGAGCAATCTTTTGCAGCGATGCGGGCCGGGGCGGAATCTGATCAACAATATGCAAATCCAACGTCTTGTGACGGTCGCGAGTTTCGTGTGCTTTTGCACACTGGCGGCATCTGCTGCTGTAGCCGATTCGGATCCTCGGGCGCCGTCCACCTCAGTCTCGGTCGCATTGCCGGATGCGCCAGTGCCGCAGACTCAGGCGCCTCCCGGCGCGTCCACTGCCGCGAAGACCGAGGCGACGCCGACACCCAGCAGTGAGGGCAAGCAGACCAAGCGCATTCTAGGCATCATTCCGAACTTTCGCTCAGTAAGCGCGGACCAGAAGCTGCCGCCTGAGACGGTGAAAGAGAAGTTCAAGACGGCGGCGCTGGAGAGCTTCGACTACTCGGCTGTCACATTCGCCGCTGCGCAGGCCGGGGTGGCCCAGATACAGAATTCGTATCCGGAGTTTCACCAGGGCGCGGCCGGATATGGTCGCTACTTCTGGCATACCTTTGCCGACCAGACGGATGAGAATCTCTGGGTGCAAGGAATTTTTCCTGTTGCACTGCACCAGGACAGCCGGTACTACACGCTGGGTCACGGCGGCTTTGTGAAGCGCGGCGCGTACTCGTTCACACGGGTGCTGATCACGCGTACCGACGATGGCAACCGCACGCCGAACTACTCTGAGGTTGTGGGTGCAGGCGTGGCGTCGTCCCTCTCCGCCGCATATTATCCTTCGGTGTACCAGACCTGGACCAAAATCGGGCAGCGATGGCTGACCAATGTGATCATTGATGGTGTCACGTTCTCCGTAAAGGAATTCTGGCCGGACGTGAACAACGCCGTCTTTCACGAAAAGGACTAATACGCATGCACCTCGGGCTCCCTGAGGAGATTGATCCATCTCTGTTTTGTTTTCTTCCTGAAGGGGTCGACGTCACCCGGATCGGCAAAGAGCTGAGCGGCGAGCTTGATCTGGATATGTGGGTGCTGCCCTTGCATCCGAAGCAGGCCGCTGCCGCGCGCGCACACATCCGCAGCGTGCAGGTGGTGCAGTCGCAATACGCCGGCGTGGATGCCTTTCTCTCGCTCATTCCGGCGGGAGCGACGCTGTGCGATGCGCAAGGTGTACACGACATTCCCGTGGCAGAGTGGATCCTCACGGCGATTCTCGCTTCGCTGAAGTACATTCCGTTTTATGTGCGCTTGCAGGCTGCAGGCGACTGGAAGCAGCGTATCGGAGCGGAAACGCTCTACCTGGAAACTCACCCCGGCGAGGCGCCGAAGACACCGCCAGCGCTGATGGATGAGCTGACAGGAAAGACGGTGCTGATTGTCGGGTATGGATCGATCGGTCATGCCACAGAAGAGCGGCTGAAGCCGTTCGATGTGAACGTGCTGCGGATCGGGCGGCGTGGCCGCGCGGGTGTAGAACCGGCAGAGCGGCTGGACGATCTGCTGCCGCGGGCCGACGTCGTTGTCCTGCTGGTGCCGCTCACCGAGGAGACGCGTGGGTTCTTCAACACCAGGCGGCTGGCTGCGATGAAGCACGGCGCACTGCTGGTGAATGCGGCGCGCGGGCCGGTAGTCGATACGGATGCGCTCGTCGAATCACTACGCGAACGAAGGATTCACGCTGCTGTGGACGTCACCGATCCGGAGCCGCTGCCGGTTGGGCATCCGCTGTGGTCTGCGCCCAACCTGCTGATCACGCCCCATATCGCGGGCTCCAGTCCGGGCATGATGACGCGTGTCATGCGGCTGATTGGCGACCAGTGCCGACGCTATCTTGCCGGCGAGCCTTTGGCTCATGTGGTCCGCGACGGTTACTGAGGGCGCTCCTACCGCCGCTGGCTGGGATGCTGTACAAAGAGTCAGCCGCCACCGCGGGAGGATCACACTTTTGAATCGTCTGCTTTGCGCCGCACTCTGCTGCTTTCTGCTCTCTGGCCCCCCACTCTTCGCGCAACACGAGGAAACACAGCGCCCGGAAGCAGGGCATCAGGAAACATCCAAGACCGCTGCGGAGAAGCACGCGGCAGAGAAGGCGGTCGAAAGCAAGCCGCAGCCCGAGGTTGCGCCGGTCGAGACGCACCACACGTTGCACGCGAATGGGCAGACGCTGAACTACACGGCGCGCGTTGGCCTGATGCCGCTGAAGAATGACAAAGGCGAGACCGAAGCCAACATCTTTTTCATGGCCTACACGCTAGACCAGCCGGAGGGAAAGCGCGATAGCAAGCGCCCGCTGATGTTTGCCTTCAATGGCGGTCCGGGATCGGCTTCCGTATGGCTGCATCTGGGCGCGATCGGACCACGCACCGTGCATATGCAGCAGCCTGACGGCACCATGCCCGCGCCGCCTTACCAGGTGCAGGACAACGAGAACACCTGGCTCAGCCAGACTGATCTGGTCTTCATCGATCCGGTGGGCACTGGATATAGCCGCGTGACCAAACCGGAGCTGCTGAAGAACTATCTTGGTCTCAAGGGTGACACCGCCGCCGTGGGCAAATTTATCCGGCTCTATCTCGACCGCTACGAGCGGTGGAACTCGCCGCTGTTCCTGGTGGGCGAGAGCTATGGCACCACGCGCGCGTCGGCGCTTTCCGGATACATGCTGCAGAAGTACGGCGTGGCCTTCAACGGTATCGCGCTGGTGTCGACTGTGCTGAATTTTGAGACGCTCGAGTTCGCCACGGGCAACGATCTTCCCTATGTGCTGTTCCTGCCGACGTACACCGCGACGGCGTGGTATCACAAGAAGCTCGACCCATCCCAGCAGGGAGATCTGCAGTCGGCGCTGCGCCAGTCAGAAGCCTTCGCGAATGGTCCGTACGCCGATGCGCTGGCGAAGGGCGATCGCCTGAGCGCGGCCGATCGCACCACGGTCATTGCAGGGCTTGCGAAGTTTACCGGGCTGAGCGCGCACTATATCGACCTGAGCAATTTGCGCGTGGACGAGCCGCACTTTACCAAGGAGCTGCTGCGCGACGAGCACCTGAATGTGGGCCGGCTGGACAGTCGCTATACCGGTTACGAACCGTCGCTGGTAGATTCCGAAAGTCAGACGGACCCGACGATGTCGATCATCTCGCCGCCGTTTGCCGCATCCTTCCATCAGTACATTCGTGCTGAGCTTGGTTACAAAACCGACGAAGACTATTACCTGCTGGGCGGCGGATTCTCGCAGGAGCGCGACTGGGAATGGGGCTCGGCGGCCGAGGGCTTTCCCAACGTTACGGGATCGCTTCGCGAGGCGTTTGCAGGCAATCCGTATATGCGCATCTATGTCGCATCCGGGTACTTCGATCTGGCGACGCCGTACTTCGCGACGGAATATACGCTGGCGCATCTGGGGCTGGAGCCGACAGAGACGAGCCGCATCTCGACCGGGTTCTATGACGCCGGGCACATGATGTATCTGAAGCCATCTGCGCAGAAGAAGCTACACGACGATGTGGCGCAGTTCATCGCAGCGTCGCTGCACTAGAAAGACAACGGCAGATATAGGCAGACGAAACCAGACAACCGCAGAGGATATTGCGCGTCGCGCCCTCACCATTTTCTGGTGATCGCCTGTGGTTATCTGGGGTTGTCTAAAGTTATCCCCTCAGCAAGCACTTCCGCAACGTGTACGGCTCGACGGCTGGTGTTTTGTGCGACCTGTTCACGGCAGCTGAAGCCATCCGTCACGATGACGGTGTCGCGTTCGGCGCCCCGCACCGCGGGTAGCAGGACACGCTCGCCCAGGGTCTGGGAGACGGCGTACTTGTCGCGCTCAAAACCGAATGGGCCGGCCATGCCGCAGCATCCGGAATCGAGCATGGTCACCCGTGCGCCGGTATGTTCGAGCAACGTGCGCTCGGCCTTCATGTTGAAGACAGACTTGTGATGGCAGTGGCCATGCAGCACGATCTTGCGGCCAGCGAGGGACGGCGGTTGCCATCCTGGCGCCTGTGCCGCCAGAAAATCCGCGAGCAGGTATGTCTGTTTCCCGAGCCGTTGCGCCCGGTCATCTTTCGGATAAAAGTTCCGCAGCTCTTCCAGGAAGACGCTGGCGCAGCTTGGCTCGAGCACGATGAAGGGCATGCCTGCATCGATTTGCGGCGCGAGGCGATGCAGCACGTCATCGAGATAACGGCGTGCCTGATCGAGAAAGCCGAAATCATAGAGCGGGCGCCCGCAACAGATATGGCGCCGGGGAAAGACCACGCGGAAGCCGGCGCTGCGCAGCACGCGGGCGGCGGCATTCAGCACCTGCGGCTGCAGGTAGTTGTTCCAGGTGTCGGGCCATAGGAGCACAGTCTTCTGGTCGGTTTCGCTGTTTGCGGGAACATCCTGTTGCTTCAGAAAACTATGCGATGCAAAGCGCGGCAGCGACCGCTCGGGCGCTACATCCGCGATTCGTTTCGCAAGCGCCTCCATGCCAGGAATTGCGAGGGTGGCGTTTGCTATGGCTGGCGCGAAGGAGGCAAGCTGCGCCCAGCGATCCATGAAGCCGAAGAGGTAGTGAGGCAGCGGATGCGTTCTGCCTTTGTAATGCTGCGCGAGGAACTCGGCCTTGTACGTCGCCATGTCCACGCGCACCGGGCACTCGCTCTTGCACGCCTTGCAAGAGAGGCAGAGGTCCAGCGCCTCGTGCACCTGCTCGTTCTGCCACTTGTCAGGCAGCGAATCGCTCTGCATCAGCTCCCATAGCAAATGCGCGCGGCCGCGCGTGGAGTGCTGCTCCTCGTGCGTCGCCATGTAGCTGGGGCACATGGTGCCGCTGTTGCCTTTGCGACAGGCGCCCACGCCGACGCAGCGCATCGTCGCGTTCGAAAACGCGCCATCATCGTCAGGAAAGGCAAAGTGCGTGTGCGGACGCGCGGGCTCGTAGCCCGGGCCGACGCGAAGCTTTTCGCCCGGTTGATAAATGCGCGGATCGTCCGGCGTCCCCATCATTTTGCCGGGGTTCATTCGATTATCCGGATCCCACAGCGCTTTGAATTCGCGGAAGGCCTGCATCAGCTCCGGACCAAACATTTTCGGCAAGAGCGCGCCGCGCGACTGGCCGTCGCCATGCTCGCCGGAGAGCGATCCGCCGAACTCGAGCACGATATCGGCCGCGCGCTCGATGAATTCGCGATAGGTGTTCACGCCTTCCACCGAGCGCATGTCGTAATTCATGCGCGTGTGGATGCAGCCCTGGCCGAAATGGCCATAGATCGGCATGATGTAGCCGAACTCCTGAACCAGCGCGTGGAGT
>JBJMGC010000272.1:0-10155 GCA_045808105.1 Acidobacteriaceae bacterium | reverse complement strand
GCCCATCGCTGGCACGCGTCCCCGTGCCTTGGATGAAGAGGAGGACAACCGCCGCGCTGCGGACCTGCTGGCCGACGCGAAAGAAGTCTCCGAACACGTGATGCTGGTGGACCTGGGCCGCAACGATGTCGGGCGGGTCAGCGACTACGGCAGCGTGCGCGTGCGCGATCTGATGATCGTGGAGCGCTACTCGCATGTCATGCACCTGGTCAGCTCGATCGAAGGCAGGCTGCGCCCCGAACTCTCCGCTGTCGATGCACTGCGCTCCTGTTTTCCCGCCGGCACACTCTCCGGCGCGCCGAAGGTGCGGGCCATGGAGATTATCGAGGAGCTGGAGCCGACGCGGCGCGGCATCTACGGCGGTGGGGTCTGCTACGCGGACTACTCCGGCAATCTCGACTCCTGTATCGCCATTCGCTCCATGCTGGTGAAAGATGGCGTCGGCTACATCCAAGCCGGCGCGGGCATCGTCGCCGACTCCGTCCCGGAGCGCGAATACGAGGAGTGCCTGAACAAGGCGCAAGCTGTCATTCGGGCGGTGGAACGCGCCCGCAGCAGCTAAGCCTTTGCTTAACCGCTAACGCTGATTACTAACGTTCCCGCCACTTTGCGCGACCTTCTCATCGCGAGTGGATTACTGTGGAGGGCGCACTGTACTGCGCTCTGCCCCGGAGTCGCAGGCTTTCCAAATAGGAACGAGGATGACATATGGGCTTACTCGATAATCTCCAATCCATGGTCGGCGGCGGTAGTACATCGGGCGATCATGCCTCCGTTGCGACTGAGCTGATGAACGCGGTGCAACAACATCCCGGCGGTCTTTCTGGCATTCTGCAGAACTTCCAGCAGAACGGCATGGGCGACCACGTCAACTCCTGGCAGCAACCGAATCAGCCAAATCAGCCGCTCACGCCCGACCAGGCGCAACAAGGACTCGGCTCTGGTGTGATCGACGCCATCGCACAGCGGACCGGGCTCTCACCCACCATGGTCAAGGGCGCGGCAGCCGTGATTCTGCCCATGATGGTCGCTCACTTTGCGCAGAATGGCGGCGTGAACCAGTCGGGCAGCTCGCTTGGCGGACTCGCCTCCGGCTTTCTCAGCAAGCTCGTCTAGCCGGCGACACACCTGATCACCGCAGCATCCCGCGGCAAGTGTGCGCCTCACATCGAAAGCAGAAGGAGTGTTGCATGGCAGATCTGAATCAGCTCAAGCAGAAGTACGCCCCGGTGATCGACACCATCCAGAGTTTCAGTGCAGAAGGCGCCAGCGTGGGGAATGTGGCCCTGGACGGCGATAAGCTGCTCCTCCAGGCATCTTTACCCTCGCCTGTCGTGGCCGACCGTGTGTGGGATGCAATCAAGAAGGTAGATCCCACCTACTCCGATCTGCACCACGAGATCACTACCACCGGGAGCACACAGTCCTACACCATCCAGTCCGGTGACAACCTGTCGAAGATCAGCAAACATTTTTACGGCGACGCCAACAAATATCAGAAGATTGCCTCGGCCAATGGCATCGCGGACGCAAACAAAATCCAGGCGGGGCAAACCCTCACCATTCCTGCTTAGGCATTCAGCGCAGGTTCATCCAGTGGGCTGCGACGCTGATGCATCGCAGCTCGCCGGAATGACAGATCTCTAGAAGACCCGTCACAGATAACTCAGCCACGTCCAGTCGCGATGGCGCGCCTTCAGGTTCATGTACCAGCGGCACGGATAGTAGAGGATTGCCAGCACAATTGCCCACATGAGATACACCACCGGCAGGCCATATCCATAATTCGCCGGATGCCCCTGGACGAACATCGTGATCTGCCACATCCAGGCATAGGGCTGGCCGCACATCCAGGCGACAACAATCGCGAGCGCGTGGATGAGATAAATGTGGATCACGTAGTAGAAGAGCGGCACGCGCCCGAAGACGATCACGATGCGCCCCAGGCTGCTGTTAGCGGTGGCGCGGTCCAGAAGGCCGAGAAGAATTAGCGCCGGGCCCAGTGTCATCAGCAGGTAATCGAGTGACGGCGGATACTTCACGGTGTCAAAGAACGAGAGAACCGTGAACACGAAAGTACGTTGAGCGTGCCAGGGCCCCAGCGCGGTTGGGAAAATCGTTCGATCGCCCGGCACTCCGTTTCCATAATGATTGATGCCGCGCACAATAAAGAACGCTGCGGTCGTGGCGAAGCCGATCCAGAGGAGCAATTTGCGGCGATCGGGCCGCCGAAACAGCGCGCCTAGTGCATAGCCCGCAGCCATCACGCCGACCCACGGGATGAGCGGATACCCGATAAAGATCTGGATGTGCGAAGCGAAGGTGATCATTCCCGGGACATGCAGGATTGTCCAGAGCCGGGGCAACGCCGCCAGAGCAGCGAGATCGATCCTGTCCAGCAGGTCGTGAAAGACCATCATCCCGATACCGAACGCTGCAATCCAGCGCACCGGCAGCCATACCAACAGCGCCATCGCTACCATCGCCCAGCCGAGAGCCCAGATGACTTGAGCAACGGGAAGAGTGGTCAGGTTGAAGTTCCATGCAAGGCGAATGACGATCAGTTCGAGCGCCACCAGCCAAAGCCCGCGTGTCGCGAAGAAATACGAGACCTTTGTAAGCGATTTGCCGCGCGAGAGCGAGAGATAGGCTCCAGTGCCGGCGAGCAGGAAGAAGACCGGCGCGCAGAAGTGGGTAGCGACGCGCGTCAAAAACAATGCCAGAGAGGTATGGGCAATATCTTCGGCCGGGTAGGCGGCCCCGCTGAAATAGTCGCGCACGTGGTCAAGCGCCATCACCACCATCACCAGCCCACGCAGCAGATCCACCGAAACAATTCGGGAAGAACGTGCGGCTGCGGGCGTGGCACTGATGGGAATTGCGGACGCGGTGGAGCTCATCTATTCACGCTCCTGTAGTGCAAGCGATCGGGAGAACGTCTCGTTTTCTGCATTTCTTTCTCTTCTGGAGGCGAGGATAGACAGGAACAGCCGAGCTCTCTATCCGGTTCTTGTGGGCGAAGTGAATCACAACCCAGGCTTTCGATGCGGAGATTCGTATGTCGATGCAGGGAGAAGGACGAGTGCCGCAGAACCCGGGCCGAAATCCAAAAAAAGAAGCCGCGGACCGGTACACTGAAAGGAGCGAGCCTCTCGCTCTTTTCGCCTTTATGGTCTTCGTTCCATGATTTTCGTCTTAGACAACTACGATTCGTTCACCTACAACCTCGTCCAGTACATGGGTGAGCTGGGCGCGGAGATGACCGTGCGCCGCAACGACGAGCTGACACCGGAAGAGGTCGAGTCACTTCATCCCGATCGCATTCTGCTGTCGCCCGGTCCTTGCACTCCGCAGGAGGCGGGCATCAGCATCCCGCTCATTCAGCACTTCGCAGGCAAGCTGCCCATCCTCGGCGTGTGTCTCGGACATCAAGCGATCGGCGCGGCCTTCGGTGGCAACGTGGTGCGCGCGCCCAAGCTCATGCACGGCAAAACCAGCGATGTCATCCACGATGGCCGCACGCTCTTCTCCGGCATCGCCAGCCCTATGACCTGCACCCGTTACCACTCACTGATCGTCGCGGAAAAGAACCTGCCGCGCGAGCTAGAGATCACCGCACGCACCGAAGACGGCATCATCATGGGACTACGCCATCGCAAATATCCCGTGGAAGGCGTGCAGTTCCATCCGGAAAGCGTGCTCACGCACGATGGCAAACGACTGATTAGAAATTTTCTTGAGATGTAGCAACTCTTCACGGCAGGTGAGACTCGGGCCGCATGGATTCCAACAAAAAACGTCGAGGGTTTCTTCTCCTGTGTTTATTTCATGTTTAGTCTTAGGCTCGATCGCTTACCGATACTTTAGCGAAGCTATCAGCGTGGATGAATGTCTTGATGTGGAACACGGAAGCTTCGATTACTCAAAGATCTCATGCGATCTTTGAGTCACAACCATGCCCATATCCCGTACGAGTCTCGCCATCCGTACGATGAAACGATCGCACTCTCCGCAACTTTGTTACTCATAGCGTCTGGTTTTGCATTCCGTCTCACAAACGCCCCAGAGAAGACGAACTAACTCCGCTACTCAATCACCGGCTTGCCGTAATCCGGAACCTCCCAGCCTTGATACGCAGACATCACCGTCGTCTTGCCTTCAGCATCGCCGCTGGTTTTGCGCGCAAGCTCGGGAAACTGCTTCTTTAGATTTTCGTCCTGCGCCCACACCGGTGCATCCACGATGCGGTAGTGATAGGTAACATCCGATGCCTTGCGCTTGTCCTCTGAACGTAGAGGCGTGAAGCTGTCGACCGATGTGACATCGCGATGACCGAAGCAGAAGCGCGCCTTAGCCCGCGTACCCAGCGGCGTTACATCGTAGCGCACGAGTTGAAACGCTCCATCTTCCGTACGCGTCAGCAGGCCCGCCTTTGCCAGCGCGTCCATATCCTTCATCTCAGCCTTCTCGCCCACCTTCACCGATTCGGGAAACTTATGCGCCGCGGTAAACAGGCACTCATCACGGCCGTTGTAGAAGTAGGCGTTGATCGCGCGCTTGAAATTCTCGTTGCTGGCTTCGGTCTTCTTGCGAGAACAGCCACCCAGGGCAAGCATCAGCAATGCAACGGCGGTGAGCTTCCAACTCAGGCCGCACGGTGTTCTCTTCGGAACCGTTTCGTTCATAGGCATCTCGCAAGAGATTCCAATGCGAGATGCCGTGTTGCCCGAAGGCTAGGAAGACGATGCGGATGAGCCAGGGCGACGGCATTCCATGCCGAGGCAGTTTTCCCATCGCCCCGCATCTTCGACTTCTGTGAAACGCGGATCTGGGTTATCGCCGATCTGCGCGCGACGGATCGAGCTAAAGCCCGCATCCGCGAGCTCGCGCGCCATATTCTTCTCGTCCCACATCCACAGGTGAGCGCTGCGCCCGAACAGCATCCTCAGCAGCCGCGACGTCCCTTTTCCCTGCGAATCGACCCCCAGATACGATTCGCGCATGAACCGGCTTGCTGCCTCCGAATCGGAAGAAGCGGCGTACGTTCGCACCAGCCCTTCCAGATCCGGCAGCACGAACCGGAAGGTCCCGCCCGCCTCCAGATAGCTGAAGACATGGCGCAATGTGGTACGAAACTCATCCAGCGCAAGATGCTCAAGCACGTGCGAGCAGTACACAGCCGCCGCCGATCCAGGCGCGACCGGCAGCCCCTTGATGACATCGCCATACTCAATATTGCTGGGATAGTCCGGAAAACCGCGCTTGAGCAGCGCCGGCTTCAGCACCGGCAGGTGACGCTCGATCCAGAAAGCCGGGCCAGCATCGAAATTGCGCCAGGTTGCGGGAGCGCACAGGCCGCAGCCGAACTGGATGTAATTGCTGGCCTTAGCCTGACCGCCGGCGCCATTCTGCTCGTTGCTCAACTGTTTGCTTGCTCCTCAAAGTTGCGACTACGCGGCTGCGACAAGAGCGGCTGCAACTCAGACTCGCCGGCTGCGTCGCTACAATAGTAAGAACGGATCCCTACCCATGTCTTACCCGGTTTCAGTGCAGAACCTCTTTTTCAGCCGACGAGCCGCGTTCATTGCCCGACTGCGGGATGCATCCTACGCACCACATCTAGGGAAACATATCTCCTGACGAAGACCATGCCAAATTCGTGGCATATGCGGAGCCTGTGGCTGCTTCGCGTCTTCGCCGTGCTAGGGTCTGCATTGCCTCTCGCTGCGCAGAGTCCCGCAGCCGACCCTTACATCGCAAGCACGCGTGCCCAGTCCTTGCAGGCCGCCGGCGTGCAGGTCTCCGGAGATGTGCATCTCGGGAACGGTGCGATGCAGCTGGGCAACGGCAGCACCATCACCGCGGGCGGCGAAACCGTTCCTATCAGCCTGAGCCGCGGTGGTGAGCTCAACCTGTGCGCCACAACCAGCATCCACCTGTCGCGCGACCGCTCCATCCAGGCGCCCGATGCTTCCGGACTGATGCTCGGTCTCGATCGTGGTGCCATCGAAGCACATTACGAAACCAGCAAGTACTCCGACGTGCTGCTCACGCCCGACCTGCGCATCCTCATCTCCGGGCCAGGCGAGGCCGACTTCAGCATCCGGGTAAGCCGGCAGGGCGACACCTGTATCGACAACCGCGGCCCCAACGCACCCTACATCACCGTAACCAGCCAGCTGGAGGGCGGCCTCTATCGCGTCCAGCCAGGACAGCACGTCAGCTTTCAGCACGGCAGCCTGCGCGAAGTGGTGGATACCGAACACGAGCCCTGTGGCTGTCCCGCGCCGGTCTCCGTAGCCGAGGCTGGCACGCCCTCGCCCAATGGCGCCGCACCGGGCCACCCCGTCGGCGGACCTTCGTCCACGCCGGCCGATACAGCATTCCCACTGGCCGTCAGCGAAGGGCTGACCAAGCCGCCTTTGCCGCCGACCACTCCGATCGCAAGTGCCGGCGAAGTGCACGCGCAGGTCGCCGTGCCTTTCCACTACAGCGGCAATCTTCCTCCGGTCAGCGATACCACAAATGCGGGCGAACCTAACGGAAGCGCGATAGCAGCGATACCGCCGCCCACCCCGGCGGCACCTGCCCCTTCTTCGTCGAGTATGCCTGCGCCCCCTGCCCCGCCGCCGCCTCCGGGCTCATCACCGGTGGTCGTCGCGAAGGCCCCCGTGCAGTCGGCAATCGCGCAGGCACCGCCCCATACGGCGCGGAAGCAGCCGTCGCGCGGCCTCTTCCATCGCGTGGGCCGGTTCTTCTCTCGTTTGTTTGGAGCCGAGCAGTAGAGACTCGAGTCGGGCCTAGCTGGCCTGGTTGGTAAGCGGACCGTTGTCGCCCACCTTCACCTTGTCCGTACAGCCGATCATCACAATCTGCGCGGCCGCGGCTGCCTCGTTCCCCGCAATCGTGCTTTCGTCCAGATTGCGCAGCACAATCGCGCGTGGTGCCTCTCCCCCGGTTCGACGCATATCGCAATCGCTGAAATGGTTCGACTCGACATCCAGCCAGCTCGCACTCGCGCAATAGATGGCCGGGCCGCCTAACTGCGAAAAGACGTTGCGCTGCACCGTGATGCCCTCGTTGATGCGTGCCGCATGGGCCGGGTCGCTCGATCCGACGTGCTCCGGTTGTGTATCGATAGTGATTGCGCCCCACTCGCCGCCGGGCCCAACGTTGCACTGCGCAAACTTGCAATCGGTGATGTGGATGTTCTCCACCACCGGGCCGCGCATGCGTGCGATATCCGGCGCCAGCAGAATCGCTGGGCCGCCATAGCCGCTGAAGCTGCTGTTGCCGACCCGGGCGCGCGACTGGGCCACCAGCCCGGCGTATGGGCCGCCGCGGAATTTACAGTCATCCATCTTGAGCTGGGCCTGATTGCTCGCGCTAAGACATAACAGGGTGCCTTTCCCTATTGCGGGCGAGAGTGTTTCAGCGAAGCTCATTCGCATACCGCCAGGCGCCGGTTCAGCCTTGCTCACGGCGATCTCACCCAGCAGCTTCAGCGTTCCCGCTTCGCTCAATTGCATGTATGTGCCCTGCGCGGGAAGCAGCCACTCGGGCACGGGCTGGCCGTCAGTGCCGTCCAGCATCGCGGTCTGCGGATCGGACACCTGACTCATACGCCAATACGCCTGCTGCACACGCATGCCGGCACCCGCGGTGCCGCTGATGAGCGCGTGCTGCACGCCTACCGTGCCGAGGCAGTCCATGATCTCCACGCCTCCGCCGCAGGTTGAGATCATTCGTCCGCTGCCGGGATGGGGCATCACGCGAACCGTGTCCAATGTGATATCTCGGCAGCCGGAAAGCACTGCCGCCGCGCCAGGCGCGGTGTGAAACACCACTGTCTCGAGTAGGATCTGCTCGCACCCATCCAGCCGCAGCGCCGCCGCATTCGTGGACGGATGCAGCAGCACGACGTGGTCACCAACGCGGAACGGAGTATCTTCCGCAAGCACAATTTCGAGCGTCTGGCTGCCCTTCGACTGCACTGCGCCAACGCCATAGACATTCACGCCGGTCGGCGATGTAGCCTTCGCGTTGCTATCAAAACCGAGTAGCGCCTGAATATGCTCCGAGCCATCGACCGGATAGGCAGCATCGACCGCAACGGTAACGCTGCGATTGCCGACGGCGCGAACGACGCCCTGCGAAAACGGCGGCCGCGTCCAGTCGATAATGATGTCGTGGACCTCCAGGTCCTTGCAGCCGGTCAGGCGACGCGGCTGGGTAGCGCCGGCGAAAGAAAGTTCCGCGCCATTGCCGAAGATCTCCAGGCCTTCATAGCCGCGGAAGTCCATCAGGACAGCGTCGGATGCCGCAAATGTGTATTTGCCCGCAGGGAAGACCAGCCGCGCATTCCGTTTCGCGAGAGAGGCAATCGCCTTCTGGACAGCGGCCGTTGCATCTTTCTGGCCGGTTGAGTCCGCACCGAAATCAACTACCGAGGCGCGTCGTGCAGTCCCCGGCGCTGCGTCGTCCACCAGCGGCCAGGCTCTGCGGCTCCCGGCCAGCACTGCGCCGCCGGCCACGGCGGTGCGCGCCAGATGACCTAGAAACTCCCGACGCTCGATCATCGGCGGCTACCCTCGAAGCTGAAAAAAACGGAATGCGCCCGAACGGCCGCCCCGGACGCCCGTCCCGGACGCCACGGTGCCGCCACCATAGCAGTGAACCTGCTGCGCTACAATTCAACTTTAGGTGCGGGCCCTCCCTTCGACCGCCACCCAGCCCTCGCGGCATCTTCAACACTCATTACCTAAGGAGCTTTATCCGTTATGGCGATTCCCGCCACCCAGATGCGTCCGGGCATGATTATCAAGCACAACAATGAATTGCACGCCGTCTTCAGCGTGGAGCACCGCACCCCCGGTAACCTGCGCGCCTTCATCCAGGCCAAATTGCGCAACCTGCGCACCGGCGCCATGTTCGAGCACCGCTTCCGCTCCCCTGATCCCATCGATCGCGTCATTGTCGACGAGATCGCGATGGATTTCCTCTACTCCGATGGCGACGACTACTACTTCATGAACACGGAGAATTACGAGCAGACCCACCTGAAACGCGACACGCTGGGCGACTCGGTCGAATACCTCATTCCCAACCTGCAGATCCGCGTCTCGTTCTTCGATGGCGTAGCCGTGGGCATCGAATTGCCGCAAACCGTGGAGATGACCGTGGTCCAGACCGAGCCCGGATTGAAATCGGCGACTGCTTCCTCGGTGACCAAGCCGGCCACACTCGAAACCGGACTCGTGGTGCAGGTACCGCCCTTCATTAATGAAGGCGAAAAGATCCGCGTCGACACCGCTGAGGGTGCTTACCTCTCGCGCGCATAACAATTCACACTTGCAGGCGGACTTCGGTCCGCCTGTGCTGCGCTTGCGCTCGTTTGCCCGCTCTGCAACACTGACCACTCACCGCTATGGTTCGCTATTACCTCGTCAAAGGCCGCGTACAGGGCGTGGGCTTTCGCTGGTTCGTCCATCGTGAGGCCGCCACGCTCGGCTTGCGGGGTTGGGTGCGGAATACTGAAAGTGGTCACGTTGAAGTGGTAGCCATGGGTGAAGAGTCGGAACTGAAACGCCTGCAAGCGTTGCTGGCCGAGGGATCGCGAGGCAGCCGCGTCGATGCCATCGAGCAGCGCGACCTCGATCCCAGCGAGGGCAAGGACCTGGGGGCATTTGAGATTGAAGGAGCCTGGTAGATTCGAGCATGCCCACCAAAGCGATGAACGTGAATCCGGCAAATATGGACCCCATCAACTGTGAACCGCTCAAGCGCCTGGTACGCACCGTGCCCGACTTTCCCAAGCCAGGCATCCTGTTCTACGACATCACCACGCTTCTGAAGGATCGCCTCGGCTTCGCGATGCTGATCGACGCACTCGCCGCGCACTATCTCGAAAAGGATATCGATCTGGTGCTCGGCATCGAGGCGCGCGGCTTCATTTTCGGTCCTGCGCTCGCCTATCGGCTGAACGCTGGTTTCGTTCCGGTACGCAAGCCACGCAAGCTGCCCGCAGCCACCGCGAAAGTCACGTACGACCTGGAATAC
This sequence comes from Acidobacteriaceae bacterium, assembly GCA_045808105.1. GTDB lineage: Bacteria > Acidobacteriota > Terriglobia > Terriglobales > Acidobacteriaceae > KBS-83. Next base: position 96 of record JBJMGC010000272.1, on the reverse strand, counting down.
GGCAGCGATTCGCTCGAAATTCACATGGATGCCATCGAGCCGGGCCAGAACGTCGTCATCGTCGACGACCTACTTGCTACCGGCGGCACCATGGAG
>JBJMGC010000271.1:0-8543 GCA_045808105.1 Acidobacteriaceae bacterium | reverse complement strand
TGACGACATTGACGACCAGACCGCCGTGCAGGATCGAGACGGGCAATAGCCGAACGTTGCCGCCGATCACGACCGTCCCCGTTCGTTCATTTACAACCACCTTGGCGCGCGGGAAAGTATCAATTTCGACTGCCTCCACCCGAGCCAGCAGGGCCGGCAGATCTTCACCCGGTTGCGGGTGCAGGTCAACACGCCGGCTGTCCGCAGCATGCGCCAAAGGACGCTTCAATTCATTATTGATCGCATCGGCCATACGCTCTGCGGTCCGGAAGTCCGCATCGTTCAGCAATACGGAGAGTGCGGGCAATCGAGAAAGGTCAAGCGGCACGCCGCGTTCCACCATCGCGCCACCCGGGATGCGTCCGGTGGTTGGATGATTCACTACCTTTGCATTCCCATTGGCTGCCGCCGCATATCCTCCCAGCACAATCGGACCTTGAGCCTGCGCATAGATCCGACCGTCTGGGCCATAGAGCGGCGTCATCAACAACAGCCCGCCATTGAGGCTGCGCGCGTCGCCGGCCGATGAGATAGTGATATCAAGCTTGGTGCCAGACTCGGCGAAGGGCGGCAACGTCGCTGCAATGAAAACGGCCGCCATGTTCTGCACGCGCAGCGAGTTCGCACTGCCCGTCGTGGGCACGTTTACCCCCATGCGCTGCAAGGTAGAGACCAGCGTCTGCACCGGAAATAGGGTCTGCTGGCTGTCACCGGTTCCGTTCAGACCGACCACGATTCCGTAACCGATCAACTGGTTGTCGCGCACTCCCTCGATTGTCGCGACGTCCTTAATCCGGACCCGGCGTGCTGTCGTATCTGCAGCCACTTTTGCTGATGCAAGAAGAGGCGCAAAGATCAGCAGAGCCATGACTCCGTGTCTCGCCAGATTCATCCAAACACCGTATGCGGCACTAGAAGATAACCAGGCGTTCCAGCAAGCGGACCAGCGGGTTCTGGCGGTAGGTGTAGTCATTGATAATTCCCTTTCCTACTACTTCCAATTCAAGATCGGTCACGGCGGTCGACAGCACTTGATTGCTTGCATTCACGTCGCTCGGCCGCACGAGTCCGCGAAGGCGAATCATTTGAGTCTGTTGGTTGAAGGCAACCTGCCTCTCGGCCTCGATCACCAGGATGCCGTTCGGCAGCACGCTCACTACCTGACCGCCGACTGTCGTGTTCAAACTCGAGCTGGTCACACTCTGTCCCTGGGCGGTGAGCGCACTGGCGGAATTCTGTGCGAGAAGATTTTGCATGCTGTTGCCCGCCGAAAGCTTTCCGAATAAAGAGGCCACCTGCGAATTTGCGCTGGAACTCCGGGAGTTCTTAACCGAGCCGTCGGTCGACGCCGAGAGAGCTTCCACCACCACGATCGAGATCAGGTCGTGAGCGTGCATGGCGCGGACGTCGGATGTAAGCCGGGTAAACGCGCCGTCTTCACTCCAGATCGAGCCCATCGCATGCGGCTCGGCTTCGCTCTGCTGCCGCACCCGCGCAAGATACTCGGAGAGGGCGCGATCGGTAGCTCCCTGAATCCCATCGCTCTTCTTCGGGTTCGGCTTGCCCGCATGTGCTATGCAGGACCCTGCGATCATCACCGCACCAGCCAATAGAGCGCTCCGCTGCATCCAATGTCTGCGCGCCGTTACCGCCATGCTGCAACCTCTCCGCTGAGGACGGCCGTTCCAGAATCAACGATCTTCATCTCAACCATTGCGCCGGTCACCACCACACGTGCCCGGACGCGCGTGCCGCATGCGCCGTTCTCGAGTGCCATCGCTTCGAGCGAAAGGGTGGCAGAGCCGGCGTTTGCGCTGCGGAGCAATACCCGGTCTCCTGCGCGGACGCAGATGATTGGCCGTCGCATTGCTTTATCCGAATGACCTGCCGCATCGGCGCCGTGCACGAGCACGAGTCGGGGCGGAGCGGCAGGGCGTTCCGGATTCGAGACGCGCTCCCAATGGAGGCCAGAGAACGGATCAGCTCGCTCGGCATCACGTGCGATGTTCATAGCCGATGCTCCAGCCACGCTCACGCCGAAAGAGAGCATGACGATAGAGACAATGATCTTGCGTCCTGCCTCCACAATTCCTCCTCGGTAAGAGCTAGCGCGACATATTATTGACTTGCGAGTACATGTCATCGGCGGCTTTGATCACCTTGGAGTTGCTCTCATAGGCACGCTGTGCCAGCACCATCTCGACGAACTCGCTGACGACATCGACATTCGAGCCTTCAAGGTATCCCTGCTGCACCTGCCCCAGTCCTTGTGTACCGCCGGGGTTGTCGGTGATCGGATCTCCGGAGGACAGAGTGGCGCGAAGTAAATTGCCGCCCATCGATTCAAGTCCGCCCGGGTTGGCGAAGGTCGCCAGTTGCAGTTGCCCCAGCTGCTGTGGATTCTGCTGTCCCGGCAATGTCGCATTCACCTGACCGTAGGGTGTGATGGTCACGGCAGTCGCGTTCGGCGGAATCGTAATCGTTGGCTGCAACAAATCCCCCGCAGCGGTCACGATGGTTCCTTGATTATTCAGGTGAAAGCTGCCGGCTCGTGTATAGGCGAGTGTTCCATCAGGCCGCTGCACCTGGAAAAAGCCCGCGCCTTCGATGGCGATATCGAGCGGATTATTCGTCTGGTTGAGATCACCCTGCGTCATGATCACTTCGGTGGCAGCTGACTTCGTGCCCAGTCCGATCTGCAGCCCCGCGGAGACGGTCTGCGCGCTCTGCGCCGCTCCCGGCGTCACCATGTTCTGATACAGCATGTCCTGAAACTGCAGCCGCGTCTGTCGAAAACCCGCAGTTGAAGAGTTCGCAAGATTATTGGCGATTGTGTCCAGATTGAGCTGCTGCGCGCTCATGCCGCTCGCTGCCGTATAGAGTGCTCGTATCATTTCGTTTTCGTCTCCGATTCCTTCTGCGTTGGCCGTTGCGATGCTTCGTTCGCTTACACCTTCGGCAAGTCTTCACTGGCGGCCCGGTCAAAATCGTTGTGGAAGACCGACAACGCCTTCTGCATCATTTCCGCCTGGCGCTGGATCAGCATCAACTGCAGGCTGCCATTCACCACATCCTGATTCGATCCTTCAAGCTCGCCTTGAGCGACGGAGTAGTCCTGGCTCGCTTTAAGACTGCTCGCATTATTCAAGCGATACTCATTCGCTCCCTCAGGAATCAGTTGCGTTGCCGGCGCGACGAATACCCCGAGCTGCCCGACGACGCCTCCGTCGACGGAGACCGCTCCATCCGTGCCCACGGCAATCGTTCCGTTGGGCATGGTGATCGATTTATGCGCTGTATCTAGAACCGGATTGCCGGCGCTATCCACCAGCGTTCCATCCTTGCTCCGCTGAAATGAGCCGTCGCGCGTGTATCGCTCGCCGTTCGCGGTCTTCACCGCGAAGAAGCCCTGGCCCTGGATCGCGAGGTCCGTAGCGCTGCCCGTCTTCACCAGCGCACCCTGGCCAAGATCCACCTGATCGCCGCCAAGTACGCCATAGCGATTGACGGCGCCGTTCAATTGCGAGTCCGCTGCTCCTTCGCCGGTGATCGCGTCACGAAAATATTCGCGTTGTGCTCGATATCCATTCGTATTTGCGTTTGCCAGGTTGCTGGAGGCGGCGTCCATCGCTTCGGTGCGCGCCAACAATGCGGAATAGGCTGCGTAGTAACCGCTATCCATTGCCGATCTCCCTACTGCGTACTTCTTGCATGCATGGGGCCATCCCGTGCCGCGTCAGTGCCCCGGATTCTTAGCCTGTTCTAAGGGATCCAGTCGGCTCTCGGGTGACCGGCGCGCCCTGCAAAGGCAGCACGAGATCCTGCATCTGCGCTGGGCGGCGTCCTCTTTTCCCTAACCACATGCGCAGCCAGAGATGGTCATGCACTCTCACCAGGCGCGCATCCGAGGGTCGGACACGCTCGATCAATTCGCTGATATATGCCGACGCGCCATCGCGCCCAGGTATTGGTAATTGCGTGGCATCCGCGGGATCCATCTCCGCACGGCACCTCGCACTGTCTTCGATAAAAGCCGCATGCACGGGCTCGCGAAGCATGTGTTCCAGTGCGCGAGCCGCAGCGTGTTCCGGGCGGTACTTTCCTGCCAGATACAACTTCGCGTCGGGCCCTTGGCCCAAGAGTGAAAAATTATAACGCTTTCGCAGAAAGGCGGGAATAAGTGCCGGCGCCGGTTCCAAACCTGGCATTCCCGACGGCAGCACCGCGCAGCTCCACTGGATTGCGAGCCCCTTGGCGACAGTCGCTTCCGAGACACCATGCAGGCGATGCAGCCATTCGCCAATCCGTCCATGCCCGGCTTGGCGCTGGGCTGCAAGCGCCTCCTGAAGTTCGCGATGGCCAATCCAGCCGCGGCTGAGCAGGATCAGGCCCAACGGCATACGGAGGGGACGCTCCGCCGGAGCAGGCTCCCAGTTTTCAATCTGACCGCGCACTGCGTCAGTGACCGATTGCTCCATGCAGCCCGCGCTGCACACCCACTTCCCCTCGAATCGGGGAACCGAGCGGTTCCCGAAGAGCCGCAGCCAGCCGGTTCTGCACCTTGGGTTGCCGCACGTCTCGGTCCAGCGAGCCGGAGAAGATGAGGGTCCGTCGTGGGTCACTTCAGCGAATCGCTGCATCATCCGGAAACTACCTCGGTCACTCGCAGGCCGAATTTTCCCTGCACCAGCACTACCTCGCCGCGAGCAACGACTTTATCCCCGATGATCAGATCCACCGGATCAGTGACCTGCCGGTCCAGAGGAATGACCACGCCAGGACCGATCTCCAATAACTCAGCGAGTGACATCTCGCGCGCGCCAAAACGTATGTTGGCTTCTAACTCAATGTCGAGCAGCTTGCCCAAACCATTCCCATCCACCATATGTCTCTCCCTCAAATGTCTCACCGCCGTCATGCACGGGCAGCACGTCTCAGAGGTGCGCCAAGGGCAACCCGCAGTCGTGCCATGGCTGAAGAGTGAAGCTGCGAAACACGCGATTCCACAACTCCCAGCGTTGCTCCCACTTCACGCATCGTCAACTCTTCGTAGTAGTAAAGCGTCAGTACTGTTCGCTCACGTGCGGGTAGATCTTCAATCGCCTGCGCGAGCAGGCGCCGCATCTCGTTGCTCTGACACTGGAGAAACGGATCATCCTCCTGGCCTGCAGGAACAAGAGCCAACGCTTCGACGCCTGCATCCTCTCCGGGCGTTGCGTTGAGGCTGCTTAGTTCAAGACCGGAGAGTTCGCCAAGGAGCTGTTGATAGGCATTCAGGTCCAGCCCCATCTCCTTTGCCACTTCACTCTCGCTCGGGGCCTTTCCTACCTTGGTGGTCAAGGAGCGAATCGCCTCATCCACGGCGCGGCCCTTGCGTCGCAGATCCCGCGGCCCCCAATCCAGGGCACGCAGACTGTCCAGCATCGCGCCGCGCACGCGAAACTGGGCATAGGTGCGGAACTGCACCTTTTTCTCCGGATCGAACTTCTGCATGGCATCCATCAGCCCCACAACGCCGGCGCTGATCAGGTCTTCCATCTCCACCTGCTGCGGCAAACGTTCGCGAATGCGCAGTGCGAGGAAGCGGACCATCGGGAGATGCTCACGAAGCACCTCTTCGGAAACCGGCGAGCCCCCATAGGGTTCGGTTGCAAACGCACCGCGCTCGGCCAAGGCCGCCGGCACATCGTTCTTAGGCGGCAGTGGATAGAGGCTGACCGGGAATTGATTCTGCTTCTGGCCTGTCGACGTTCTATGTTCCATAGCTGCTCCTGTGCATCGGTGTCGCGCTTCAGAGCGGCTCAACGCACGGTTCCTAGGGATCGGACTCGTACATCGGCCGGAACTTCACTCGGCGCCAGTACCGTTACCCGAGGTACCGCCGGCTCCAGCCAGCGCCGAATGTGATAGCGCGCCGGACTCTGACAGAGAAGCACGGGCCATGCCGTTGCGGCCGCCCCGCCACTTAGCTTTTTCAAAGAATCCGCCATCCGCCGGATGACGGGAACGGTCAGCGCGCCTCGCTCGCTGACGTTCCGGCCTCCATCACCAAAGCAGGACTGAAGCTCCTCCTCAATCGCTGGATCGAGCAGCAGAACCGGAAGCGCTCCATCGGCATCGAGATGAGGCTGGATAAGCCGACGTCCCATCGCCTGGCGGCATAGCTCTACCAGGTGTGGCAATGACTTATTGGCAGGCGCGGCTTCGACCAGCACCTCCAGGACAGTCCCCAGATCGCGGATCGATACCTGTTCGCGCAGAAGCTGCTGCAGCACACGCTGCACCTCGCCCAGCGTCATCACCTTGGGGATCAGCTCCTCGATCAGCTTGGGATGGGAATCGTTCAACGTATCGACCAGGCGCTTGGTCTCCGCGCGGCTGAGCAACTCGTGAGCGCATCGCCGCACCAGCTCCGACAGATGCATCGTGATCACCGTCGTTGAATCGACAACGGAATAGCCGGCCGCCAGTGCCTGCTCTTCAAGCGTGGGGGCAATCCAGCGCGCATTCACACCAAATGCCGGTTCTCGCGTCTCCTTTCCAGGCAACGCGCGTGCCTGCGGATCAGCGGAAACCGCCAGCAGCTGATTGTTTTCCGTTTGCCAGCGGCCGATCTCCACCCCACGGAGCGAGATGACATACTCGCGCGGCTTCAGCCGCAGGTTGTCAGCAATGTGAACAGGAGGAACCACGAATCCGAGTTCCGTCGCCAGGTGCCGCCGCAGCGTGCGAATGCGGGGCAGCATCTGGCCGCCCTGTTTCTCATCCACGAGCGAAATCAGCTGAAAGCCGATTTCGAGCGACAGCTCGTCCATACGGAGCAGTCCAGCCAGATTTTCGCTCTGCGCTTTCGCATCGTCCTGCTTGGCGCTATCCGCGGTGCCTTCGCTAATCTGTGCCGACGAGCGGCGTGCGACCTGTCGCCCTGCGAACAGCAGCGCGGCAGAAATCACCAAGAACGGCAGCTTCGGGAGACCCGGCACCAGAGCCATCACCCCAAGCACACCACCGGACATGTAAAGCGTCGCCGAGCGGCCCAGAAGCTGCGTACCGATCTCAGTACCCAGCGCACCGGCAGACGATGCACGGGTAAGCACCATGCCACCCGCCACGGACACCAGGAGCGAAGGAATCATCGTGACCAGGCCATCGCCCACCGTGAGTGTGGTGTATGTCTTCAAAGCATCGCCCAGTGCCACGCCCTGTTGCAGGGTGCCGATCAGTAAACCGGCGATGATGTTGATCGCTGTGATCAGAATGGTCGCCATCGAATCGCGCTGATTGAAACGCGCCGCACCATCCATCGCGCCGTAGAACTCCGCCTCGCGCGCCACCGCTTCGCGCCTCTTGCGGGCTGTCACCTCGTCGATCATCCCGGCATTCAGATCGGCATCGATGGCCATCTGTTTGCCCGGCAGCGCATCCAGCGTGAATCGTGCCGTCACTTCCGCGGTGCGCACTGCACCATGGCTCACCACTAGGAACTGAATCGCGACCAACGCAAGAAAAAGAACGAATCCCACAACATAGTTGCCGCCGACGACGAACTGGCCGAAGGCCTCGATCACGCTGCCGGCCGCCGATGTTCCCTCGCTTCCGTGCAGCAGGATGCGGCGGCTCGATGCGATGTTCAGCGAGAGCCGGAAGAGGGTCAGCAACAGCAGAACCGTCGGGAAAACCGAGAAGTCGACCGCCTTGCGAACCTGCACGGCCGATAAGAACACCAGCACCGCGGCAGCCATGGAGAGGCCGAGCAGCAGGTCAAGTACGAGTGACGGCAGCGGTATGAGCATGACAAAGACAATGCTGATCGCGCCGACCGGAAGCGCAAATTCGCGGATGCTGCCGAGCCATTGCGCCCAGGCCGCCTTGCCTGTGCTGTCCTGTTTTGCGTGGCTCGCCTGATTCGCTGCGGGCGATGTCAAAACGGCAGAGGAACTCATTGCATCTCCTGAGTGGTGGAAAGTCCTAAGGCATTTGCAGACCGAGCTACATGCGCAGCGGCGGCCGATTGGGATCTTCGCTGCTGCTCGTGCATGCGGCGCAACCGCTCTTCTGCTTCCTGGCGAAACAGGTAAGCGAGAATCGCTGCGACGGCTGCGTACAGATCTGCCGGAATGCTTTGTCCGAGCTCGACAGATCGATAGAGCGAACGGGCGAGTGGCGGATTTTCGACCAGGGGTACGCCCGCCCACCGCGCCTCCTCCCTGATCTGCGCAGCCAGCAGATCGCGGCCCTTCGCCAGAACCTTGGGCGCCTCCATCGTGCTCATATCGAAGGAGAGCGCCACAGCGTAGTGCGTCGGATTGGTGATCACCACGCTTGCCTTCTTGACATCGGCACGCAGCATGCGCCGGCGCATCTGCCGCTGAAGGGAGCGGATGCGGCCCTTCATCTGCGGATTGCCTTCCGTCTCCTTGAACTCGTCCCGCATCTCCTGCTTGCTCATCTTGAGACGGCTCTCCCACTGCCGCCATTCGACGACGTAGTCCACCAGCGACCACGCCAGCATGATCCACGCGGTGTTCACCAGCAGATCGAAG
>JBJMGC010000270.1:0-23683 GCA_045808105.1 Acidobacteriaceae bacterium | reverse complement strand
TGGCGTGGATGACATTGCGGCGGCGGTGCAGTGCGAGCGGTGCTTTCGCCACGTCAAGAAGATTGGAGTAGTGGGCTATTGCCTGGGCGGCACGCTGGCATGGCTCAGCGCGGCACGGCTGCCGATCGATGCTGCGACCGGCTACTACGGCGGCCAGATCACAAAGTATCTCGACGAGCGGCCGAAGGCGCCGATCATCCTGCATTTCGGAGAGCAGGACCAGCACATTTCGCAAAGCGACATCGACGCGATTGCAAAGAAATATCGCGAGGTGCCGATTTACACCTATCCCGCGGGCCATGCCTTCAACCGCGATGGGAGCGCCTCCTATGATGCGCCGTCAGCGATGCGTGCCCGCGAGCGGACGCTTGCGTTTTTGCGTGAACATCTGCACTGAGGCGCAGCGTCGCTGATTTCCTCATCCAATCGCCGCATTACACTGAAGCCGAATGAAGCGGCGCGAGATTGAGCATTACGAAATTTTAAGAAAGCTGGGCTCTGGCGGCAGCGGAGTGGTCTACCTGGCCAATGACACGCTGCTGATGCGCCCGGTTGTGCTTAAGATCCTGAAGCGGGGCGCGCTTTCTATCGAACAGATGCGCACGACGGTGCTGCGTGAGGCGCGGCTGGCCTCTGCGATTGAGCATCCGAATGTATGCGCGATCTATGAAGTCGGCGAGTCGAGCGACGAAGCCTACATCGTGATGCAGTATGTGCCGGGGCGATCGCTGGACCGCGTGATTGCGCAGGGGCCGGCGAACGTGCCGCTGGTGCTTTCGGTGGGGATTCAGATTGCGGATGGCTTGAGCGCGGCGCATCAGATCGGCATCTATCACCGCGATCTGAAACCGGCGAATGTGATGCTGACCGATGGCGGCTTGGTGAAGATTCTGGATTTCGGCTTGGCACGGCGCAAGAGCCCGGATGAGGCGGAGTTCGATCCGGCGCAGCCGACGCGGCGCAAACAGGGTGCGGTGGCGAAAACGTATTCCGTGCACGGCGGAACGCTGGCCTATATGGCTCCCGAGCAATTTGTAACCGGACAGAGTAGCGTGCAGAGCGATCTGTTTGCCTTCGGCGTGATTTTGTATGAGATGGTGAGCGGGCGTCATCCATTTGTGCGGCCTGATTTGGAGGAGTTGCAGGGCGTGCGCGCGATCCAGTTCGCCGATCCTCCGGCGCTGAACCAGTGCTGCCCGGAGGTGCCGGACGAACTCGCGAGCGTGATCGATCGTTGCCTGATGAAGAATCCATCGGACCGTTATGCGTCGGCCGCAGAGGTGCGCGAGGCGTTGAAGACGATCATGCGCACCCAGCAGTTCGAGACCGGGATGCCGTTCGAGCTGCCTGCGAATATGCCGCCGGCGGAGCGGGAGAAGCGCTCGACGGGCATGCTGTCCATGCTGGCAGAGCGTTTTCGCGAATCCGCAGATGAGCAGGTAAAAGAGAACACGATCCTGGTGCTGCCATTCCAAAATTTCGGACAGCGCGGCAACGTTGGCCGGACGAAGGCGGAAGGGCAGGCAGGTTCCAATGCGAGCGCCGCGGCGGGTTCTCAGGCTGACGACTCGCCGATGTACGGCTTTGCGCTGGCGGATGCCATTGCGGCGCGCTTGGCGCGCATGCCGTCGCTGGTAGTACGGCCATCGAGCGCGCTGATGCAGCTTCCGCAATCTGTGCAGCAGATGGATCCGCTCGCCCTGGGACAGCGGCTGCTGGCGCGGTATGTGCTGGCAGGGAACTTCCTGCGCTCAGAAGATGGCTTCGACCTGAACTGGCAGCTGCTGGACGTCGCGGGGCAGAGCGTGCGGACGGGCGGGGCGATTCGCGTGGCGTCGTTCGATTTGATCGCGGTGCAGACGGAGATATCGAACGAGGTGTTCGCAACCTTGCAGGGCATGGGGCAAAAGCTGAACGGCGCCCAGGGCGAGCGCTCGATGCGAACCTCGCGACTGGGCGAGCAGGTGTCCGAGGAGTATCTGCAGGCCCGGGCGCTGCTGTCGTCGTTCGTGTCTCGTGCAGGCTCGCGCAGCGACCTGGATCGCGCGCTTGGGGGTTTTGAACACGTGGTGGAGCGGGATGCGCAGTTTGCTGCGGCATGGAGCGGCCTGGGGATTGTGCATTTGCAGTATGTGCGCAATGGGTTCGGCGGACAAATGCACCTGCTGAGCGCACGGCGCGCCTTCGACAAGGCGCTGGAGATCGATCCAGGATCGATCGAGGCGAATTTGTATCGCGTGTACATGATGTTGTCGCGAGGCGAGAAGGAGAGCGCGCGCCACGGCATCGAGCAGTTGCTGCGCACCAGCGGCAACGACTGGAACGTGCACTCGATTGCTGGCATCACGCTGCGGCTGGATGGGATGTATGAAGATGCGCTGGCGCAGTTCAACCGCTCGCTGCAACTGAATCCTTCGAATGCGCCGTCGATTTACAACCACCGCGCGCGCGTGTACCAGTACCAGAACCAACTGGAGCTGGCTGAGGAAGAGCTGCAGAAGGGATTGACACTGGAGCCGAAACATTCGCTGTTGCGGACGTCGCTGGCCTATCAGCACATGCGCAAAGGGGAACTGCAGACGGCGATCTCGCTGCTGGAGACGGTGATCCGCGAAGACGATTCGATGCGCATTGCATTTCCGACGCTCGCTATGTGTTACGTGCAGGTGGGGCAGCGGGAGAAAGCCGCGTCGCTGATTGAGGAAGACTCTCTTTCGGCGGCAGAGGCGGACAGCGAGATGGCCTATCGCCTGGCAACGTACTTTGCGGTGGAAGGCGATGAGAGCGAGGCGCTGCACTGGCTGCGCCGCGCGATCTATCTGGGCAACGAGAACTACCCGTGGTTTTCGAAGAACCCGGCATGGCAGCGGCTGCACGGGCACGCGGACTTCGATCGCATTCTGGAAGACCTGAAGAAGAGTTACCGGAAGAACCAGAAGACGTGGCGGCGGCTGCTGGAGCATGTACCGCACGGGTAGAGGCGTCAGGGAATAGCTTGGCTGAATGCCACATCTCAAAAGCGATATGTGGGCCGTTCCGGTCGGGATGACAGCTTCAATAAAGCAGCGTGCATGAAAAGAGGCGAGCCGGGTGGCTCCCCTTGATCGTGTGCAGTCGAACGTCTATTTCTGGGCTGTATTGGTGAGTGGGGTGAGTTGCATCGGCTGTTTGAGGCCGAAAGTGAGGGAGGAGCCTGCAGGCAGCACGGCGGCCTGGCGATTGATCAGGAAGTGGGCGGTGATGACGCCGACACCGATACCGGTTCCGACGATGGCGCCGGTGGGACCACCGAAGTAGGCACCGGTGAGCGCGCCTGCGCCGCCGGCGATCGCGTACTGGGTGGCAAGCGTCTTGGGGTTGTCGCGGGTAAGGACCGTGCCCTCGCCGTTGACCTTGGTGCGAGTGGCGCTCCCGGTCTGGCTGGGGATGGCGCTCATGTAGTAGCGCGTGCCATCGGGCAGCACCACTTCATCGGCCAGCAGGCGCAGAGAGCCATGTCCGGAGATGCGGCGGCCGTAATCGGCATGCATCACCCGGCCGTGCACTACGGAGCCGGTGGGGATGATGACGCGCCCGTTCTGGACGACATCCTGATCGACTTGTGCGCTGAAGCGGCTGCCCACGCCGTTGTCACGCGAGGAGATTTCGCCCTGCAGGCGGGTGTGGATGGCGCTGCCTTCAGCGAGTGCGTTGTTCGGGAGGGGTACGCTGCTGACGATGTCGGCGTCAGGATTGTAAGGGCGGCCCTGCCGGGTCTGAAGCGCCGGTGATTGCGCCGGTGTGCTGGCGGCGCTGGTGACCGGCACTTCGACGATGCCATAGTCGGGATTTTCAGCGGGTGCTGGGCGCGTCGCGGTAGGTGCCTGCTTCACGACCGCGGCGGGCGGCGGCAGGGTCGGCGGCGGAGCCACAGGAGCGAGAGCCGGCGACTCCGTGGCCTGGATCAGATCAGAAGCTGGCGGTTGCGAAGTGCCCTCATAGGGAGTTGGTTTGGCTGTTGTCTGCGCTACGGCGACGGCGCCCGTAAGCGCCAGCGTGGCCCCTGCGAGGATCAATTTCGACTTCATTTGCGGCAAACCTCCAAAATCGCATGCTCTGCGTTGGCAGAACTGACACCAGCGTAGACGAAGAAGTTGCGAAGAAGTCGCGGGAACGGCGGCATGTACCCTGGCGGTTACTGGTCTGGCGAAACCAAGCTTTTTAGCTCGCGATGCGGAGCTAGTGCCTACGAGGAGATCTATAGGAAGAATTGAAATGATTTTTTCAATTTTCGTGTCGAGCCGGTGATGTTTCGTTCGACGCATTCATAGAGCACGGGAATGCATCGGAACCTCGGCTCTTATTTCCGGATTAATAAAGGAGAAAGCAATGAGATTTTTAAGTATATACAAGTCGATCGAACGCGCCACCCCGCCAACACAGGAAGAGATGGCGGCGATGGGCAAACTGATCGAAGAGGGCATGAAGGCGGGCTGGCTGCTCTCGACGGAGGGCTGCCTCCCGAGCAGCCTGGGCGCGCGTGTCCGCAAATCCAGCGGCAAGATCACCGTCACCGATGGTCCTTTTACGGAGGCCACAGAGGTGGTGGGTGGCTTCGCCATTATGAAAGCCAACTCCAAGGAAGAAGTGATCGAACTCGCGAAAGACTTCCTGAAGGCTGTCGCAGACGGCGAATGCGAGCTGCGTCAGCTTTACGAGGCCTAACCGCTACGTGCCCAGAATTGCTTGCTGCGAAGCTGCTGTTTCCAAAAGAAACGGCAGCGGGCGGCGTTGTTTTCCAAGCGCCAGGGCGGGGTGCTCATCGCGGCATGCCGCCTGCTTTGTTAGACTTTCTAGGTTGCCCCTTGGCGGTATTGGAAGCCACTGGCTGCCGAGGTCTCAAGAGAGATTCGCGAAAAGTACACCCATTCGATGAGCAATTGGATCAGCATGATCGGCGGGACGACCGGCGAGCCGATAGCGGTGGACCGCCGCCCGAAGTTGAACGACCGGTTGCAGCACCAAATCACAAGGAGCGATATGACGGAGATTGCGCAGATACACGCGCGGGAGATTCTCGACTCACGCGGAAACCCCACGGTAGAGGCAGATGTGGTGCTGGACGGCGGCGCGATAGGCCGGGCCGCGGTACCGAGCGGAGCCTCGACGGGAGAGCACGAAGCTGTAGAGCTGCGCGATGGAGACAAATCGCACTACCTTGGCAAGGGCGTGCTGCAGGCAGTGGAGAACGTGGAGAGCATCCTGGCGCCGGAGCTGACAGGCATGGATGCGGCCAACCAGCGGCTGATTGACGCGACCATGATCTCGGTGGACGGATCGGAGAACAAGAGCAAGATTGGCGCGAACGCGATCCTTGCTGTGTCGATGGCATGTGCACGTGCCTCGGCCGCGGCGTTGAAGCTGCCGCTCTATCGCTATCTGGGCGGCGTGAATGCGTGCATTCTGCCGACACCGATGATGAACATCATTAATGGCGGCGCGCACGCCGACAATAACGTGGACTTTCAGGAGTTTATGGTGATGCCGGTGGGCGCAGAGCGCTTCTCCGATGCGCTGCGCTGGGGCGTGGAGGTCTTCCACACCCTGAAGAGCGTGCTGAAGAAGAAGGGCTATAACACCGCCGTTGGCGACGAGGGAGGGTTTGCGCCGTCGCTGAAGTCGAATGTCGAGGCGATCGAAGTGATCCTGGAGGCGATCGAGCAGGCGGGCTTCAAGGCGGGTGAGGACATCGCGCTGGCGCTCGATCCGGCCTCGAGCGAGTTCTTCGATAAGACGAGCGGCAACTATGTCTTCAAGAAGTCGGACAAGAGTGAGAAGACGAGCGAGGAGATGGTGGACTTCTGGGCCGACTGGGTGCGGCAGTACCCGATCATCTCGATTGAAGACGGATTGGCCGAAGACGACTGGAAGGGCTGGCAGGTGCTAACCGAAAAGCTGGGCGGCCGCGTCCAACTGGTGGGGGACGATATCTTTGTCACCAATACGGAGCGCTTACAGCGCGGCATCGATGAGGGCGCGGGCAATTCAATCCTGATCAAGCTGAACCAGATCGGCACGGTAAGCGAGACGCTCGAGACGATCGAGCTGGCGCGGCGTTACGGTTACACCTCGATCATTTCGCATCGCAGCGGCGAAACGGAGGACGCCTTCATCGCCGACCTTGCCGTGGCGACCGGCGCGGGCCAGATCAAGACGGGTTCGGCGTCGCGCACGGACAGGATCGCCAAATACAACCAGCTACTACGGATCGAAGAGGAATTGGGCCAGGCAGCAGAGTTCCTCGGCATCGAGTCTGTGAATTGTGACTAAAGCATTTCACTCCAGGTATATGAGTGAGGATGTTTTCATAGCCAAGCGCGTCGTGGAGAGCGCCGCGCAGGAAAGAGTGTTCTGATGAAGTTTGTTCCCACAGCATTGTGCGGAGTCCTATTGGTGTTGCCATGCACGGCGACGAGCGCATTTGCTCAAAGCACCACCACGAAAACCGGCAGCACAGGCGCGAAGACCCAGGCGACGCCCAGCGCGCCGGCAGCTACCGCGCCTTCGAACCGCAACATCAGTCCGCTGACGCCGGGGCAGCCTGCTCCGCCTGCGCATCCGATTACGATGGAACAGACGCGCGAGCTGCTCGATTTGATGGATTACAAGTCGATCGAACAGAACAACTGGTCGCAGATGATCGCGATGAACAAGCAGGCCGCACCGTTCATCCCAAGCGATGTCTGGACGGATGTGCAGACCAACATCAACGGCATCGACTATCCGACATTGATGCAGCCGATTTATGCGAAGTACCTGTCGCAGGAAGACGCGGCGAAGGCATTGGAGTTCTATCGCACACCGGCAGGCAAGCGCGTGCTGCAATCCATGCCGCCGCTGCTGGGCGAGAGCGTGCAGGCTGCACAGCAGAAGGGCCGCCAGGTAGGCCGCGATGCGATCGAGAAACACCGGACGGAGATTGAAGCGGCGCAGAAGAAGTACCAGGCGGAGCATGCACCGCCAGCTGGCTCGACCGGACCAGGCGCAGCTCCGGGTGCTGGCAGCGCAACGCCTTCGCCATCAACAACGCCGGCGCCGACGACTCCAGCGCCTGCACCAAGCGCCAAGCCGCAGCCGCAACGTTGAACTTTGCGCTACGCTCCTTCGGGCCGCCGCGAGTGTTTGTTGCTCACGGCGGCCCGTTGATTTTCAGCCGCGGCTGCACTCGTATCGTGCCGAGGAGCGCTGACCCGCGACTCTTGCCATACATTGTGAAATGAGGACGGATTTTTTGTGAGCGCAGAAGAGAGAAGAATGCAAAGACCGCTGGTGCTGGCCATTCTGGATGGGTGGGGATATCGCCCGGAACGCGAAGCGAATGCAATTGCACAGGCGCGGAAACCGAATTACGACCGGCTGCTGCGTGAGTTTCCCAACACGTTCCTGCATGCGTCGGACCACTTTGTCGGACTGCCCGACGGACAGATGGGCAACAGCGAAGTGGGCCACCTGAACATCGGCGCCGGCCGCGTGGTGTCGATGGACATCACGCGTATCGATGCGATGATCGCGAACGGGTCTTTCTATGAGCACCCGGAGATCGTGCGGGCGATTGACCGCGCGTGCGAAGGCGGGCGGCAACTGCATCTCCTGGGGCTGCTCTCGAATGGCGGCGTGCATTCGCAGCAGGCGCATCTGTACGCTCTGTTGCGCGCGGCGAAGATGCGGGGCGCCGAGCGCGTGTATGTGCATGCCTTTCTCGATGGGCGCGATACGCTGCCAACCGGCGGCGTGGGCTACCTGGAAGCGCTGGAGCGCGCGATGGAGGAGATCGGCGTGGGCCGGCTGGCGACAGTGAGCGGCCGCTACTACGCGATGGACCGGGATCGCCGCTGGGAGCGCGAGCGGCTGAGCTTCGACGCCATGGTGAAGGGCACGGCTGAAGCGGGGGCGCACCGCGACGCCATTGCGCGCGTGAAGGAGAGCTACAGCCAGGGCGTGACGGACGAGTTCGTTGTCCCCTTTATTGCCACGGATGCAGCAGGGAATCCGGTGGCGCAGGTGCGCGATGAAGACGTGTGCATCTGCTTTAACTATCGCGCGGACCGCGTACGGCAGATCACGCGAGTGCTGGCGCGCGAGAGCGGCATTACGGCACAGGGTGGCCGCGATCTGCCGGGCGCGGAGGATCTGGACAAGACGATTCCCCGTTTCGAGGTGCCGAAGGACCTGCACTACCTGTCGATGACGCAGTACGACAGGCAGTTCAAGCTGCCGATGATCCTGTTGCCGGAGTCGATGGAGAACCTGCTGGCCAATCGGCTGGCGGAAGCGCAAATGCGCAACCTGCGGGTGGCGGAGACAGAGAAGTACGCGCACGTCACCTATTTCTTCAATGGCGGGATTGAGAAGGAGTTTCCCGGCGAAGACCGGCAGATGGTGCAGTCGCAAAAGGTTGCGACCTATGACTTGGCGCCGGAGATGAGCGCGCGGGGAATCGCGGATGTCGTAACCAAGGCAGTCGCGGATACTGCGTTCCAGTTGATTGTTGTGAACTTCGCAAATGCCGACATGGTGGGGCATTCGGGCAAACTGGAGCCGACAATCCGTGGCGTGGAGACGGTGGATGCGTGTCTGGGACAGCTTTACGCGGCGCTGCGGGATGCAGGTGGTTCCATGCTGATCACCGCCGATCACGGCAACGCCGAGATGCTGGTGGACCCCGTCACCGGCGGACCGCATACGGCGCACACGACGAATCCGGTGCCGTTTGTGCTGGTGACCGAGGACGCGGCGAAGTACCGGTTGCGCGATGGCGGTTCGCTGCGGGACATTTCGCCGACGGTTCTGGCGATGCTTGGGCTGGAACAGCCGGCGGAAATGAGCGGGGCTGATCTCCGGATGAAGCTGTAGAAAACTCGTCGCTAGCGACGTCGTTGAGTCGCGGCGCTGAGCTCCTTTTTGAACCCTGCGAGCGTGCGTTCCTTGAGCTTGCCGGTTGGAAGGCCGCGGCGCTCGAGTGCCTGCTCGAGACGGCGCACGGGATCTGAATCGCCATCCAGCGGCCAGGGCTTGCAGTCGATCAGCGTAGGGCCAACGCCGCGGCGCGCGCGATGTATCGCCTCCTGCGCGACGCGGTAGATCGCGACGACATCGTTTCCATCAACAGGAATACCGTAGAGGCCGAGCGGTGCGGTGTGCTTTGCGCTGCTGATATCGGAATCGGCAGTGGTTTCGATGACAAAGACGACGCCCAGCTTGCGGGCGGCGGCATAGCTCAGCGAGGGACGCAGCGCATCGAGTGAGGTGATTCCCGGGCCGCTAAAGACGAGCGCAATCTGATTGGCGCCCTGGCGCGCCAGCGCGTATCCGGTGGCGATGGCGAAGCGTGCCTCGGCCGTGGCTGCGGACGGCAGAATGCCGGGAAGCACGGCTGCCGCGAGCACGCGGCGCAGAGTGTGTCCCTGTCCGTTATGACGAAGGGCCAGGCTCGCGAGGCGGTCGCCGGCGACCGGCATCACCACGTCGTCGTCCTCAAGATTCGTCACAGTTCCGGTGACGATTGCCTCGCGTGCAACCAGCGGGGCCGCAGCTTCCTTGAGGCGGTTGCGCTGACGCAGCAGACGCGTGCGGAGCAGGGTGACGTAGAGGTGCTGGAGCCGCTCGTCGGAGATAAGGGGAGGAGGTGTGGCGGCGGTAGCCGCACTCGGCCTTTTTGGCATGTTCAGCAATGGTCCTTGGCAGGAAGCGATGAGAGCATTTCCTCTGATGCTGTGAGGCCAGCGGAAACTAACAGGGAAAATGTTCCAGGCGATTGCTGTCGATTGTAAAGCACGCGCCCCGCTTGCGAGATTGCCGAAGCTGCCTGGCTCTGCGTCGATCAGAAAAATTCAATCGGTAAATGATGAAGCGAAGGCGAGCGCCAGGGTGCCACAGCTTTTCGCGATGCGCAACGAGTGCTTTTCAACAGAAGTGTGCATAAGCCTGTGCACAAGGGCGACCGATGCGCGATTCATGCAGTGTTTATCGATGGTTGCACACCATGCACTACTTTCGTTGCACGCTCGCGCCGGACGCGAATACGTGGCGTGGAACGTGGAAGATGCGTGGGCCATCCGGTTCTCATGTGGAGTAATCGGCGTTGATGGAGACGTACTCGCGGGTGAGGTCGCAGGTCCAGAAACGGCAGGTGCCGGAGCCGAGTCCGAGGTCGATGTGGACGCTGAACTCGGGTTGGCTGAGGTAGCGATGGGCGGCAGCTTCGTTGAAGGCAGCGGCGCGTCCGCCGCGTTCGCAGATGAGGAGATCGCCGAGATGGATGGCGATGCGCATGGGATCGACCTCGGCCCCCGAGTAGCCGGTAGCGGCGATCAGTCGCCCCCAGTTGGGGTCATTGCCGGCCCACGCGGTTTTGACCAGAGGCGAGTGCGCAATGGCCTTCGCGATGCGGAGTGCGTCGGAATCGGAGACGGCGCCCTGGATGTTCAGCTCGACCAGGTGGGTCGCGCCTTCGGCATCGGCGACGATCTGTTTTGCCAGCGAGGTGCAGACTTCGTTGAGCGCAGCAGCGAAGGCGGGGGAGTTGCGCTCATCGAGCGTCACGCCGGATGCGCCGCTGGCGAGCAGCAGCACGGTGTCGTTGGTAGAGGTGTCGCCGTCGATGGAGATGCGGTTGAAGCTGGTCTCCGCTGCTGCGGTCAGAACGCGGTCAAGCTGCGCGCGTTCGGCGGCTGCGTCAGTACAGAGATAGACGAGCATGGTGGCATGCGGGGCTGCTGCGAGCTGCGGGTGAATCATGCCTGCGCCTTTCGCAATGCCGGCGAGCCGGATCGTCCGTCCGTCGATCTCGATGCTGGCATGTGCGGTCTTGGGGCGCGTGTCGGTGGTCATGATGGCCGCCGCGACGCTGGCGAAATGCTCCGCGGTATCGCCGACGGCGGTGCTCAGTGCGGGCAGTGCGGCGCGGACTTTTTCAACGGGCAGCGGCACGCCGATGATGCCGGTGGATGAGGGGAAGACGGCCTGCGGGGGGCAGCCGAAGATTTCGGCAGCGGCTTCGCAGCACTCCTCTGAGGCGGCGATCCCCGCCTGGCCGGTGGCGCAGTTGGCATTGCCCGCATTGATGAGCACGGTGTGGATGCGTCCGTTGCTGGCCGCGAGATTCCGCCGGTCAATTATCAGTGGCGCGGCCTGGATCTTGTTGCTGGTGTAGAGCGCAGCAGCGGTGGCGGTTTCGGGGGCAACGATGGCGGAGAGATCGGCGCGGCCACTCGGTTTGATGCCGGCGCGCACGGCTCCCCAGAGAAATCCCCGGGGCAGGGAGGAGGATGTGTCCATGAAGCTTTTACTCTAACAAGTGTGAATAGCAAAAGCGGGGAAGATGAACAGCAAAAGCGGGCGAGCGTGAAGAGCTTGGGCGAAGAATCAGAGTTGTTTGCTGAGCTGCGCGATGTGCATGTGGCGCGCGGCGAAGCAGTGGTGCTGCATGGGATCGAGCTGACACTGAAGCGCGGTGAACACGCGGTGATCCTGGGCCCGAATGGCTGCGGCAAATCAAGCTTGATCAAGCTGCTGACATGCGAGTGCTACCCGCTGGCGCGGGAGGGCTCGATAGTGCGCATCTTCGGGCGCGAGCGGTGGGCGGTGGAGGAGCTGCGCAAGCGGCTGGGCGTGGTCTCCCCGGATGTGCCTGGACCGAGTACAGCGCATACGCCGGGACGCGATGCGGTGGTGTCTGGATTTTTTGCAAGCGCGACGTTATGGCCGCACCTGGTTGTCACGGCGGAGATGCGGGAGCGCGCGGCCGAGGCGCTGGCGCTGATGGAGGCGACGCACCTTGCTGACAAGCCGGTGGGCGAGATGTCCGCGGGCGAGACGAGGCGCATCATGATTGCGCGCGCGCTGGTCCACCGGCCGGAGATGCTGCTGCTGGACGAGCCATCCAATGCGCTGGACCTGCGAGCGCAACGCGAGCTGCGCGAGACGCTGCGGCGTCTGGCGCAGCAGGGAACCGGTCTGCTGTTGGTGACACACCATTTGCCGGATGTACTGCCGGAAATCGACCGCGTGATCCTGATGCGTGAAGGGCGAATTGTAGGCGATGGCGCGAAGCGCGATCTGCTGACAGCCGAGCGGCTGGGCGAGCTGTTTGGGAGGCCGCTGGATGTGGTGGAGCGCGAGGAATACTTTCACGCGCTGGCGTGAGGCTGCTTACTCGTCGCGCAGGGTAGTGGCGGGATCGATGCGCAGGGTGCGCCATATAGGCAGAGAACTTGCTGCCGCGGCGATGACGCACACCGCGAGCAGCGCTGCGCTGAACGAAACGGGGTCCGAGGGGCGAACGCCGTAAAGCGCAGAGGCGATCAGCCGGCTGAGCAGGACGCACAACACCGCACCCGCTGCCGCGCCGGGGAGCACGATGCGCACGAGATCCCGAAGCAGTAAGGATGCGACGCTGCTGCGCTGCGCGCCGACCGCAATACGGATGCCGAACTCGCGGGTGCGCTGGCTGGCGTCGTAGGCCAGCAGGCCGTAGAGGCCGGTGGCGGCCATCACGATCGAGACAGCAGAGAAGATCGCGGCGAGCACGGCGAGCAGCCGCTCCTGCCAGAGCGATTGGGAGACCTGCTGCTGCATGGTGACAATGTCGGAGAAGGGCAGACTCGGGTCGAGCTGCGCGAGCGTGTTGCGCACGGCGCCGATGACGGATTCCGGCGGCCCCTGTGTGCGGACGTAGAGGAATTCCGTGCCCTGCTCGGTGCCGAGCTGCATGGGCGCGTAGTAGATGGGTAGCAGCGGCTC
The DNA here is from genome assembly GCA_045808105.1 of Acidobacteriaceae bacterium. Lineage (GTDB taxonomy): Bacteria > Acidobacteriota > Terriglobia > Terriglobales > Acidobacteriaceae > KBS-83. Next base: position 10,903 of record JBJMGC010000270.1, on the reverse strand, counting down.
GCGGAGGGAGCGGTACTTCGAGTCGCCGACGATACCCACCACGCGCTTGTCGGCCTTCGCTATCTCGCCTGGGCGGCCGCTTCCAAAGGTTCTTCCGAGTGGATTCTGCCCCGGGAAGAAGGTGTGTGCGAACGCCTCGTTGATGACGACGGGCATGGGCACAGGGCTCTTTACATCCGCGTCCATCGCAGCCAAACCGCGGCCGTTCAGGATGGGCATGCTCATGGTGTCGAAGAAGGTGCTGGAGACGACATTTAGGCTGGTGTTGAGAAATGCATTTTGGGCGAAAGGGTGACCGGGAAGGGCCGCGGAGGTCTTAAAGCCAATCCGGTTCATGAGGGCTGCGCCTGCAACGCTTGCGCCGCGCACTCCGGGCAACTGCTGGACGCGCTGCAAGAGGTCCTTGAGCACGCCGGGCGGAAGGACAGGCGGGGTGTATTCGTTGGGACCGTTGACACCCGCTGCGAGCGTAAAGGCGACGAGGTGATCCACGTCGAAGCCGGGATCAGTATGACGCAGCGCGGAAAAGGTGCGGAGCATGAGGCCAGCTTCGACCAGCAGGACGAGCGTGAGGGCGGTCTGCAGAGCGAGGAGCGCGCGGCTGAGCCTGCCCGATCGGCTGGTGGAGGTACCGCGTCGCAGTGCGTGCTGCGGCATGGCGCGCGAGCTGAGCCATGCGGGGAAAGCGCCAAAGAGCAGGCTGAGCAGCAGGGCCAGCGCGAACGCGAGCAACGCAATCGCGACATTGGGCGCGAGCGATACGGGATGTGCGTAGCGGCCCAAAGGCAGCAGCGTGGCAAGGAGTGGCGCACCGGCGATGGCAAGAGCGATGCCACCGCAGCCACCGGCCAGCCCGAGCGTGGCGGATTCAAGCAAGGCATGGGCCAGCAGACGCGCGCGGCTGGCGCCGAGCGCGATGCGGACGGCGGTGTCGCGTTCCCGCCGGGCGGTTCGGCCACTTGCAATCCGGCATCACGCTCGCGCAGGCGCAACAGGAGTTCGTCGGCGTCTACCGCGCCGTCCATATACGCGACGATCCTAACGACACAGGCGCGCAGGGGTCTCTCGTACCTATCACGGACACCACATTCGCCCTGCGCGATGGATTTCGCCACGCGCTTACGCTGCTGCTATGGGGACTCGCTGTACTCCTGCTGATGATGTGCGCCAATGTCGGCGGACTGCTGCAGTGCCGGTCTGAATCGGGATCGGTGAGGGATTTGTGGGAGAGCAGGGGCTGCGCGCTGAGTGGGAGCCACACGTCGGGGCTCTGATCGATGCGGGTTCCGAAGAAGCTCTGCGGCATGATGCCGACGATCACGAATGGTTTGCCCCCAATGGTGAGCGTCGAGCCGAGGATAGACCGCGACCTGGCGAAGGCGCGGGTCCAAAAGCGATAGCCGAGGACGACCGGAATTTCGGCTGTGGTGGGGCGCTCGTCTGCAGGCCCGAGCGTGCGGCCAGCGGCCGTGGCTGTTCCAAGGATGGAAAAGTAGTTGCCAGAGACCATCTGGGCGAGGATGGGGCGGACGTCCGCCTGCGCTCCGTTGCGGAGTGAGACGGAGGTGTCGATATCACTTTCGGCTGCCACCTCGCGTAGCGCGTGCATCGTTCGCATCGCGTCGTAGAGGCTGTAGGGAAACCAATCGGTGTTCGTCACGGGAGGGTGGCGCTCCATGACGCTTACCAGCGTCTCCGCATACGGAACGTCGAGAGGATGCAGCAGGAAGCGATCGAGCGCGGCGGAGAGCAGCGCCGCAGCGCCGAGCCCAAATGAGAGCAGCAGCACGATGGTGAGGTTGGCGGCGCGGTTGGTTCGCGTGAACAGGAATCGGGGGATTCGCGTCATGCTGCCTCAGATGGGATGGGGGTCGCGTGCAGGCCAAGGATGCAGCCGGTCTTTTCAATAGACGCGCGGCATCGTGATGGGTGATGTTCCGCGGAAGGCGATCGCGCGGTTCAGGACTGCAGGAGTTTTGCGAGATGGGCTTCGCACTCGTGGATGCCTGCTTCCAAGCGAAGCGAGGCGTAGAGATTTCTGGCCTCCTGCCAGAGCTGTTTCGCTGTTTTGAGGTTGCCTAGTTTTTCGTTGAGAAGAGCATATGGCCTGACCGTATTTGCAAGGTCGAGAGCTTCGTGTCGAAGTTGCTGCGATAAACCTCCAGAGATTCCTCATAAGGGGTTTTGCTTCGGCATGATTCGCTTGATCGATGCATGTCTGCAATGTGACGGATGGTGTGGGCATAGGCCAGGCTATTGTTTTGGGCGCGGTAGAGTTGCGCGGCCTCGTTCGTAGTGCTGCGCGAGCCTCGGCAAGACGATTTTCTTTACGGGCCTGGCGCCCGCGCGAAATGCATTCGATGGCATTCGCCATGACAGAAAGTAGGGTATATCGGGTATCTATTTGGGAATCTGAAAGTCAGGATACGCCGCAGGGTGTGCCTCACTTGACCTATCGCGTGATGCAGCGATAATTTGGAAATACACGGGAAAGGAGGATGATCCAGCGAATGAAAACTTCTGACGGCAGTTGTTCCACAACACGTGAGGTGACTGAGGCTTAGGGCGTACATGCTCTAGACCTGGCGATACAGTTAAGTGATTCGCTGAGGCCCACTTCGTAGCCCGCGTCTGCCAGATTGGGAGGCAGGCGGGTGAAATTGAGAAGCGTGCACGCCTCAGGTCAACTCCAACAGATCACCGCGAGAGGCCCGCAGCCAGTATTGGTGCGGGCTTTTCTCTTTCTAGCGATAAACTAAGGGCCATGGAACCACTGGTGATTGCGGGCCGGGCCTTTCAGTCGCGGCTGATTGTGGGCACGGGCAAGTACAAGGATGGCGCGGAGACACAGCGGGCCATCGAAGCGTCTGGCGCAGAGATGGTGACGGTGGCGGTGCGGCGGGTGAACCTGGACCGCACGAAGGAATCGCTGCTGGACTTCATCGATCCGCAGCGCTACTTCCTGCTGCCGAACACGGCCGGCTGCTACACCGCGGAGGAGGCGATCCGCGCCGCGCGCCTGGGACGTGAGGTGGGCCTCTCGGATTGGGTGAAGATCGAGGTCATTGGGGACCAGGCGACGCTCTACCCCGATGTGCAGGCGACGCTCGAAGCAACACGCGTGCTGGTGAAGGAGGGCTTTACCGTGCTGCCCTACACCTCCGATGACATCGTGTTCGCGAAGCGGCTGGTGGATGTGGGTGCGGCGGCGGTGATGCCGCTGGCGGCGCCGATCGGCAGCGGCATGGGACTGCAGAACACGGCGACGCTGCGCATTCTGCGCGAGATGATCACCGAGGTGCCGCTGATCGTGGATGCGGGCATCGGCTCGGCGGCCGAAGCGGCCATGGCGATGGAGATGGGCGCGGATGCGGTGCTGATCAACTCGGCGATTGCCACGGCGAAGAATCCAGTGCTGATGGCGGAGGCGATGCAGCATGCGGTGCTCGCGGGGCGCGAGAGCTTCGTTGCGGGACGGATGCCGCGCAAACTGTATGCGACGGCGAGCTCGCCGGTCGAGGGTGTCTCGCGAGTCAGCTGATCGGGTTGAGAACCGTCACACTCACTGCCGTCATCCAGCTCTAACACGATAGACTTCCACACATGCGCGTCTTCGGAATTGACTGCGGCACGGAGTGCACCGGCTACGGCGTGGTCGAAGTGGACGAGTCCGGTCGAACTTCACGCTTACGGGCGGTGGCAGCCGGCGGCATCATGCTCTCGAAGAAGGACACCCTGCCCACCCGGCTTGCTCGTGTCTATGCCGAGCTGACAGCCTTAATGACTTTGCATGAACCGGTGGTGGTCGCCATCGAAGATGTGTTCTTCTCCGCGAATGCGAAATCGGCACTGAAGCTGGGTCAGGTGCGCGGGGTGGCGATGCTGGCCGCGGCGAACCTTGGCCTGACGATTGCGGAGTATGCGCCGTTGAGCGTGAAGTCGTCCGTCGTGGGCTACGGGCTGGCGAAGAAGGAGCAGGTGCAGTTCATGGTGGCGCGGCTGCTGGAACTGGAGCAGGAGCCAGAGCCGGCGGATGCTGCCGATGCCCTGGCCATTGCAATCTGTCACATTCACACAGCGCAGACGCTCACCGCACACGGCGTGGTCCAGACGGCTGTATTGCCGGCGGCTCGAACTCAGCGAGCGTCGGTAGCGATTCCAATTACGAGGCAACGATAGATGCGGATTGCGGCCTTCGCTGTTTCCACCGGGCTTGCATGGGCGCTGTGCATGGCTTCGCAGGCGCAGCCGCCCGCGACGGTTACGTTCCATTTCGAAAACCCGCAGTTGCAGCCTGGGAAGTACACCATCACCCTGCACGAGGATGGGAACGGCAGGTTCCAGGCCGAGGCAGGTCCCAACGCGCCGGACGATACCGCGGCGCTGCCCAGCGAGGGGCAGGATCGTCCGATTCAGGCGATTGCGCCGACCATCCAGCACATCTTTGCCATCGCGCGTGCTAAGAAGTTCTTCAACATCGCATGCGAGAGCGCGGATGTGCACACCGCCTTCACGGGGAAAAAGGAGCTGGGCTACCAAGGTGCGGATGGCCATGGCGGATGTTCCTACAACTACAGTAAAGACCCTAAAATTGAGTGGCTTACCACGGAAATGGAAGGTATCGCTGCAACTCTGGAAGAAGGGCGACGGCTGGAGATCGAGCATGAGCACGGACGCCTGAGCCTGGACGCCGAGCTGGAGACGCTGGAGACCATGGCCCAGAACGGACAGGCCCTGGAGCTCCAGAACATTGCGCAGACGCTGCTCGCCATCGTGAAGGACGAGGCGGTGCTGCAACGGGCGCAGAAGCGCGCCCGCCATCTCCTGGCGATCGTCGATGCTGGCGGCGTGGTAACGAAGTAGCGAGCAGGCAGACCGCTTTATGCGTCTGTAGAGCGGAATTGCCCGCGCGGATGGTCCAGACCGGGGCGGCCGGATTCTTCAGCTTTGGTTCATCTTTCAAGAGCGGTGACATATGCGTAGCCCGCATATGCATTCTGGCGCCCAATGACTGCGACCTTCTGTAGGATTGCGGGTTCTAACCAGTAGAGCCAGCGACGGCATTTGGGAATCTGCTGCCGCCTGAGCTTCAGGAGGTGGGCCAATGCGTGGACGCCGTTGGGTGGTTTCGTTGATTGCCTTGGTTCTGGGTGCCGGGCCGGGCGGCGCCGGCACAATGCTGGCGCAAGTGCCGGCCACGACTGCTTTGGTGCGCCTGAGCTACGTGCAGGGACAGGTCAAGATCCTTCAGGGCGAGAGGACGCAGTTCGATCAGGCGCAGGCCAACATGCCGCTGCTTGCCGGCTATACGCTTTCGACCGGAGACGATGGACAGGCGGAGGTGGAGTTTACCGATGGCAGCGTGGCGCGTGTGACGCCGAACAGCCAGCTTCGGCTGGATCGGCTGCCTCCCGCTGAGCAGCGGGATGAGACAACGGAGGTGACGATGCTCTCCGGTCTGGGGTACTTCGAGCTGAACACGGCAGATGGTCAGCACTTCCTCGTGCACTTCAACGCCGCCCAGGCGCAGCCGGTGACCAACGCAGTCTTCCGCATCAGCCTGGACAACGCTCCGGACCTATCGGTTCTTGCCGGGACTGTTCGTGCGTCCTCGGGCGGCGCCTTTGATCAGACGGTCGAGGAAGGGCGCAGCTTGCATTTCGATGCGGATGATGCCTCGAACGTGACAACGGCGAGCATCCAGGGTGACACGTGGGATCAATGGAACCAGGACCGCGACAGCCAAATTGCGCAGCAGGCGCAACAGCAAACAAGCGCGCGTGAGACAAGCGGCGCTGCGAACGAGCCGGGCTGGGATGACCTGGACGCCAACGGCGACTGGTATCCGGTGGAGGGCTATGGAAACGTGTGGGTGCCGAGCGATACGCCTGACGGGTGGGATCCTTATGGCAATGGCTACTGGGCAAACTATCCGGGTTGGGGCTATACGTGGATCTCGGGATATTCCTGGGGTTGGCTGCCCTACCACTGCGGCGCATGGAATTACTGGGGCAGCATTGGCTGGGGCTGGGTGCCCGGACAATGCGGATTGGGGTGGCAGCCGGTGGTGACGATCTGGAATACGCCGCGCGGCTGGCGGCCTCCGCCGCGGCCTATTCCCGGTGGACATGTCGGTCCGCCGAGTACAGGAGGCCATCTGGTTGCGGTGAACCGCGGACCCGTATTGCCGACGCGCGACATTCACAACCATCACACGCAGCCGGTGCGGATGGAAGGGCAGCGCATCGATCCGCTGCCGGTGCTGGAGAATTCGAATCGTGGCGGGCTGTTTTCCTATCGGGGCACGCACACGGCTCCGGTGAGCCGCAGGTATGGTTTTGCCGGCGATGGCAATGACGGCATCAACAGGCGACCTCCGGCGCAGGTTCAGCACGAGCCGCCGATTCAGGCGACGCCGGGCAATTCTCCGGCTGGCTTGAGGCCGCCCACGGTTGCGCCGACGCGGCCAGTCTTCCGGCCAGCGCCTCCTGTGCAAACAGGTCGGCCGGTGATCATGCCCTCACCGAGGACCTATACACCCGCTCCGGCACCGCGGAGCTACTCACCGCCTCCGCGAGCGTACTCACCGCCTCCGGCGCCGCGGATGTCAGCGCCTTCGCCGGCACCGCACGTGAGTGCTCCGGCGCCATCAGGCGGTCATCACTAGAGCTGCAACGGAGGTCAGAGCGGCGGGGAGTCATCCTCGCCGCTTTGCTTTTTAGGCGTTGCCGAGCGCGCGGAAGATCACGGCCATGTGGGGGAGATCGACGGCCTCGGCGCGCACGTTTCGATCCAGTGTCGCTGCGGTCAAGGCGGCAGCGATCGCGTCCGCGTTGTAACCGGCGTTGCGCAGGTTGTTGGCCCAGGTCTTGCGTTTCTGAGCAAAGCTTGCGCGGACGAACGGCACGAACCGCCCGGGAGTGATGCCGAGCTCCTCAAATCGCGGCTGCACGTGGAAGCGGAAGACGCTGGAGTGGACCTCGGGTGGTGGCGCGAAGGCGCTGGGTGGCAGCGTAAAGAGCATTTCGACCGTGCCGTAGAGCTGCATGGTTGCGCTGAGCACCCCGTAGTCGCTGTTGCCAGGCGGGGCAGTGATGCGCTCAACGACTTCGCGCTGCACCATGAGCACGACACGATCGATAGCTGCGTGATGCGCAAGCAGATGAAGCAGGATATCCGAGGTGATGTAGTAGGGCAGGTTGCCGACAACGGTGAGCTTGCGTCGCCGTTCTTGTGCCAGCGCTGTGATGTCCAGAGTGAGAATGTCGGCGTGGCGAATTTCAATATTCGACGACGGGACAAACTCGCTTGTCAGCGCTGCGACGAGCGTGGGATCGAATTCAATCAGAGTGAGGTGTCCGGCTTGGCGGGCAAGCAGCCGGGTGATGGCGCCATGGCCGGGTCCGATCTCGACTACGGCATCCTGCGCAATGTTGCCGAGCGCCGCGACGACGCGACGGCAGGCATCTGCATCTACTAGGAAGTTCTGACCGAGCCTGGGTTTCTTCTGCATTTGTCGGGGCGTGGGTGCGAGCCGGATAGAATCGGGTTCAACAATCAGAAACTGCGCCGCTCTCCAGTTGGAGAGACGGCAGCACTTGCAGTGTAGAGGGACGGAGCAGGAATGCACATTGTGTATGCGGCCTCGGAGTGCGTGCCGTTTGCAAAAACGGGCGGGCTGGCCGATGTGGTTGGAGCACTGCCGCGCGAGATGGCGCGCCAGGGGCACCAGGTGACGGTGTACCTGCCGTACTACCGGCAGGTGCAGAAGCATATGACGGAGCGGCGGGTTGCGATCCCCAGCATCACGATTCCTTTCCACTCCTTCAACCGCTTCGTCACGGTGCTGGATGGCGGCATGCGCAATGGCGTGCAGTTCTATTTTTTCGACTGCCCGGAGCTGTTCGATCGCGAAGGCCTTTACGGCGCCGCTGGAGGCGAGTACAGCGACAACGGAGAGCGCTTCGGCCTGTACTGCCGCTCGGTGATAGAGGCGGTGAAACAGCTCGGCATCCCGGACCTCTTCCACGTGCACGACTGGCATGCATCGCTGATACCGGTGATGCTGCGCTCGCTCTACTACTTCGATCCGGTGCTGCGAAAGGTGCCGTGCCTGCTGACGGTGCACAACGCGGGCCACCAGGGCTTGTTTCCCTCGAACATCATCGAGCGGCTGGACCTGCCGTGGGAGGTCTTCACCGTCGATGGTCTGGAGTTCTATGGGCAGGCGAATTTCCTGAAGGGCGGCATCATCTACGCGGACACGCTGAGCACGGTGAGCCCGCGCTATGCGCAGGAGATCCAAACGCGCGAGCTGGGCGCGGGCCTCGAAGGTGTGCTGCAAAAGCGATCGGCAGATCTTAAGGGGATTCTGAACGGCGTCGATTACGACGAGTGGAACCCGGCAACGGACCGCAAGATTGCCGCGCACTATACCCCGGAGCGGATGAAGGGCAAGCGCGACTGCCGACGCGACCTGATGCACGGCTTCGGACTGAAGAGCAGCGACGACACGCCTGTTCTGGGCATCGTCTCCTGGCTTTCCACGCAGAAGGGTTTTGATCTGCTGGCCGAGATCATGCCGGAGCTGATGACGCGCGACCTGGTGCTGGCAGTGCTGGGCACGGGCGAGGCCTATTACGAGGGGCTGTTCCGCTCCTTCGCGGAGCGCTACCCGGGGCGCATCGCTGTGAAGCTGGCCTACGACGACACCATGGCGCACAAGATCGAAGCGGGCGCCGACATGTTCCTGATGCCGTCACGCTACGAGCCGTGCGGCTTAAGCCAGATCTACAGCCTGAAGTATGGGACGGTGCCGGTGGTGCATGCGACGGGCGGGCTGGACGACACGATCGAAGAATGGAATGCTCCGGCGCAGACCGGGACAGGCTTCAAGTTCTATCCCTACGAGCCGGCCGCGTTTATGGCGGCGCTGGACCGGGCGTTCGCTACTTTCGCGGACAAGCCTGCGTGGCAGAAGCTGCAATGGAATGGGATGGCGAAGGACTACTCCTGGCGGGAGCCGGCGGGGGAGTATCTGCGGCTGTATGAGGAGTGTGTGCGGCGCCGGTCTTAGTGGCGTTCACTTGGTTCCCGGATCGGGACTCATTCCCACAGTGGGACATGCGGAGCGTTTTTTACCGCTGGTGAAAGGTTTGAGGCATGGCACCCGTGACCAGGGCCAGGTGACGCGGCTGCCGCTTCTCGCGTCGCGACCCGATGCGGAAACCGCCCTGCGTGTAGCAGCGGCAGGCGTCCAGACAGTTGGGGCAGAAGTCGTGCCGGCACTCATTGCAGCGCAGCAGGCTCTTGCGGAGCATACTCTTTTTGCAGTGGTGGCAGACCGATATGTTGCGACCCTTGATCAGGTGCAGCTTGTCCCGATCGAGGATTGGGGCTACGCGGGTGAGATCCAGAGAAATCATGGCAAGTCCATTAAAAGGTGTAAGTTGCTGGCTGTCGCTTACACATAGGTTGCTCTTCGGGATCCCACAAATGCAGCATTACGGAGGTCGTTTTTCTATGCCGTGGTGCTCTTGCCAAATGAGCATGGATCAGGTTTAGGACAACGCCAGCTTTTCACAATGCCGAAACAATTCCGGGTTGGCGCGAATATGAGCGCCGGTTTTGGCACGCTGCGCCCATCCCAAGCTGCTAGGAGGCAGGAGGATGCAAGTGAAATGCGCACATCCGAAATGCATGTGTCCGGTAGCGGCAGGGAAGGAGTACTGCAGCTTGTGGTGTGAGCGACACGCAATGCAAGAAGCGTCTCCCTGTTGGTGCGGGCATGCAAGTTGCAGCCATCACCGCTGATCGTAAGACCTAGCTTGTGGCGTTCTGGCGGAAGTAATAGAAGAGCGGGATGCCGGCGAGAATGATCCCGGTGCCGAGCAGTGAGTTGCGCAGGTTGCTCTGATAGCTGTAGACCAGCAGCACTGCTGCCGCCACGATGAAAAGCACAGGCAGCACGGGGTAACCCCACATGCGAAAGGTGGTTGCGCTTTCAGCAGCGGCGCGGCGGCGGTGCACGAAAATGGTGCTGGACGCGATCATGTAGAACAGCCATTCGGCGAAGATGGCAAGCTCGAAGAGCTGCTGGAACCGGCCCACAGCAAGCAGCAACAATGTGCTGAGCGAGGCTTGCAGTACGAGTGAGGGCGCAGGAGTGCCGAAGCGAGGGCTTAGCTCGGCCACCTTCCTGAAGAAGAGGCCGTCGCGTGCGGCGGCAAAGGGGACACGCGCACCGGACATCACAGTGCCGTTCAGCGTGACGAAGATACTGAGTGCCATGCCTGCAGTGACGAGAGTTGCTCCGGTGGCACCGAGAACAACGCTGACTGCAGCGACTGCGGGGCGTGGCGATGCAGCAACCGCTACGGCCGGCAGCATGTATTGAATGGCCGCGTTGACCGAAATGTAGAGGAAGCCAACGATGCCGACGCCGAAGAGCAACGCCAGGGGAACGTTGCGTTCCGGGTTGCGGACTTCACCCGCGATCATGTTGAGGTCGTTCCAGCCGTCGTAAGCCCAGAGCGCCGCGATGAGCGCGACCATGAATCCGGCGAAGCCGCCCTGGGCGCCGGCAAAGGCAGTGCCGAAGTTTTTTACAAGGCCGTGCGCGCTGGCGAAGCAGATAAGTGTGATCACTAGCACCAGCAGGACCTTCAGCCAGGTGAAGACGAGCTGGAAATTTGCCGCGCGGCGGATCCCAATGTAGTTGAGTCCAGTCATCAGCCACGTCATGGTGATGGCAAAGAGCTGCGACCAGGCGAGCGGGATTGGGGAGCCGATGGCGGTGTGGTCGAGCCACTTGAGCGCAGGAAAGAGCGCGAGCGTGCGAGCGAGGCCGATGGTAACGGTGGCGATCGACGCCGGCTTAGCAACCGCGAACCACGTCCACATA
>JBJMGC010000269.1:0-10626 GCA_045808105.1 Acidobacteriaceae bacterium | reverse complement strand
TGCGTATTCCGTTAGCCAGCGGACACGCGAGATCGGTGTCCGGATGGCTCTGGGAGCGCAGCGGAGCACGGTCTCCGGGATGGTACTCGGCGAAGCGCTGCGGCTGATAGCGATTGGAATTGGCGCGGGTGTGCTTGGATCGCTGGCGACCGCGGGGCTGCTGCGTCCCCTATTGTTTGGCGTGCGTCCATGGGACGCGACGACGCTGGCGGGAGTAGCGATCCTATTGGGGCTCGCGGCGATGCTGGCGAGTTATCTACCGGCGCGACGGGCAGCTTCGGTCAATCCGGTCGAGGCGTTGCGCGCGGAATAGGGGAACGAGCGGCCGGGAGCCGGACGGATCCCCGATCGCCACGATTGACGATGCGCGGATCCGCCAGCCTGACTAATTGGGATGCAGACGGTCAAATCGTTTCACGCCGTCTTCTCATGTAAATCGAGCCGGAAGAATCGGAGTACTGGGTCGAGTTGACGGTCCTGCTGTGGCTTGGCAACGGCCTTGCGTCCTAGATGCCGATTTAGTGGGCGCTGCTAACCTTATGGGCAGAGATGCCTGCCACTGCCAATCCGCTGATCTTCCTCTCTGCCGGTGAGGCTTCGGGGGAGCGGTACGGCGCGGCTTTGATGGAAGCGGTTCGCCGGCTGCTGCCGGAGGCGCGGTTCTTTGGTCTGGGCGGGGCGCGCATGGTGGCGCTGGGGTTCCGGCCGGTGGTGCGCGCGGAGGACGTGGCGCATATGGGCATCACCGAAGTGGTGCGGCACGCTCCCTATATCTATGGACAGTTCCAACTGCTGAAGCGGGCGATTGCGGTTGAGCGGCCCGCACTGGCGGTGCTGATTGACTTTCCGGACGTGAATCTGCGATTGGCTGAGCATCTGCATCGGTACGGTATTCCGGTGGTCTATTTCGTCTCGCCGCAGCTGTGGGCGTGGAAGAAGCGGCGCATCCGGCGGGTGCAGCGGTTTGTGGACCGCATGCTGGTGATCTTCCCCTTTGAGGAGCCGTTTTACCGCGAGCGCGGGGTGGCGGCGGAGTTTGTTGGGCATCCGCTGGCCGACCTGGCCGCCCCGGAGGTGACGCGAGAGGCCTTCGCTCGCCAACATGGGCTGGATGCGTCCAAACCGTGGGTGGCCTTGCTGCCGGGCAGCCGGCAACGCGAGGTTCACCTGAACCTGCCCACGATGCTCGAAGCCGCGACGATGCTCGGTGACACCTTTCAGTATGTGGTCCCGGTGGCGCCGACGCTTCCGCCGGAGACGGTGTCGGCGATCTTGGCGGATGTCCGGGCGGCGCAGTCTTCCGTTGCAACGGCGGTTCTGGTCAAGGACGCACGGGCGGCGCTCTACCATGCGCGCGGGTCCGTCGTGGCAAGCGGTACGGCCACCGTGGAGGCAGCGCTCGAGGGAAATCCATTCGTGGTGGTGTACCGGTTGTCCAAGGTGAGTTATGCGATCGCCCGGCGATTCGTGACGGTGCCGCATGTGGCGATGGCCAACCTGATTGCGGGACGTCGCCTGGTGCCCGAACTAATCCAGGATGAGTTCACCGCGGGCAATATCGTGAACGCGCTGCGGCCGCTGCTGGTAGAAGGGACTGCCCGCGGGGAGGCGATCTCCGGTCTGCGCGAGGTCCGCGAACGACTGCGCACCGGCGGCGATGAGAGCGCGATTGACCGTGCGGCACGCATTTGTGCGGAGCTTCTGGCCGGCAGGGGAATTTCGACATCCAATGCAGCGGAGAGCTCGACTGCCGGGGAATCGGCGGAGCGCCCGGCGCAGACGGCGAATGTATACCGAGGATGAGAAGACATACTCGAGGGCACGGATTGAAAGAGTGGGCGACGCAAAGAACCACGCAAGGACTGATGCAAGGATCGACGCAAGTTATGACTCGACTTTTTTATCGTGCCGCAGTGGTTTCTGTGGTCTTGACGCTCGGATTGGTTGTCGCGCATGCGCAGCAGCTCTCCACCAAGCCGCTGATCAACATCACCGGCTACAACATCGACGCCTCCGTGATTCCGTCCACGCACCAACTCCATGCGACGGCGAAGGTGACCTTTACCGCGCTCGATGCCTTGCCGGTGGCGACCTTCGAATTGCACTCCGGGCTGAAGGTGGCGAAGGTGACGGACGCGGACGGGCATCCATTGAATGCCGAGCGCGGACAGGCTTCAACGCTGCGGGTAACGCCCTCTGAGCCGCTTGCCAAGGGCGACAAGGCGGTGTGGACGTTTGAGTACGAGGGCACGCTGGAGAACGCCGATGGATCTCCGGTAGAGAACTTGAAGCTGGCATCGATTGGCGACCCGATCAGCTATCTGCTGTATGCGGCGCGATGGTTCCCGATGACCGGCTACCTGACGGACCGCTTCACCGCGGACATCACGGTGCATGCGCCGGCGGGCTACACGGTGCTGGGCTCGGGCTCGACGGGCGCGGCTCATGCGGAGCGAGGCGGGCAGACCTGGCAATTCAATTGGGACCGACCCGGCTTTCCCGGAACGATTGTTGCGGCGAAGTTCAAGAATCCGGTTGGCGTGATGGGCGCGGCGAACATCAAGGTTTACACCACGCCGGCGCATGAGAGCGTGGCCCAGCAGTATGCGCAGACGGCGAACCGCGAGTACGACTTCTTCAGCGGCACCTTCGGGCCGGCGGAGTCGGCGCGGCTGAACGTAATCGAGTTGCCGGATGACACCGTGCCGGCCTACTGGGCGCCGGAGATGGCGCTGGTAGCGGGCGGGCAGATGGGCGAGCGCAACAACTACCGGCTGCTGGCCAACACCATTGTGCGGCAGTGGTGGAGCTCCATCGTCTCGCCGGCGACGCTGAACGATGCCTGGATCACAAACGGTATGTCGCGCTACGGCGAGCTGATGTACCTGGAAGATGTCGCGGGAAAGCAGAATCTGGAACAGGCGATCACGGATGTCTCGGCCGGTGCGCTGGCGTACGACACGATTCCGCTGACCTCGGCGGGCAGGCTCGATGCGTTCTCTCCTCAGTTCCAGTCGATGACCCTGGACAAAGGCGGCCTGGTCTTCCACATGCTGCGTTATGAGATTGGGGATGAAGCCTTCAAGAAGACCCTGCAGACGGTGCTGAGCACACATAGGGACGCCTCGATCACGACGCGTGAGTTCGAGAAGATTGCCGAGGGCTCGAGCCAGCAGAACCTGGTGCCGTTTTTTGCGCAGTGGCTAGATGGAACCGGTGCGCCCCAGTTCACGAACAAATACACCGTTTACCGGCTGGGGAACGGCACTGGCTTCCGTACGATTGGCGAGATCGATCAGGACCTGGATCTGTTCCGCATGCCGGTGGCGCTGCAGGTGCAGACTGAAGGCAAGACGGAGACCAAGCAGGTGGAGGTGGCGGGCTCCGATTCGCAGTATGTAATCGACACTTTCGGTTTGCCGCGCAAGATAACGATCGACCCGGACAACCAGGTGCTGAAGAACACGCCGGACCTGCAGGTGCGGGTGGCGATCCTGCGCGGGCAGCAACTGCTGGCCCAGGGTGACACGACGGCAGCGATTGAAGAGTTCCAGAACGCCCTGAAGGCAAATCCGACCAGCTCGCTGGCAAGCTACCGCATTGGCGATGTGCTGTTTACGCAGCGCAATTACCAGGCGGCGGCGAATGCGTATCGCGATGCGCTACGCGGGGATGACGACCCGAAGTGGACCGAGGTCTGGAGCCATATCCAGTTGGGGAAGATCTTCGACGTGACCGGCCAGCGCGACCGCGCGGTGCACGAGTATCAGCAGGCGATCCAGACAAACGACAACACGCAGGGCGCGGTGAACACGGCGCGGCACTTCCTGTTGAAGCCTTACGTGCGGGATGAGGGTCAGTAGCGGACCAGGAAAGAGGGGCTTAGGGTCAGGGGCAAATTTGCATGTTGCGCCAGGTGGTCAATTCTTCGGAGCTTCGGTCTGTTGGCTACAAGAGGGATGCTGCCGTCCTCGAAGCCGAATTTCATAGTGGCGACGTTTACCAATATGTGGATGTTCCGCCTCGGGTTGCGCGAGAGCTGTTGCAAGCCGAGTCCATAGGCCGCTATTTCAATGCTCACATCCGGTCGAAGTTCCGGTACAAGAAAGTGCGGTAACATCATCCCGCGATTCTTTTGACCTGGAGACTCACCGATGAATACGAGTTTGCTGCGAATCAGTTCTGCAATGTGCATTGGCCTGACTGCGTTGATCGGCTGTCAAGCCCAAACGAAGAAGCCCATGCCGAGTCCGCCGGCGGATACTTCGCAGACCGTGGATGGCAAGATCGTCTCGATCCACTACAACTCGCCTTCGATGCGCGGGCGCAAGATCTTTGGCGGGCTGGTGCCGTACGACAAGGTGTGGCGGACAGGCGCGAATCCGGCGACCTCGCTGAAGACTGAGGCAAATTTGAAGATCGGAACAGCAACGGTGCCGGCCGGTAGCTACACGCTGTACACACTGCCCTCGAGCGGCACTTGGAAGCTGATCATCAACAAGCAAACCGGGCAATGGGGCACCAAATACGACCAGAGCCAGGACTTGGCGCGCGTAGACATGAAGAAGGAGACGCTATCGTCGCCACAAGAGGTGATGTCGATCACCTTGGAGCCGTTCCAGGGAAAGACGAGCTCACTGCACATACGGTGGGAAACGACGGATGTGTCGGTGCCGGTAACCGCTGAATGATCACCGGCACGATCGCGTCATGATGAACCGGCGGCAGTTTGGCAGAAGCCTCGCAAGCGGACTGGCAGGGCTTGCGGTGGCGTCGCGTGCGCGGCGTGGGTTCGCTGTGCAGCAGAAGGCGGCGCGACCCTTCAAGCTTTCCGTGATGCTGTGGACGCTGCGGCCGAAGTATCCGGCGGAGCAGGCGATCGACCTGGCGGCCGACGCGGGCTACGACGGAATTGAGCTGGTCGATGAGGACAAGAAGTGGTCGGCCGCGGATATCAAGCGTATCCGCGCGCGGATGGCGCAACTGGGGATCGTGTGTGACGCGATGGCGGGCATCGATACCGGATTTGCTGAACCGGGCGCGGCGCAGAAACTTGCGGATGAGCTAAGCCGGCGCATGACCCAGGCGGAGCGGCTCGGCTGCCGGCGCATCATTCTGCTGTCCGGCAAGCGAGACAACTCAATCTCGCGCGAGAAGCAGCATGCGGTGTGTATTGAGAACCTGAAGCGTGCGGGTGACGTAGCGGCGAAGCGGGGATTCGTGCTGCTGCTGGAGCCCATCGATACGCTGGAGAATCCGCCGATTTACTTGACGCGCGTAGAGGAAGCCTTCGAGATTGCGCGTGCGGTGAAGCTCGAGAGCGTGCAGGTTCTCTACGACTTTTATCATCAGCAGCGCGGACTGTCGCAGGACGGCGGTGTTGGGCCGCTATTGGCTCCATTGCACGGAAACATAGAACTGCTGGGGCTGGTGCACGTGGCCGATGTACCGGGGCGTCATGCTCCGGGTACCGGTGTGATCGATTATGCGGCGATCTATCGCGGACTGCGGCGCGATGGTTATCGCGGATGGATGGCGATGGAGTTCCTTCCGAACGGTGATGCGGCGGCGGAGTTGCGCAAGGCTGCCGCGGAGACGGCAGCCGGTTAGAAGTAAGAGCGCGGATATCAGACGCGACACCTGGGCACTCATCCCGGACTACTGCCGCACTATTTTTTGCTTTACCAGTGGCAGCTCCACATAGCTGGCGTTGTCCGGCGCGTGATAGATGCGCTGTTCGGCTTTCTGATAGTCACCCGGTTTCGCAAACATGATGTTGGGCACGAAGGTCTGCGGATTGCGGTCGTAGAGCGGGAACCATGCGGACTGCACCTGCACCATGATCCGGTGGCCGGGCAGGAAGACGTGATTCGCCGTGGGCAAATCGAACAGATAGGGCAGCGGTGTGTTGGCGTGGATCGGCTTCGCGACGGTGAAGCCTTCACGGTAGCGGCCGCGCAGGATATCTGCCGAGACCATGACTTGGAAGCCGCCCAGGTGTGGGTACTGAGCGACTTCATCCGGGTAGACATCGATGAGCTTTACCACCCAATCCGAGTCGGTGCCGCTGGTGGAAGCAACAAGGTGCACGACCGGCTGGCCGCTGATCTTGAGGGGATGGGTAAGTGTATCGGTTACGAATGAGAGGACGTCCGGACGGCCGGAGGCTTCGCGCTGATCGTCGGCCAGCCAGAAGGACCAGGTGAGTTCGCCGGTGTAGCCCATGGGCTGGATGGGCCGCTTGCGGAAGGGCACGGGCTTGGCGGGATCAGAGATATAGCTGGTGAATGCCTCGTTGCCGGAAGGCTTCTCGAAAGAAAGGCCGAGATTCGGCTCAAGATAAAGCGGCGTGGGTTGGATTGTGCAGCCCTGGGCGCAGCCCGCGGGCCACGCTGGTAGTTTCTCCCACTCGTTGCCGCCGGTTTCAAACGCAGTAACGGTCGGGATCTGCGGCGCTTCATCTTTCAGATAGTGAGCAAGGAAGGGCGCGAGGACGTGCCGGCGAAAGTAGAGGCCGGTGTCCTGACCGAAGTGAAGCTCGCCAAGAGTGCTGACGTCTTCAATTTCCTGACCGTGATGCCACGGACCCATCACAAGGAAGAGCTTGTCATTCGCAGTGTCCTTTGGCTTGACAGCTTTCCAGACGGCGATCGCGCCGTAGATGTCCTCCTGGTCCCAGAGTGAATGGACGAGCAGAGTGGGTACGATGAGCGGCTCTTTCGCGAGAATCTTGTCGAGCGCCTGGTCGCTCCAGAAGCTGTCGTAGGCGGGGTGTGCGGCGACCTTGTTCCAGAAGGGAAGCTGATCCATGCCCCGCTCCTTGGCGAGCGCTCCAGCGGAACCGGCGCGCATCCACATATCGTAATCGTCGTAGTTGCTTGTCCACCAGGTGATGGTGTTGGAGCGAGTGGCCGACTGGTCGTAGATGTAAGCAAGGTTCTGCTGGCGGAAAGCGCCGTTGTGGAACCAGTCATCGCCCATCCAGCCATCCACCATCGGATTCATCGGAACGGCGACCTTGAGCGCCGGATGCGGATGGACGAGCGCCATCAGAGGCAGGAAGCCATCGTAGGAGATGCCAAGAATGCCAACCTTGCCATTGGACTCGGGGACGTTTTTAACGAGCCATTCGATGCTGTCGTAGGTGTCGGTGGACTCGTCGATCGGAGTAGGGTTCTGGGGGCCGTGCAGTGGGCGGTTCATGATGTAGTCGCCCTCCGAGCCGTACTTGCCACGGATGTCCTGGACGACGCTGATGTAGCCGCCGTCGACGATGACATCGACCGCATTGTCATAACCCTGGAGGATCGGTGCGAGATGCGAGCTCTGCTCGTGCGAGGTGAGCGCGGTGGCATCGTAAGGCGTGCGGGTGAGCAGGATGGCCGCGTTCTTCGCGCCGTTGGGGATGAGGATGACGGTGTGCAGCTTGACGCCGTCACGCATCGGGATCATGACATCGCGACGCTGGTACTCGAAGCCTGCATTGGTGGGCTGGAAGTGCGCGGGCGTTTCGCTGGGATAGGCGGCCGTGGTCTGAGCGATGGCGGGAACGGAGGCGGCGAGCAGGGCTGCAAGAGCGAGGCAGCGAGGCGAAACGTGCATGCGGGTCCTCACGAAAGGAATGCGCGGGATGAGTGTGCTGTGAGACGGACGCTAACACACGATCATCGTCCCGGCAAAGGCCCCGGGTGGTTTGGTCATTGCCAAGCCTGACTTCCTCAGTAAAGGGTGCCGTTGTGGGTGCGGCGTGCTAGGTGCCTATCGCGACGACGAAGTACTGCGCCGGCTTGGTGCCAGGGTTGCGCACGCCGTGGAGTTCGCCGGAGTGGACGAAGGCGGCCCCGCCCGGATCGATGGTGGTGGTTTTGCCGGCGATAGTGACGGCGAGCTGGCCTTGCATCATCAGGAAGAGCTCTTCGTGCGCATGCTGATGCGGCGGATGCGGCGAGCCGCCGGGAGCGAGCGTGGTTTCGTGCACCTCGAGGTGATCGTTGGAATGCGTCGTGCCGTCGAGGATGGCGCGCGAGGCATTGGGTCCGTTTTGGTGGACGGGCAAGGTGTCAAACGGTTTGGCGAATGACTGAATGGGCGCGAGCGGCTGGTCTGCGGCTCGAGCGGCGAGCGCGGCCGTGGCGGCCAGGGCGGGCAGCGAAAGACAGAGCGTGCGGCGCGTTGTATCCATGGACGAGATAGTACGCCGGACCGGTTCCGGCTCGCGAGCGAGAGCGGTCAGGAAGCCATACTGTCGGCTATGGGCGATGGAACGCGAGTCGAGCGCTCTTTTTGCGCATGCTTTCGACGCACCTGGCGTTGTGCCACATAGATGAGACCGATGAAAGTTGCAATCAGCAACGAGAGTGCATAGATGCCGTGCAGCTGAGGGACCTCTCCGTACAGCAGCGCCAGGCCCACAAAGACAAACAGCAGGTGGGCACAGAAGACTTCGATGGACGCCCGTCCCAGCGTGATGAACGGCTCGCGTGAGATGAGCCACCGCACCGCCCCACGCAGGCTGTAAAGCACGAGGACGAAGGCGATGATGTTCAGGACGCGCAAGGGACCTAGCTGCCATTTATCGAGCAAAAGCCCCAGGCTGTCCTGCGTCAGTCGGGTGCCCCACCAGGCGTGCCGCACACCCACGAAGAACAGGCAGACGGCCGCAGCAATCCCCGCCGTCCACTTGGGAAGAGAATGCAGCGGCAATTCGCCTTCGATCGACCGGGCGCCCATCCACATGCCCATAATCCAGACCCATTGCCAGGCGAAGAGATTGAAAGCGCCCCATTGCTGGAGCGGAATGGGGAGATGCGTAATGCTGACAACGTAATGCTGAACGACGGCGCGTAAGCCGAACTGGGCCAGCAGCCAAATGATCGTGCTGGCAATGATGACCGGCCGCCAGCTTCGCTTCACCGCAATCGAGAACGCGAAGGGCGACGCGAGCAGGAATATGACGTAGATAGGAAGTATGTCCAGCAGCGGCGGACAATAAATTAGCAAGAGCGAGCCGACGATGGCCACTGCCGGGTGCGCGATGTAGAAGTCCAACAGGTGCTCGAGCGCGGCGTGATGGCGATATACCGCGAACGCGGCCGCGAAGGTGAAGGCCAGCAACAGCAGGGAGACGTGATAGGCGTAGACACGAAGCGCGCGCTTCCACAGCTTCCCGCGCATCCGGCCGGCATTTTCCGTCGCCTGCCGCATGTAGACGCGCCCGACCAGCAATGCAGACAGAAAGACGAATCCCTCAGCCGAGGAGACAAAGCCGAAGGGCTGATTGACCAGATCGCTCAGGCGCGTAGGCAGATGCGTCAAGGTCATCCAGACGAGAAACAGCCCGCGCAGGGCATCGAACTCCGGCTTGCGCGGGAGCTGCATGCTTTTCACGACAGCGACGGACTTGGTCTTGAGCGTCAAACTGAAACACTTCCCCTTACAGGCTTAGACGACAGTTGGGGGAGCAAGTTGCTATGTAAATCTAACGCCAAATTTACCGGCGATTTTGGGCAAATTTGTGCATCGCAGGTGGGATGGACGCATCGTCTCTGGAGCCCAAATTGGCTCAGTATGCCGCGATCCCGGTGATGGCCTGGCCAATGATCAGCGTGTGGATATCCTGCGTACCCTCGTAGGTCTTGACCGACTCCAGGTTCATCATGTGACGCATGACAGGATAGTCATCACTGATACCGTTGGCGCCCAGAACATCCCGCGCCATGCGCGCGCATTCAAGGGCAATCGCAACGTTATTCCGTTTGGCCATGGAGATATGCTCGTGGCTCACTTTGCCGGTATCCTTCAACCGGCCCACCTGCAGGGAGAGCAACTGCCCCTTGGTGATCTCTGTGATCATCCAGGCCAGCTTCTCCTGCACCAGTTGATGGCTGGCAATGGGCTGATCGCGGAACTGCTTGCGCATCAGTGAGTACTGAAGTGCGGTGTCATAGCAGGACATGGCTGCGCCCAGCGCGCCCCAGCCAATGCCGTAACGCGCCTGGTTCAGGCACATCAGCGGGGATTTCAGGCCACCGGAACCGGGCAGTAGCGCCGAGGCGGGCAGCCGGACATCCTGCAACGAGAGCCCTGAGGTGACGGAGGCGCGCAACGACCATTTGCCGTGCACATCGAAGGCGCGGAAGCCCGGCGTTTTGGTGTGAACCAGAAAGCCGCGAACACGATCGTCCTCGTCCGCCACTTTGGCCCAGATCACCGCGACATCGGCGATGGAGCCCGAGGTGATCCACATCTTTTCGCCGTTCAGGATGTAGTCGGTGCCGTCGCGCTTCGCGCGGGTGCGCATGCCGCCGGGGTTCGACCCGAAATCCGGTTCGGTCAGCCCGAAGCAGCCCAGCTTGTCGCCCTTCGCCATGGCGGGCAGCCACTCGTCCTTCTGCTCGTCCGTGCCGAAGGTGTAGATGGGATACATCACGAGCGCGGACTGCACGCTGACGAACGAGCGAATGCCGGAGTCGCCGCGCTCCATCTCCTGCGTGACCAGGCCGTATTCGACATTGGACATACCGGCGCAGCCATAGCCGTGCAGGTTGGCGCCGAAGAAGCCCATCTCTCCCATCGGCTTCACCAACTCACGCGGGAAGCGGCCCTCGCGGTTGCACTCTTCAATGA
>JBJMGC010000268.1:0-20932 GCA_045808105.1 Acidobacteriaceae bacterium | reverse complement strand
GCCGGCGCCTGCTGCGGGGCGGAAACGCGGACGCTCTGCCTCTTCACCGGAGCGGGGTGGGCGATCCGAAAAAGGCTTGCCCGAAAACGGCTTTCCGGGCCGGAAGCTCCCGCCGGCGGGACGCGCTGGACGGCCTTTGTCAAAACTTCTGCGGTTTTGAAAACCGCCGGGCTTGCCGGCACCGCCGCTGGCTCGGCCGAAGCTGCCGCCGCTGCGGGGGGCTCCTGTGCCGCTACGCTCGAAGCGCGCAGGGCGATCTGCACCCGCGGGACGACCGGAACCCCCAAAGCTGGGACGTGCACGGCGCTCGAAGTTGGGACGGGATGGCCGGCTGCTGCCTTCTGCACCGGCTGCCTCGTTGCCTTCCGGACTGTGGAAGGTCTTGCGGAAGGTGCTGCCGCCGGATTTACTGAAATCGCTTCGTTGCGGCCTCCGGAAGCCGCCTTCGCGACGCGGTGGGCGGTCCTGCGAAGGGGGGCGACGGTCGCGGGCGGCAAAGCTGCCGCGGGCACGCTCTCCAAAAGCGGGGCGGGGAGAACGGCGGGGTGGCATCGGCCTCTCCTGCATCCTTGCTGGTTGGGCTGCCGCAGCTTCCGTCAGATCCGGCTCGTTCTGCTCCAGTCCTGCATCCTCTCCGGCGATGGCGCCAGCGCCGAGAACGATCGTCTCCTCTTCCGGCAACTCGGGCAGCGATCCCTCGACGTGGAGCTGTCCTTCGCCATTGAGCGGGAAAGAGGCGAGCTGGCGCGTGGTGGAGAGGCCGTGGACGACATCGCGGATGCGCGAGCGAGCTGCAACCGGCGAGAGAAAGATTTCGACTTCTTCCTCCGTGGCTGCAACGGCGGACTGCAGATAGAACGACGCGAGGATGGAGAGCGCGGTGGTCTGCGACTGCGTGCTGCCGACGTTGAGCTCGCGGCGGTGCCGGGCGCTGAGCAGCTCCCAGTGCGCGCCTTCGCCTGACTCGGAAGGCACGGGCACGACGCGCATGGTGTGCCAGAGCTCCGCCAGCGAGCGCAGCACGGCGGCTTCGGTGACTTCACGACCGAGGCGGGAGCGCAACTCGATTGTGGTGAGCGCTCCTTCGCGCTCGAGTATTTTGTAAGCCTCGGCGGCAAGGGGCGAGACGCGCGCGCCGCCTACGGTCGTTGGCTCGCGTTTTGGATTGCGCTCCGGCTGCAGCGCGTAGAGATAAGGCAACGCCTCCGGGGTGGCGAGGAAGTCGGGTTGCTCGCCGACAAAGCCAGGGCCGCCGCCGAGTAAGTTGAGCGCGATCACAGCGCCTGAGGCGACCAGGCGCGCGAGCATCTGCGCGGCGGCCGCGATGGCTTCGGGTCCGGGCGTGGCATCGGGACGGCCGGCAATCGCTTCAACGAAGGTAGGTGCGGGCACAGGAAGATGCTGTTGCCTTGGCAGGTAGAGGCACAGCGGCGTGTCGGCAAGCCAGCGCTCCGCGTCGTCCAGCGTGAGTAGCGCGTTGCCGTCCTGGCGCCAGCGTACAAGCCGCGCCTGTTGCAGTTGATCTTGTCTCATGACTTCCGATCTTGGATGCTCCTCCGCATGTCGCCGGAGAAGGAGGAGTGCGGGCCGCTCGAAGGTGCTAGATGCGGTGAAACGCGCGCTCGATGTCCTTCCAAGAATACCGTAGTGCGATGGGGCGGCCATGGGGGCAGCTGGTGGGCAGCTCGGTTTTGCCCAGTTCGCGGAGCAGCCAGGCCATGCGTTCGGGATCGAGCGGCATGTTGATCTTGATCGCTGAATGGCAGGCTATGGAGGCTGCGATGCGGGCGCGGGCAGAGGCGAGGTTCTCGCGCTGGTCCAGACGATCACTCTGTTCGAGCACTTCCACCAGCATGCGCTCGAGCTCGCGGCCTTCGAGACCAACCGGCGCGGCCTTGATGGCGAGGATGCGCGGACCGAAGGGCTCGACTTCGAAGCCGTTGCGTTCGAGCTCCGCGGCGATCTGCGCGAAGGCGACCATCTGGGCGGGCGTGAGGTCGATGAGCAGCGGCATGAGCAGACGCTGGCGCTGCACGCGCTCAACTTCGCGTTCGCGCAGGATTTTTTCGAAGAGGACACGCTCGTGGGCGACATGCTGGTCGACGATCCAGAGGCCTTCTTCGTTGGTGGCGAGGATGAAGGACTCGCGAAGCTGCCCGATGGG
Source organism: Acidobacteriaceae bacterium (assembly GCA_045808105.1). Lineage (GTDB taxonomy): Bacteria > Acidobacteriota > Terriglobia > Terriglobales > Acidobacteriaceae > KBS-83. Next base: position 18,768 of record JBJMGC010000268.1, on the reverse strand, counting down.
TTTGAGGGAGGCGAGGGCGTGCAGGGTGGCGACTGCGTCCCCGTTTTCCGCCGCCATGGCCGCCGGCGTGGCGACTTGAGCAATGGATTCTGCGGATTCTGCCGGCGCAAGCACCGCGTTCAGCACGGCGAGTGCAGCGCCTTCTTGAGCTGCGATGAGGGCGCCGTTTGCGGCAGAGGTGAAGTCGAGGCGCTGGGTTGCCGGCGCGGCTTGCAGCGGCTCGAGTGTGAAGGAGTCGGCGCTGCCGGTAAAGGGCGCGGACTCCGGCTCGCCGGGCAGCGCGGAGACGCCGGGGAGCAGCGAAGGCGAAGCGACGGCATGCGTTTCCAGCGCGGCGAGGAAGCCCATGGCCGGCCGCACCTGGATCAGTTTGTTGCGCAGCGTGTCGCGCACGAAGTCGTGCACAAAGCTGGGCTGGCGGAAGCGGACTTCCGTCTTAGCGGGGTGGACGTTGACATCGACTTCTTCCGGCGGCAGCTCGAGGAAGAGCAGGACGACGGGAAAGGATGTGGGCGGGAGGATGTTGCGGTAGGCGTCCGAGACCGCGTGCAGCAGCAGGCGATCGCGCACCAGGCGGCGATTGACGAAGGAGTAGATGGAGTTGCGGTTGAGCTTTTCTAACTCGGGCTTGGAAGTGAAGCCGGAGAGCCGGAGATGGCCGGGGACCGGCGGCTCGTACTCTTCATCCTGCTTCCACGGCGGTGGCGCGGGCAGGCCAACGCGCTCGAGATCGACTTCGGCGGCGATGGGCAGCAGGTGGTCGAGCGTCTCCTTGCCGAAGATCTGGAAGATGCGGTCGGCTGGCTGAGCGACGGGCGGCGCCTGCAGCAGCGCGTGGGTGGCGGAGTGCAGCTCGAAATGCTTGTCCGGATGCGCGAGCGCGTAATGGGTCACTAACGCGGTTACGTGGGAGAGTTCGGTGGTTTCGGACTTGAGGAATTTGCGTCGGGCAGGTGTGTTGAAGAAGAGATCGCGCACGGCGATGGTGGTGCCGGGAGGCAGGCCGGCGTCTTCAACGCGATGCATGCGGCCGCCGACGATTTCGATGCGGGTGCCGGCGGGCTCTTCGGCGGCGCGGGTCTCTATCTCCAAGCGAGAGATCGATGCTATCGAGGGCAGCGCCTCGCCGCGGAAACCGAGGGTGGCGATGGCGAGTAGATCGTCCGAGGTACGGAGCTTGGAGGTGGCGTGGCGCTCGAAGGCGAGCAGCGCGTCATCACGCATCATGCCGCAGCCGTTGTCCACGATGCGGATGAGCTTGCGGCCGCCGCCTTCCACCTCGATGCGAATGCGGGTGGCGCCGGCATCGAGCGCGTTTTCGAGCAGCTCCTTGACCACGGACGCGGGGCGGTCCACCACTTCGCCGGCGGCGATTTGGTTGGCAACCTGGTCGGTGAGTACGCGGATGCGGCCCATGGGTCTTAGAAGACCACGGCAGACGACTGCAGACAACTGCAGAGATAGCAGATGACGGCGGCTCCATTTTGCCGATCAGCAGGGACGACCATCGTAGAGGAACCCCTTGCTCAATGTTTGATATGTTTAAGCCGATATTGGCAGGGATGCGATGGCCAAACGGTCCGATTCTCCTCACATACGAGCTTCTTATAGTGGAAATTTACGGGATTACAACGGAACAGGCGCATGGTCGATTGCCGAGGTGCAGGCACGATACCGGCATTACTGCGATCTTTTACACATTGTTGATTCCAGATTGCCACGAGTTCGTGAATCCAAAGACGGCGACGTCACTTGGGTGTACCCGATTATGGAGGATGTCATCGAGGGTATAGAGCGAGGAGACGCCGCTTGCATTGCCTTAGGCATTGATTTCATAGAAGAGGATCACCACTTTATTTTTGGCAAGACTCTCAAATCCAACACGGCGAGAGCACTACGCCGCGCCGATTTGACAGAAAGTCAGAAAGAACGGATTCGCGAGCGAGTTGTCAAAATGCTGGTTTCTGGAACCATTCCTCACGAAATGCGCGAATATGCCAAACTCCTTCGCAAAGTCGGTGTGGGTCGATTCTGGTCAAGACTGGAGCGTGACATTTCCAGGGAGAATCGGTTCGCAATGCGGTTCTTTGAGTACCTGAGAACCGCAGAATGCCGTCCGAACGAAACTAAGTAAGAGGCTCAAGATTCAGGCTGCGAGTATAGCCACCAGGCGCTCGCTAGGTCCTGCACGATGTGGCCTAGCGATTTGTAGATGGTGATTTCGCCGGGCGAAGTGCGGCCTTGGGCGGTGCCGGCGAGTACCTGGCCGATTTCGGCGAGGATGTGGCTGTCGTCGATGAGGCCGGCTTGCTTGGCGCGCAGAAATTCCCCGCCTTGCTGGAGGACGCCCTCGCGGCTGTCGGGGAAGAAGCGGGCGCGGGCGACGAGTGCGCTGTCGATCTCGGCGGGGCCGGCGTGGCTGGAGCCGACTGCGTTGATATGCGTGCCGGGCTTGACCCACTCGCCTTTGAGGATGGGCTCTGCCGCGGACGTCACGGTGCAGACGATGTCCGCATCTGCAACGGCTTGCTGCGCTGTGGCGAGCGCGGTGACCGGAAGTTCGAGTTCAGCATGCATCTTGTCGGCGAAGGTGTGGGCGCGCTCGGAAGAACGTCCCCAGACGGTGATGGATTCGAGCGCGCGGATTCTTGCAATGGCACGGGCGTGCGTGGCGGCCTGCTCGCCGGTGCCTAGGATCGCGAGGCGCGTTGCGTCCTTGCGGGCGAGGACTTCGGTCGCGACCGCGCTGGCGGCTGCAGTGCGGATCGCGGTGACTTCGCCGGCATGGACGATGCAGACGGGCGTGCCGATATCGGGTTCGAAGAGGACGATGAGGCCCTGGTGCGATTGGCGGCCCTGCGCAGCATTTTCCGGAAAGATGCTGATCAGTTTTGCGCCGAAAGCTTTCGTCGCGCCGAGTGCGCCGGGCATGATGCCGAAGAGGTGTCCGTTGGTGAGCGGGATGATGGAGCGGAGCAGCTGCTTCGTTTCGCCAGTGGAGAAGGCGATCATCGCATCGCGGACAAGGTGGATGCAGACCTCGTGAGTGAGGCGGCGGGCTACTTCTTCGCGGTCTATGTAGCGCATTGGAAAACCGCCGCTTCACGATTCGTTGCGAGCGGCTCTCTCAGTAGAGTCTGGATCGAATCCAGTATGTGCCGTTGTCCCAATCGATGCGATTGCCGTGTTGCCTGATTCGTCCCTGAATGGTCGTACCGGACCAGTTGGTCGAGATGTGACGGCTGTCGTTGAAATTGCCGTTGGCGCCCTGCCCGGACTCATTTTGCAGACTCAGTCTGCCACGGCGCTGGCGAATGGAACAGGAACGTGAACGATCTCCATTCGCGAACCATGTCCCGGTCAGGTTAGGCCAGCGTATGCCTCCCCCGCCACCATCGTCGTTCTCGCAGCGCGTCCAGTACGTTCCGTTGGACCAATTGATTTGGCTGTCATCGTTGCTGAGCGTGCCGGTGACGAATTGCCACTGCGGCGCCTGAATCTGGTTGGAACCCTGCAGATTGCCGATGGAGGTATCGCCATTCTCGTTGGTCAGATTGAGAAAGACTCCGTTGCCGGAGATAGAGGCATGCTTGTTGGGATCGCCCTGCGCGCACCATGCGCCGAAAAATCCCGAACCCTGTTGCGGGCCGTTCGTCTGGAGCAAAGGGGCGGGAACGGCGTGGAGCGATGGGGATGCGGCGGCGCAAAGGAAGAGAGTTATGAATCCAGCGAGCCGAGTTCGATTGCCCACTCTCAATGCCTCCGCGACGTGCAGGCATTATGCTCCGCGCGGCGCGGGCCAGACGGGATTTATTTTGATTTTTCTTTCTGGGCCGCTAATTCGTCAGGGCTGCGATCTGGACAAGCGCTGCGATATGCAACGAGGTCCCAATACAAACGGCAGAGCTCAATGGCCCTGCCGTTCGGGATACAGATATAGGGGAGAGCTAGGCCGTAGTCAGCTCGTGGGCACTGCTTTCGTCGTGATGGCCAGGGGCTCGGTCGCCTAATACGTGGAGGCGGAGGAAGTTGGTGGAGCCAGTGAGGGTGCGGGTGCCGGCGACGATGCCCAATATCTCCTGCGGCTTCATGTAGCCGTGCGCGGTGAGAATGTCTTCCGCTTCTTCGACCATGGACTCGGTGGTGGACATCTTGGCGCAGCCGATGGGGTGCACGCCCCACAGAAGATTCATGCGGCGGATGACCTTGGGCACACTCGAGAGCGCGAAGATGGGCGGCTTGGGACGCCACTTCGATAGCTGGCGGGCGGTGGTGCCGGTCTCGGTGAAGACGGCGATGGCGGCGATATCGAGATCTTCGGCGGCATGTGCCATCGACTCGCAGATGGTCTCGGAGATAGAGAGCCGCACGTGCGAGGAGCTCTTGCGGTACGCGGCTGGATCGGCAAGGATGACAGCTTCGCTCTCGACCACGATGCGATCCATCATCTTGACCGCTTCGACGGGATACTTTCCTGCTGCCGATTCGGCGGAGAGCATGACGGCGTCGGTGCCGTCATAGACGGCATTGGCGACGTCGGAGGCTTCAGCGCGCGTAGGCCGCGGGTTTTCGATCATCGACTCGAGCATCTGGGTGGCGGTGATGACGGGCTTGCGGTATTCGCCGGCGCGGCGGATGACGTGCTTTTGCAGCGCGGGAACCTTTTCCGGTGGCACCTCAACACCCAGATCACCACGGGCGACCATGACACCGTCGGCGATTTCCAGGATGCCTTCAAGGTGCTCGATGGCCTGCGGTTTTTCGAGCTTGGCAATGATCCAGATGTCCCCGCCGTGGGAGCGCGCACGATCGCGCGTATAGCGCACATCCTCCGCGGTTCGGACGAAAGAGACGGCGATGGCATCGACATCATTGTCGATACAGAACTTCAGGTCGATCTCATCCTTCTCGGTGAGAGAGGGCGTCTTCACAAAGATGCCGGGAAGATTGATGCCCTTATTCTCGCCCAGGGTGCCGCCGTTGATCACGGTACATTCGACATCGTCGCCGCGGATGGCGGTGACGCGGAGCTCGATGAGGCCGTCGGAGAGCAGGATGCGGGCGCCGGGTGTGAGGTTCTCCGCGAGTGTGAGGAAAGTGGTGCTGATCAGCGTCGAGGTGCCGGCGATTTCGCGCGGCGTGATGGTGAGCGACTGCCCGGTGGTGAGTTGCACCGGCGTCTTGTCGACGAGCTTGCCGGTGCGAATTTTGGGTCCTTGCAGATCGCCGAGGATGCAGAGTGGCTTGTTCTCTTCTTTGGCGACCTGGCGGACCATCTTGATGAGTTCGAGCTTCTGCTCATGAGTGCCGTGCGAGAAGTTCAACCGGGCGACATCCAGGCCAGCGCGTACCAATTGGCGGAAGGTGACCTCGTTGCTCGAGGCTGGGCCCAGCGTAGCGACAATTTTGGTACGTCGATTGTCTACAGCAGCGAACGGCGATCCATCTGATACAGGCAGCATCTCTTGAAAACTCCGGCCCCTTTGCGGCATCCAGGGCTGTATGTAGTCTTGCTAACCTTGCCATTCTACTCGCAAGGCGCGGTTGGCCTGGATCTCCTCAGGGAAGAATGAGTTCCTGCTGTTTTGAGGGAACGCTCTCAGCCTGAGCGATATGGTCGGCCTCGACCTGCGCGTTGTACTCCGCGCCCAGGAACACGGCGAGCGCGGTGATGTAGAGCCACACCAGCGTGGCCACGGCGGTGCCAAGCGATCCATAGATGATGCTGTAGTCAGCAAATCGGGTTACGTACCAGCCGAAGACCAGGGTGGTGACGAACCAGATGACGGCCGACATAGCGGCGCCGGGCATGACATCGCGCCAGCTCTGCCGGCGGGGCGTACCGAAACGATAGATGACGGCGAGCACGACTGCAGTGCACAGAATGGCAATGGACCAGCGCGACATCCGCCACAGGAACAGCACGTAGGGCTTGAAGCCGTGGGCGGCGACATCGATGACCCATTCCTCGATCTGATGGCCGAAGGCGACGAGCGCGGTGGACAGGGCCATGGGGACGAGGCAACTGGGGATCAGTACAAGAGCGGTCACGCGTTCGCGGGTCGGGTTCCACTCGGTGCGGGTGTCGTCGAAGATGGGCGAGGCAAAGGCGCGGCGGAAGCCCTGCATGAAGGAGGTCATCATACCCATGCAGCCGAAGAGCGTGACCAGAGTCGCGGAACTAACCGCCTGCAGGGAGCGGACGTGCTTCGTATTGAAGTAGTCCTGGATGGCGTCCACGGCATTGCCGGGAAGGAAGTCGGCAAGGGCGGTCCGGATTTCGCCCATAAGCGTGTCGCTCTGCGGGACCAGGGCGAGCAGGGTGGTGACCACAAGCAGGGCCGGAAACAGGCCGAGGATCGCCGAATATGCTGTCGCCCGCGCGAGCGTCAGCACATCGTGAGAGAGCGCGTGCAGCGTGGCTCGCCGCAACTGCTGGAGTGGGCGCAGCATTCCGTGCATTCAGGGTACCGCCGTAGCCCCCGCCGGAGAAAGCACTTTGCGCTGTCACGGGGTTAGCGGAAGGGTGACTCCAGAGGATACGATTCGCCGGCCGCAAATAGATTTCGACCCATATCCAAATGCGGCGCTGGGTTACTGACGCGCTGTGGAGACAAGGCCCTTATAGCCACTTGGGCCCGCGGTCGCTGTTAGGATTACGGTGGCGCCGCCACCACAGGAGACTGCCTGTTGAACCATCCGCTTCGCCGTTCCCTCGCATCCGCCACTGTCGCACTTGTGCTCTCATGCACTCCGACATTTGCCGGCCTGTCGCGAAAACACAAGCCCGTGCCTGCACCTCCGCCAGCGACGATGCCCCACGCGAGTGCGCAGCTTGCGGACAAGAAGCTGAACAGCCGCGTGGACGCACTGCTGGGGCAGATGACGCTGGAAGAAAAGATCGGCCAGCTGACGCAATATACGGGCGGCAGCACCGTCACCGGGCCGACGGGCGAGAAGCTCGATTTCGATTCGATGCTGACCAAGGGCGAGATCGGCTCGCTATTCAACGTGACTGGAGCGAAAGAGACCAACCATTACCAGCATATTGCAGTGGAACAGTCACGGTTGCATATCCCATTGCTTTTCGGGCTGGATGTGATCCACGGCCACCGCACGACCTTCCCGGTGCCGTTGGCGCTGGGGGCTAGTTTCGATCCGGAGATCGTGCAGCAGGCCTCCCGAATGGCAGCCACCGAGGCGCGGCGGGATGGCATCAATTGGGTGTTCTCGCCGATGGTGGACATCTCGCGGGATGCGCGCTGGGGACGCATCGTTGAAAGCGCCGGCGAAGATCCGTTCCTGGGAAGCGCGATCGCGCGTGCGTATATCCGCGGGTATCAGCAGGGCGACCTGTCGAAACCGGATTCCGTAGCTGCTTCGGTGAAGCACTTCGCGGCGTACGGCGCGGCTGAGGCGGGACGCGACTACAACACCACGGACATGTCGGAGATCCGGTTGCGTCAGGTGTATCTGCCGCCCTACCAGGCCGCAGTGGAAGAAGGCGCGGCGACGGTGATGTCGGCGTTCAATGCGCTGAATGGAGTGCCGGCGAGCGCGAATCCATTCACCCTGACGAAGATCCTGCGCAAGGAGTGGGGCTTCGACGGCATGGTGGTCAGCGACTATGGCGCGGTCGGCGAGCTGATGAAGCATGGCATTGCTGCTGATGGCGCGACCGCCGCAGAGAAGGCGCTGACCGCAGGCGTGGATATGGATATGCAAAGCGACCTCTACCACGCCCGGCTGGCCGGACTGGTGGACAGCGGCAAAGTGCCGATGCCGGTGCTGGATGAGGCGGTGCGGCGTGTGCTGCGGGTGAAGTTCGCGATGGGACTGTTCGAGCATCCCTACACCGACGAGAACCTGCCGCCGTATGCACCCACGCCGCAGAACCGCGAGCTGGCGAAAAGGGCAGCGGAAGAGAGTTTTGTGCTGCTGAAGAATGAGGCGATCCCGGGTGTGGGGCGACTGCTGCCGTTGGCGAGCGATTTGAAATCGGTCGCGCTGATTGGTCCGTTGGCCGATGACGCTGAAGACATGCTGGGATCCTGGGGAGCGCAGGGCGAGGCTCGCTACGCGACCACGCTGCGCGCCGCACTGACGGACAAGCTCGGCAAGAAGCTTACCTATGTGAAGGGCACGGACATCCTGGGCACAGACACCGGCGGGTTCGCAGCGGCGGTGACGGCGGCAAAGAATGCCGACCTCGTAATCCTGGCGCTGGGTGAGGCGGGCAGCACGATGACAGGCGAGGCATCAAGCCGCGTGCACCTGACACTACCCGGCAACCAGGAAGAGCTGATGAAGCAGGTCGTGGCCGCGGGCAAGCCTGTGGTGCTGGTGCTGTTCGACGGCCGACCGACGGCGATTCCGTGGGCGGCGGCGCATGTGCCGACGATTCTCGAAGCGTGGTTTCCGGGCATTGAGGCCGGCCCAGCGCTGGTCTCGGTGCTGACCGGCGATGTGAGCCCTTCCGGCAGACTGCCGGTCGAATTTCCTTACAGCGTGGGTCAGGAGCCGCTGTATCTCGCACAGTTGCCCACGGGACGTCCCGCGGGTGAGGCTGACCTGACGCATCCGCCGACAAGCCCGGTGGACAAATATCTATCCCGCTACATCGATTCGCCGAACGCGCCGGTGTATCCCTTCGGCTGGGGAATGTCGTACGCGCAGTTCACATACACGAACATCAAGATCGATCACAGCGGCGGCAGCAGCAGGGATGTGGGCACGATCACGGTGAGCGTGGACGTGAAGAATATCTCCTCGGTGCCGGGAGCTGAAGTTGCGCAGCTTTACCTGCACAACACGGTAGCGAGCGTGTCGCAGCCGGTGCGGGAGCTGAAGGGATTTCAACGCATTCTGCTGCAACCGGGCCAGACGCAGCACATTGATTTCAAGCTGCACTATGATGACCTGGCGTTTTATAACGCAGAGGTCAAGCGCGTGGTCGAGCCGGGAACCTTCGATGTATTCGTGGGTGGCAGCTCGCTAGCGGATAAAGCGGGCAGCTTCACGGTGCTGGAGTAGAAGGTCAGACAGCGGCAGGATACGGCAGACAACAGCAGACAACAGCAGACGAAGTCAGATAGACTATCAACACCATTCTGCTGTTATCTGTTGTTGTCTGCCTTTGTCTGCTTTCGTCTTCTGCTTCTATCTTCCCGCTCGTGCACCTGTGCGCTTGGGCTTCCAGTCATTGAGGAACTTTGTCAGGTCGCTCGACTGGAGATGGCGCATGCTTTCAAATTCGCCATGGGTCTGCGCCAGCAGGACCTTGCCGTCGGGTGACAAGATCACCAATGCCGGCACGCCCTTCTGGAGCGGGATGCCGTAGCGCTCGGCGATGTCCGTGTTGACATCGTAGCGTCCGATGTTCACGTCCACGAGTTCGAAGTTCTCTTCCAAGAGCGACTTGTTCGCGGGATCGTGAAAGTAGATATCCAGGACCTGGCAGTCGCCGCACCAGTTGCCACCGAAGTCTAGGATGACGCGCTTGTGCTGGGCTTTGGCGTGCTGGAGCGCATTCTGGATCTCGTTCTTGGCCACGGCTGGATCGGGATAGATGACGCGTCCCTGTGCGAGTGCGATATGAGCTGCGAGAGGTAGCAGCGCACACAGCACAGCCATCCTCTTGATTGCCGGAACTGCTTTGATTGCCTGAACTGCATGGAACCACTGCTGCCGATGCTGCATGCTGCCTCCTTTCACTGGAAAGCTGCGGAATGAGATTCCGCTGAGATGGTTCTTCTATGATGCGCGAAGTTCGCGACGGTTACCAAATACTGGTCTTTATATCGCTCTGGGCATCAGTCTGGATGTCGCTATGGGCATTGGATTGGGGCTCGAGTTTGCAAACCGACACCGCGGCATTCTGAAAAGGACATTCGAGGCCATTGGATTGCCGCGGCTCGACCATCACCCAGCTGACGGGACTGCGCGTCGACAGCGCAAGAAAATCCGCGGCAGAGTAGTGATTCCAGCCACGGGTAAGTTCCTGCTCGCGCTTCCACTCGGGCGCCATCTGCGGAAAGATGGAAGCGACACCACTGTCCTTGACCCAGTCGGCAATCATGCTGCGCTCCGCAACCGCGCGGAAGCCGTGCAGGTCCTCACCGGGGATCTGCAGGTATCGCGGGGGAAGCGCGAAGACAGCATCCTGCGGCGTGTTGTCCCGCGCCCACTCAAATGCCTGTAGCCATGGGTTGGTCACGGCGCGGCCAGGCAGTTCCAGATGCTGACTGGTGGGATACAGGCTGCGGTCGACTGCGTACATCGCTACGCAGATGGGCACAAAGAGAGCCAGCCATCGCCATGTTTTGTCCTGCAGCAGATACTCGCCGACTAGGCCGCCGAGCAGCACGAACATCACGATGTAGATGAGTTGGAAAGACCGCATCGGCTGCAGGCGCACGAAATCGTCAAAGTACGGGCTGGAGCTGAAGAGAAGAAACGCTGCGATGGAGACCGCGCCCAGCACCAGCAAAGCGCGGCAGAGCCGGGCCGCCACGGGAGTGAGAGCCGCGAACCGGATACGCGAGATGGCGAAGAGAATGACGAGAGGCAGCAGAACGCCGAGCCACTCGTACCAGGTCCATGCCCAGGCGAAGAAGAAGGTGCGGGAGTAAAGCGTTTCGCGATACGGCTCCTGCGCAGCCCCGAGATGAAAGCCGTCGGGCAGGCGCTGTAATAGACCAACAGATGAGGCCAGCGCCTCCTCGGTCCGCAACTGGCGCGCCGCCAAGTGCGGAAGCGACAACAGCACCACCAGCGCGACGCCGTAGATCGCCATCTGTGGATGCAGGAGAGCCGTGATGCCCAACAGAACGGCTGCAGGAACGGGACGACTGGCGAGAATTGCCGTAAGCGCCAGGAGGGTCAAAGGCGTGGAAAGCGAGCGCGCCGTGAGATAGGGATCCATGATCGGCAGCGCGGTTCCCGCGACCGGAATGGTCAGGACAGAGGCAAGCGTGAGGATCGCCGACCACTGCGCTCGCGGCCGCGTGAAGCAGAGACGGGCGAGCCAGTCGCCCGCTAAGAGCAGCAGGTAGATGCCGAGCACGTGGAAGATGACGACGGCCCAGGGCAGCGGCACGTGCAGCCAGCGCACCATACCGCCCACAGCATTGGAGAAGAAAGAGACGCGGCTGTGACTGAGGAAGAAATCGGCGCCGTAGGGGAAGAGTCCAGGCGTAACGATGCGCTCGACGGCAGGCAGATAGATGGCAGCGTCGTCCACGCCGAAGTGGTATCCCTGCACGGCGATCATGAGCAGCGAAACTAGCAGGAGTACCGCTGGTCTGGAGAACCGGGAGTTGGAGAATCGGGAGCTGGAGAGTCGCGACTGAAAACTCACCCGAAGTGTCTCTCCCTGCCGGACTGCTTACGTGCGATCATCCTCGCGCTTGGTCTGGGCACAAATAACTCCTCACTGTGTCAATCAATAGGCTACAACCAGACCCAAATGCATTTTTCCCGCGGTTCAGGCGCGTGACTGAATAGACGCCTTGAGACCCGGGAAGTTTTACCCGGCCAAATGAAGCAAAAGAAAAGGTGGGGCACTGAGCCCCACCTGATGAGATGCCACCAAGCTGCTGAGAGCAGGATAGATACCTTACTCGGCAGCCAGCTCTTCGGCCTCGCCCTCCTGCCGCATGAGCTCAAGCTCGCGCTCCTCGGCTTCCTGGGCTGCGGAGACCTCTTCCTGCACCTTCTGCGCCGCTTCTTCGAGCTCCGGTGAGAGCGCAATGTTGCGGTAGAACTCCATGCCGGTACCGGCCGGGATCAGACGGCCGACGATGACGTTCTCCTTGAGACCGCGCAGACCATCGACCGCGCCGTTGATGGACGCCTCGGTGAGTACGCGGGTGGTCTCCTGGAAGGAGGCCGCGGAGATGAACGAGTCGGTGGAGAGCGATGCCTTGGTGATGCCGAGCAGCAGCGGACGGCCTACTGCGGGGCGCCCACCTTCGCTCATGGCGCGGTCGTTCTCATTGCGGAAGCGGAACCGGTCGACCTGCTGCTCAAGCAGGAAGTTGGTGTCGCCTACGTCCTCGATCTTCACCCAGCGCAGCATCTGCCGCACGATGGTCTCGATGTGCTTGTCGGAGATGGCAACGCCCTGCAGACGGTAGACCTCCTGGATCTCGTTCACCAGGTAAGCCTGCAGCTCCTTCTCGCCAAGCACCGCAAGGATGTCGTGCGGGTTCAGCGGACCATCCATCAGCGGCTCGCCGGCGCGCAAGCGTTCTCCCTCCTGCACGTTGACGTGAACACCGCGAGGCACCGAGTACTCCTTCTCCTCGCCGTTCTCCGCCGTGACGTAGATCTTGCGCTGACCCTTGGTGACTTCGCCGAAGCGAACCACACCATCGATCTCGCTGATGATCGCCGTCTCGCGCGGCTTGCGGGCTTCGAAGAGCTCGACCACGCGTGGCAGACCGCCCGTGATGTCCTTGGTGCGGGTGGTCTCGCGCGGGATCTTGGCCAGGATGTCGCCCGGGAAGACCTCGTCGCCGTCCTGCATCATGAGGTGAGCGCGGCTGGGCATCAGGTAACGCTTGTTGCCCTTGGCGCCCTTGATGAGGATGGCTGGCTGACGCTTTTCGTCCGGGGCGTCGGAGACGACCAGACGCGACAGGCCGGTGACCTCGTCAACCTCTTCGTTGAGCGTGATGCCTTCCTGCAGGTCCTTGAACTGCACCGTGCCGCCGATCTCGGTGAGGATGGCGAAGGTGTATGGGTCCCACTCCGCCAGTGTCTGGCCGAGTGTGACGTGTGCACCCTCTTCCACCTTCAGCTTTGCTCCGTAGACGGTCTGGTAACGCTCCTTCTCGCGGCCACGCTCGTCGACGATGGCGATGGCGCCGGAGCGATTCATCGCGACCAGATCACCGGCCTTGGAACGGACGGTGGTCAGATTGATGAAGCGCACGATGCCGGCATTCTTCGCATCGAGGTGCGACTGCTCCGAGACACGAGATGCCGTACCGCCGATATGAAAGGTACGCATGGTGAGCTGCGTGCCCGGCTCGCCGATGGACTGCGCGGCGATGACGCCGACCGCTTCGCCCAGCTCGACCGTGCGGCCGGAGGCCAGGTTGCGGCCGTAGCAGCGAATACAGACGCCACGCTTGGACTCGCAGGTGAGCACCGAGCGAATCTTGACGCGCTCGATACCGGCAGCCTGGATGGCCGATGCCAGATCTTCGTCGATCTCCTGATTTACTTCGACGATGACCTTGCCCTCGTAGTCCTTGATCTTCTCGAGCGACACGCGGCCGATGATGCGGTCGCGCAGCGGCTCGATGATCTCGCCCGACTCGACGATGGGCATCACGTAGATGCCTTCCGCCGTGCCGCAGTCCTGTTCGCTGACGATGACATCCTGCGCCACGTCGACCAGGCGACGGGTCAGGTAGCCCGAGTCCGCCGTCTTGAGCGCCGTGTCGGCCAGTCCCTTGCGGGCGCCGTGGGTCGAGATGAAGTACTCGAGCACAGTGAGGCCTTCGCGGAAGTTCGCCTTGATGGGCGTCTCGATGATCTCGCCCGAAGGCTTGGCCATCAGACCGCGCATGCCGGAGAGCTGGCGGATCTGCTGCTTCGAACCGCGAGCGCCCGAGTCGGCCATGATGTAGATCGGGTTCATGGTGCCCGCCTTATCGGCGGACTTCATGTTGTCGAACATCTCGTCGGCAACCTTTTCGGTTACAGATGACCAGATCTGGATGACCTTGTTGTTGCGCTCGCCGTTGGTGATGGCGCCGTCAAGATACTGCTGCTGCACGGCGACTGCCTGCCTTTCCGCGTCGCGGACCGTCGGGCCCTTGGACTCGGGAATGACCATGTCGTCGAGACCGACCGAGAGACCCGAACGTGTCGCGTACTGGAAGCCCAGCTCCTTGACGCGGTCGAGCATCTTGACCGTGACTTCGAGGCCGAGGTTCAGGTAGCAGTAGTTGACGAGCTGGCCGATGCCCTTCTTCTTGAGCAGACCATTCACGTACGGCATGCCTTCGGGAAGCTGATCGTTCAGAATGGCGCGGCCAACGGTCGTCGAGATGAACTGCTTGTCGTACTCGATCGGCTCGGTGTGCGTCAGGTCCTGATCGTCATAGGCGGTGGTCATGTCGAGCACCGGGCCGGTGTAGCGCAGACGGATCGGCGTCAGCGTCTCGACCTCCTTGGCCTCGAGCGCCATGAACACTTCCTCGATGTTGGCGAAGGCGCGGCCCTCACCCTTGCCACCCTTCTTGGCCTTGGTCAGGTAGTAGAGGCCGAGCACCATGTCCTGCGTAGGCACGGTGATGGGCTGACCGGAGGCCGGCGACAGGATGTTGTGCGAGGCGAGCATGAGCACGCTCGCTTCCACCTGCGCCTCAGGCGACAGCGGGATGTGGACGGCCATCTGATCGCCATCGAAGTCGGCGTTGAAGGCGGTGCAGACCAGCGGGTGGATCTTGATGGCCTTGCCTTCGACGAGCACGGGCTCGAACGCCTGGATGCCCAGACGGTGCAGGGTTGGAGCGCGATTCAGCAGAACCGGGTGATCCTTGATGACTTCCTCAAGGATGTCCCACACGATGGGCTTCTGCAGCTCGACCATTTCCTTGGCCTGCTTGATGGTGTCGCACTGCCCGGTCTGCTCCAGCCGGTGATAGATGAAGGGCTTGAAGAGCTCGAGCGCCATCTTCTTGGGCAGGCCGCACTGATGCAGCTTGAGCTCCGGACCGACGACGATGACCGAGCGGCCGGAGTAGTCCACGCGTTTGCCCAGCAGGTTCTGACGGAAGCGGCCCTGCTTGCCCTTCAGCGTGTCGGAGAGCGACTTGAGCGGACGATTGTTGGCACCGCGCAGCACGCGGCCACGGCGGCCGTTATCGAACAGCGCGTCGACGGCCTCCTGCAGCATGCGCTTCTCGTTGCGCACGATCACCTCAGGCGCATGGAGGTCCATGAGCTTCTTGAGGCGGTTGTTGCGGTTGATCACACGACGATAGAGATCGTTGAGATCGGAGGTGGCAAAGCGGCCGCCGTCCAGTGGCACCAGCGGGCGCAGCTCCGGCGGGATCACCGGGATCACATCGAGGATCATCCACTGCGGCTTGTTGCCGGACTTGCGGAAGGCCTCGACGACTTTGAGACGCTTCGCGTACTTCAGGCGCTTCTGCAGCGAGGTTTCTACCTTCATGCGCTCGCGGAGTTCGATCGAGATCTCGTCCACGTTGACGCGCTTGAGCAGTTCCTTGATGGCTTCGGCGCCCATCATGCCCTTGAAGCCGGAGGGGCGATACTGCTGGTCGAGCTCGCGGAACTGGTTCTCGTCCTTGATAATGTCGCGCTCTTTTACGGGCGCGTCACCGGGATCGACGACGACGTAGGACTCGAAGTAGAGCACGCTCTCCAGGTCGCGGAGGGAGATGTCGAGCAGGTGGCCGATGCGCGACGGGAGCCCCTTGAAGAACCACACGTGCGAGCAGGGAGAAGCGAGCTCGATGTGGCCGAGGCGCTCACGGCGAACTTTAGTGACGGTGACTTCGACGCCGCACTTGTCGCAGATAACGCCGCGGTGCTTCATCCGCTTGTATTTGCCGCAGAGGCACTCCCAGTCCGTGACCGGGCCAAAGATGCGGGCGCAGAAGAGTCCGTCGCGCTCCGGCTTGAAGGTGCGGTAGTTGATGGTTTCCGGCTTGGTGACCTCGCCGTGCGACCAGGAGCGGATCTTCTCCGGGCTCGCGAGCGAGATGCGGATGGCGTCGAAATCGGTGATCGGGCTGGTCAGTTCAAATGGGCTGGAACGGTACAAGACGTCCTCCAGTACAGCTTCCGGCTACTGGCTTGTAGCTTTCGCTGCGGTTACTTCATTCCTGTTACGGCAGCGCATTGAATCCGCGCTGCAAAATCTCAGTCGCTCTGGCTGCCAGCTCTCCGCTCAACTGAAGCGGAGAAGCTGGCAACGAGTAGCTGTCTTAATCGGCTGCCGCCAACTGCGGTACTGGCTCATGCTTCTTCTTCCCGTCGCCGACCTTGACCAGCTCGACGTCGAGGCAGAGTGCCTGCAGTTCGCGGATGAGCACGTTGAACGACTCCGGCACGCCGGGTTCGATCGCCGCCTCGCCTTTGACGATGGCCTCGTAGATCTTGGTGCGGCCATAGACGTCGTCGGACTTGGCAGTGAGCAGCTCCTGCAGGATGTAGGCAGCGCCGTATGCTTCGAGCGCCCACACTTCCATCTCGCCGAAGCGCTGACCACCGAACTGCGCCTTGCCGCCCAGCGGCTGCTGGGTGATGAGCGAGTACGGTCCGATCGAGCGCGCGTGGATCTTGTCATCGACCAGGTGCGAGAGCTTGAGCATGTAGATGTAGCCCACGGTCACTTCCTGCTCGAACTGATCGCCGGTCATGCCGTCGAACATGTGCGTCTTGCCGGAGCTGGGCAGACCGGCCGAAGCCAGCAGTGCCTTGATCTCCGTCTCGCGCGCGCCGTCAAAGACCGCGGTGCCGAACCAGATGCCCTTCTGCATGCCCGCGGCCACACGCATCAACTGCGTGTCATCGAGGTCGAGCAGAAGCTTCTGCGTCGCGGTATTGGCGAAGCGCTCCTTTACCATGGCGCGGACTTCGTTCGCGTCCTGGTTCAGCTTCACCAGCGCAGCCACTTCTGCGCCCAGCTTGTGTGCCGCCCAGCCCAGGTGTGTTTCCAGCACCTGGCCGACGTTCATACGGGAGGGCACGCCGAGCGGGTTGAGCACGATCTCCACCGGCGTTCCATCGGGAAGATACGGCATGTCTTCCTCAGGAAGAATGCGCGCGATCACACCCTTGTTGCCGTGGCGGCCGGCCATCTTGTCGCCGACAGAAAGCTTGCGCTTCATGGCGATATAGATCTTCACCAGCTTGATGACGCCTGGTGCCAGCTCATCGCCCTTCTGCAGCTTGGCGATCTTGTCGTTGGTGATCTTGCGCAGCACATCGATCTGACGCGAGGTCATCTCCTCGATCTCGTCGATCTGCTCGTTTACCCGCGGGTCCTTATCGGCAAAGCGGATACGCTTCAGGTTGCGCGTGGAGATCAGCTCGATCGCCTCGCGGTCGACGATGGCGCCCTTGGTGACGAGCCGCTTGTTGGTGCGCTCGTCATGCAGGTCGGCCAGCACTTCCTTGCCGCCCAGGATTGCTTCGAGACGCTTGAGACGCTCGTCGGTGAGAATACGAATCTCATCGGCGAGGTTCTTCTCGAGCTTCTCGACCTGCTCGGCTTCGATCTGCTTGGCGCGCTCGTCCTTCTCCTGACCCTTGCGGGAGAAGATGCGGACATCGACCACCGTGCCTTCGATACCCGGAGGGCAGGTGAGCGAGGCGTCGCGCACATCGCCGGCCTTTTCGCCGAAGATCGCGCGCAGCAGCTTCTCTTCCGGTGTCAGCTGGGTCTCGCCCTTGGGCGTGACTTTGCCGACCAGGATGTCGTTGTGCTTGATCTTCGCGCCGATGCGGATGACGCCGCTCTCGTCCAGATCGCGCAGCGCCGACTCCGAGACGTTCGGAATATCACGGGTGATTTCCTCAGGTCCAAGCTTGGTGTCGCGCGCCTCGATCTCGAACTCCTCGATATGGATCGAGGTGTAGTAGTCCTCGCGGACCAGCTTCTCCGAGATCAGGATTGCGTCCTCAAAGTTGTACCCGCGCCAGGGCATGAAGCCCACCAGCACGTTGCGGCCGAGCGCGAGCTCGCCCTGCTCAGTGCAAGGACCGTCTGCGATGACCTGCCCCTTTACCACGCGATCGCCATGCCGCACGATCGGCTTCTGGTTGATGCAGGTGTTCTGGTTGGAGCGCTTGAACTTCGTGAGCTGATAGATGTCCGAGCCAACCTCGCGCGACATCTGCGTGGGGTGGTGCTCGCCTTCCACGCGCACGATGATGCGCTCGGAGTCGACCGAGTCGATAACGCCGTTGCGCTTGGCCAGGATCACGGCGCCGGAGTCGCGCGCGGTGACGCCTTCCATGCCGGTGCCGACCAGAGGCGCTTCGGCGACGAGCAAAGGAACAGACTGACGCTGCATGTTCGCGCCCATCAGCGCGCGGTTCGCGTCGTCGTGCTCCAGGAAGGGCACGAGCGAAGCGGCAACCGAGACCAGCTGCTTGGGGCTGACGTCGACATAGTCCACTTCGGCGCGGTTCACCAGGACAAAGTTGCCCTGACGACGCGCGTTGACCAGGTCTTCGACGATGCGGCCGTCAGCATCGAGCTCGACGTTCGCCTGCGCGATGGTGTGACGATCCTCTTCCCAGGCCGAGAGATAGAAGGAGAACGGATCGTAATCGATGCCGCGCTTGCCGTCCTTCTTCAGCTTGGCGTTGAGCTTAATCGCCTCCGCCTTCTCGATGGTGTCGCCGACGCGCATGCCGCTTTCGCCGGCATTGACCACCTGCACGAAGTCGAGCAACTGGCCGTCACGCACGCGGCGATACGGCGACTCGATGAAGCCGTATTCGTTGATGCGCGCAAAGCACGACAGCGAGCTGATCAGGCCGATGTTCGGACCTTCCGGCGTCTCAATCGGGCAGATGCGGCCGTAGTGGGTCGGGTGCACGTCGCGCACTTCGAAGCCGGCGCGCTCGCGCGACAGACCGCCTGGCCCGAGCGCCGAGAGACGCCGCTTGTGCGTGATCTCGGAGAGCGGGTTGGTCTGGTCCATGAACTGCGAGAGCTGCGACGACCCGAAGAACTCGCGAATCGCCGCCATGACGGGCTTCGCATTGATC
>JBJMGC010000267.1:0-11319 GCA_045808105.1 Acidobacteriaceae bacterium | reverse complement strand
TTTGCATCTGACGAACTTGCATTTAAGAAAATCGGTTTTACTCGTCCCTGGCTAAAGCCGGGCACCGTCATCATCATTGCCACCGCTGCAATTGCCACACACTTTGCTCGCATAGCATTGCTCCTTTCTTCACACCTGTCCGGCTGGCTTTGCCAACGCCGCCGTGGCCAGTGAACCGCCCAGCCCCATCGTCTCGACGGCGGAAGACGGGACAATCACCATGGAGCCTCTTTCCTTGATCGCCTCGTAGAGCATATTCATCGCGCGCAGATGCAGCGCTACAGGATTCTGCGCGTAGGCCTCCGCCGCCTTCACGAATTTCTCGGAAATTTCAGTCTCCGCCTGCCCCAGGATGATGCGCGCCTGACGCTCCCGTTCCGCCTGCGCCTGTCGCGACATGGCGTCCTCCAGGGGCTGCGGAATCCTTACGTCCCGAATCTCGACTGATTGCACTGTGATCCCCCACGGGTTCGTCTTCTGGTCCAGAATCCGCTGTAATTCGCGTCCCAGCGTTTCGCGCTCCGTGATCATCTGTGCAAGCTGATGGCGTCCGATGGACTCCCGCAGCGCCGTCTGGGCGCTCATCACAATTGCCTCGAGAAAGTTCTCCACCTCCAGGATGGACTTCTCGGCATTCCACACCAGCCAGAACACGATCGCATCGACATTCACCGGAACCGTGTCGCGCGTCAGAGTGGACTCCGCCGAGACGCTTGCGACGCGCACCCGCTGGTCCACGTGCGGGCTGAGCGTCTCTATCACCGGCACGATGAAGAACAGACCAGGGCCGCGCAGTCCTGTGTAGCGGCCCAGCCGCATCAGCGCGACCTTCTCCCATGGCGGCACGACTTTGATCGCGAACAGCAGGTAGGCGCCAACGACTGCTCCCACAATGACAGGCGCGGGATGATGCAGGACTGCGGTGAGTCCAAACCCCGCACCGATACAGAGGATGAACGCCATGGCCGCAACTCGGTTATCTGGTGCAAAACTACCTGTGAACATTGCGATTACCTCCTGCGGTTTGCCCCTGAGGGTTTCCGCAAAGACTCAATGAGATCGTCGACCGTAAAGCCCATCGCTCCCGCGCGTGAGACGCAGTCACCCACGATTTGCGCCAGTTGCCGCTCGCGTTCTGCATCGGCGCGTTTGATCTTTTGCGTACTGATAAAGGAACCAGTTCCCTGATGGGTTTCCAGCAGCCCACCGAGTTCCAGCTCGCGGTAGGCGCGGGCAACCGTATTTGGATTGATCGCCAGGTCCACTGCCAACTGTCGTACTGTCGGTAGCTGATCGCCGGCCACCAGCGAGCCCGAGGCCATGCCGGACCGAACCTGATCGATGATCTGCCGGTACACCGGCACACCGCTGTGAAGATCGAGCGCGAAGCGAAACTGCGCGGATGAGAGTGGTGCCATCACGACAAGATACAATGTACTAGTTAACTAGTACATTACGTCAAGCCGAAAACGCGGAAAAAGCAAAACCGGAACATTAAAAGGATGGGCGGATCGGGTTCATTTTCGATCCGATGAATATTCTCTTCCCGCCTTGCACTCACGTCAGCCAAGTGCTACAGTCTGTAGCATTATGAACAGTAGCACTTCGGCTAATCCGAATCCGGAAGTCCAGGACCACGATCCCGCCGGCCTCGGCGAACTCGAGCAGACCATCCTGCGTATGGTGTGGCAGCAGCGGCAGGCCACCGCCGAACAAGTTCGTGAGCAGCTTCACAGCGCCGGGCGGGTGCTCAAGGAATCCACTGTCCGCACGGTCCTGCGCCGTCTGGAGGAGAAGGGTTACCTATCCCATACCGTCGAGCAGCGCACCTACCTTTACCGTGCTGCGGAGGATGGCCGATCCGTCGCCGGCCGCGCCGTGCAACGCATCGTCGATCGCTTCTGCGGTGGCTCGGTCGAGGCTCTGCTCGTCGGCATGGTCAGTGCCGACGTGCTCAGCGGAAACGAATTGCAGCGGCTGGCGGCGAAGATCGCCCGCGCGAAAACGAAAGCAGGGAAATCGAAGTGAGCGCAAGCGTCTGAATGGTACGGCAGTTGAGGAGATCGCAGTAGTAGTCAAGGAGAGGTCGAGATGAGCATCATCCATGTTCTCGGAGAGTCGGCGGTTCGATCGCTTGCCCTGGCCATCGCCGTTTCCATCGTGCTGCGTGTTTTGCGCGTGCAGCATGCGCGTCTCGCGAAGCGCGCCTGGACCGCTGTCCTGATTCTGGGGCTGGCCATGCCTGCGCTTGTGGCTCTGCACATTCCGTCCTTCTCCTTTATCGCGCTCTGGTCCAAGCCGCGCACCGTCCTCATGCCCTTCACGCATACGCCTGTCGCGGCACATGCCATCCCGCTCGTGGGCGGGAATTTCTCGTCAACCCTACCGATCATTGCGCAGCAACATGACCTCGCTCCCGCGGTTGCGATGGATGTACCTGTCCCCCTTGCGTTGCAAGGCCCACCCCAAGGCACACCGGCGGCGACTCATCACGTTGCTTTGTGGCAGATCGGATTCGCAACCTACCTCGCCATTACCGCCCTGCTGTTGCTGCGTGTCCTGCTCGGCCTCGGCCTCGCAACGCGACTCTGGCGCCGCGCCCGAACCTTCGCCACATCAGAGACCGATCTTCCCGTCCGCCTCTCGGTCGACCTGCGCTCCCCCGCCACTATCGGACGCGGTATCCTGTTGCCGCTCGAAGCGATCGACTGGGACGAAACCGCGCTGCGAGCGACGCTCGCCCATGAAGCCCAGCACATCCGCGAAGGCGATTTTTATCTGCAGCTCGCCGCCACCCTGCACCATTGCTTCTTCTGGATCAGCCCTCACGCGTGGTGGTTGCGCCCACAGCTCACGCGGCTAAGCGAGACCATCTGCGATCGCGCTGCAATCGCATCCAGCGGCGATGGTCTGAGCTATGCGCAACTGCTCGTTCGTTTCGCGACTGCCGAACAAACGCCTGCCGGCATGCTCGCGATGGCGCAGTCCGCCGGGCTCAGAGAACGGATTGAGCGCCTCATTGCCGATCCCGAACTCACCGCAGCCTTCCGCCATCGCCGCGGTCAGTCCATCGCGGCTGCTGTGCTGCTCGCGAGCGCCGCCATTGTCGCGGCAGCCTCGGTCCACTTCATCGAGCCGGCCGCTATCGTGCTTGCTGCACCGCAGGCTCCCGCGCCGCCGGCCGGTGCGCAATCACCGGCGCCGCAGACTACCCCAACGCCGCCAACTGCACCCGATGCAGCGCCTGCCCCCGCAGCCACACCGGAAGCCGCGCCTGCACCCGTTCCGACCGCTGATGTGACGTCCATTCCGGTCCCGCCATCGCCATCGGATGTCGTCGTCGAACAGGATGATCGCATTGTCACCAACGTCAACACGGATGTCTCCGGCCCCATCGTCTCGGTCCATCCGGACATCGCGAGTGGAATGCAGATGAAGGTCCTGGCTATGCCGCAGCTCGACCTCGTTTCTCCTGGCGACGGCAACTCGCGTGGCTACGCCATCTATGGCCCGGATGGCGATCACACCGTGATGATGCACAGTTGGTTCGGCGACACGGATGTGCTCCACGACGAGCACGCGAAACATCCTGGCGGTGCCATTCTCTTCGAGCGCGGCGGCAAGACCTGGGTCATCGACGACCCGGCGCTCGTCAAGCGGGCGCAGCAGGCCTATGGACACGTGAATGAGCTGGGCAAGAAGCAAGGCGAGCTCGGGAAACAGCAGGGCAAGCTGGGCGAGCAGCAGGGTGAATTAGGCGCGCTGCAGGGCGAGCTCGGTGCCAAACAGGGTGAATGGGGAGCGATGCAGGGCAAATTCGCTGAAAACTTTCACTTCGAGATGCCCAAGGATTTCGACAAAACAGTTCAGGATTTTGTAAACAGCGAAACCAGGCTCGCACTGGAGCGCGACAAAATGAATGAGCAGCAGCGCGCCGCAATTGATGCGCAGATGAAAGAGGCACGCGAGCGCTTCGAGAAGCAGATGGAGCAACTCCGTGCCGAGCAGCCGCAGCTTCAACTGCAGGCGAAGCAGATGAGCGATCAGGCCGAGCAGATGCGCAAGCAGATGGAGCCCATGGTGATGCAGATGCGCGAGCTGGGAGCGAAGCAAGGCGACCTCGGCCGGATGCAGGGCGAACTTGGGCGACAACAGGGCCTGCTCGGCCGCGAGCAGCGACAAGCCAGCCGCGAAGCCGATAGCAAGGTACAGTCGCTTATTGACCAGGCGGTGAAAAACGGCAAGGCCCACCCGGTCCAGTAGCCTCATCTGCGAAATGCGTACGACAGATACGACAGAAAGCCGAGCTGCAGATTTATTGCCCGGAGTGCCCCCGCTGACTCGGCAGCGGAGCAATCGATCGGATGCGAATGATGTCATTCGCCATCTCGCCCGTAACTCTCACGTTTTCCGCCGCGAATTTCGCGGCTTTCGCCTGCGGCTCCAATTCGTACACATGGTTCCCATACCAAAGCCCATATTTGGAGCCTTTGCGTACACAAATCCGCACACAAGCGCGGTCCGGCCGCATATCGGAACTCCGCTGACAATTCGTTCCGCAGTGCGTGTCGGTGACGAAACCATCCCACGCCGTCTGAGTCTGAGCGAAGCAGAGCGCAGTAGAGAAGAATAGGGGTACCACCGCAAAAAATCGCCTCATCCTCGGCCCTCCTTTTGGACAGCCCCAGACTAGCTCAGAATTGCGGGCCACAGAACTGGCAAAAAACTAGAGGGAGCCCACAGGCTCCCTCATATCGCTAGTAAGCTGATGACGATCTTCTGCCGTTAGATCTCCTTCACGCCATCCACGAAGGCTTTCAAACGGCGCGACCGCGACGGATGGCGCAGCTTGCGCAATGCCTTGGCTTCGATCTGCCGGATGCGCTCGCGCGTCACCTGGAAGCTCTGGCCGACTTCTTCCAGCGTGTGCTCGGAGCCGTCCTCCAGGCCAAAGCGCATCTTGATCACGCGCTCTTCACGTGGCGTCAGGGTGCGCAGCACCTGCGAGGTGTACTCCTTCAGGTTCACGCTGATCACCGCTTCGGAGGGCGATACCGCCTGACGGTCTTCGATGAAGTCGCCCAGGTGCGAGTCTTCCTCTTCGCCAATCGGCGTTTCGAGGGAGATCGGCTCCTGTGCAATCTTCAGCACCTTGCGCACCTTCGCCACAGGGATATCCATGCGCTTGGCGATCTCTTCCGACGTAGGCTCACGGCCCAATTCCTGCACCAGTTGCCGCGAGGTCCGGATCAGCTTGTTGATGGTCTCGATCATGTGCACCGGAATGCGGATGGTGCGTGCCTGATCGGCAATTGCACGCGTGATCGCCTGCCGGATCCACCATGTTGCATAGGTCGAGAACTTGTAACCACGACGGTACTCGAACTTGTCCACGGCCTTCATCAGGCCGATGTTGCCTTCCTGGATCAGGTCCAAGAACTGCAAACCGCGGTTCGTGTACTTCTTCGCGATCGACACTACCAGGCGCAGGTTCGCTTCAATCAGCTCCCGCTTCGCCCGCTCGGCGTCCATGTCGCCCTGAATCATTTCGCGCTGTGTGCGCTTCAGGTCGGCAATCGAAACGCCGATCTCCGTCTCCAGGCGATCCAGGTCCGTTTTGCAGTTGCGCTGCTGACGCCGGTACTCCTTGCGCAGCTCTTCGCTTTTCGACGCGTCATGCTTCTGCTCGAGCGACTTGATCTGCCGCTCCAGCGTGCGCATCGAATCGACCGTCTTGTTCACCTTGTCGAGCAACCGCTTGCGCTCGGCATTGGTGTACTTCAGCTCGCGGACAATCCGCGACACATGTACACGCTCCCGCCCCATCAGCCAACGCGTCTTGCGGTACTCCTTCGCCTTCGCCTTGGGGTTAATCGTGTCGAGCTTCTCGAGCAGCGTCTGCGCCTTTTTCTGGTGCTTCAGCAGCGCATCAACCCGCGCGACGGTTGCCCTCACACGAGTCTGCAGGATCTCTTCCGTGATCTCCTCTTCATCGAAGATCACCACTTCCTTGATGTTGCGCACGCCGCGCTTCAGGTCTTCGCCCAGAGCCACGACTTCGCGGATCACGATTGGCGATCGCGAGATCGCCTTCAGCACACGAAGCTGGCCGCGCTCGATGCGCTTGGCGATCTCAACTTCGCCCTCGCGCGTCAACAGCGGCACCGTGCCCATCTCGCGTAGGTACATGCGGACGGGGTCGTTCGTCTTCTCGAGTGTTCCCGGTGTCAGGTCAAGTTCAACGTCGTCGCCCTCTTCGGCGTGCTCCGCGTCGAACTTCTCCCCAGCAAACTTGGGCTCGCCTTCGAGCAGGTCGATACCCTGGGTGTTGATTGTCGTGATGAGATCGTCAAGGTCGTCCGCCGAATGCATGTTGTCCGGCAGCAGGTCGTTTACCTCGCCATAGGTGAGGTAACCTTTTTCCTTGCCCTGATCCATCAACTTCTGGATGTCATCTTCGAATTTGTCTTCTATCGCCAATGCGCGTCTCGTCTCCCCGCGTTATTCCGCCGCTGACGCAGCTCTCGCTGCGCTGGTTTGTCCTGGCAAACCGTTCCTATCTATGAGTGAAGATGCGCGATAAGCGCCACTCTTATGGTGGCAAATCCCGCGGCCGGGCAGGCATCGTGCGGGCTGGTTGACGCACACTTCAAGACAGAGAAAATCAGGATATCACGCTGTCCCACGATTGCGACCGCCGGACACCTTTATCCTTAATAGTTAGATGTACTTCGAGGCATTTTGTTTCACTTCGGCAGCGCTTCCAGGCAAATTTCTCCCCTGCCGGTGATCGCTCGGCGGTCAGGACGACAGGGTGGCGGCCGGCATCTCTGGCCTGGCGGCGTGATCCGTTTCCCAGACGGGATGCCATTGCTTCAAATAGGACATCAGCGCTTCGGTCGCCAACACTGCTACCAGCAGAGTGAACTCGTCGAAAATGCGGCTTTCCGTCCAGATTCCGTAGTAGAGCAGAACCGGCATGCACGCCCACATCGCCCACAGCATCCGCTGGCTGCGCAGATCGAGCCCCCGCCAGTTCACCGTCACTGCAGGCAGCAGAAAGCCCAGCGCGCTGGCCATCTGCGGCCAATGCCGCGGATTCAGCAAGTCCTGCAGGTCGCGCGGGATGCGCGAACCGGTCATGGAGGAATTATGGGCGAAATGGCGGGCAATCAGCACCCGTACCGCGCCCCAGGCGGTCATCAGGGCGACAGTTTGCAGCAGCAACACGGTTCGGCGGCGGCTCTCGCCTTCTTCCGGCCACGCCGCTGCTATCCATAGCGGCACCAGCAGGATGGCGGTTTCGCGGTTCAGCGCCACCACGGGCATCAGCAGCAGCAGGGCGACAAA
This sequence comes from Acidobacteriaceae bacterium, assembly GCA_045808105.1. GTDB lineage: Bacteria > Acidobacteriota > Terriglobia > Terriglobales > Acidobacteriaceae > KBS-83. The sequence goes on along the minus strand of JBJMGC010000267.1, from coordinate 3,969 downwards.
CTGCCGCCGCATGGCGAGGACCGTGCCCAGGCCGAACAAGAGGAACTCCGGCAGATCGTAGGGATACCAGTACGCCTGCTCAACCCGCGCCGCATAGCTGCTGTACAGGATCGCCAGCACCACGGTCCAGGGTAGCCACCAGAGCGGTCCGGCCGCTGAGTGGGCTGCGTAGTTGGCCAGCCAGCCCAGCAGGCACACAGCCACGCAGCCGATCGCGATGCTCAGCACCTTCTCCGGCGTGTAGGGCTCGGCCACCAGCTTGTTCTCGTTGAAGCGGTCGGAGATGCGTTGCATCGCGTGGCTCTGGTGGGCCCAGCGCATCGCCGGCTCCATCAGCACCCGCCCCTGGAAGGGCATTTGATCCTGCCCGTGCTCGTATGCGGTCATCCGCATGACGATGGAGTTGGTGTTGACGAAGAAAATCGCACGCGCACAATGCGCCGAAGCGAGCACCAGCAGCAGGTAGATCCACCAGCGCTGCACAGGAAGTCTCCCGTTCCAATGGGATTCGCGGTCCTGGGCCCGATTTGTGAAATCCACCGCTCTCGTAAGATGCAGTTCGGCTAGTTAGCCCTGTTGGCTGAGTAGCTCCCGCATTTTCTGGTCCAGATCTCGCAGCCGCCGATCCAACTGCATCCGTTCCGTCATCCGTGCGGTCACGCTTGCCAGGTCACCTTTGCGCTCGGCCTCAGCGATTGCTCCCCGCAACCCCCTCTGCCGATGCTCCAGGAAGTGCCGCTCTAGGGTCACGAGCGCCGATTCCAGCTCGTGCGCGTTTACCGGATCGCCTTCCCGCATCAGCACTTGTGCCACCAGCATTCTGGCGCCTGGTTGCAGCGCGTCCAGCGGATCGGCCACTGTGCGTCCCACCAGCTCCTGGAGTGTAGTTAGGATGCCAAGTCCCTCAAAATGCTCTGGTTGTTCTCCCATCGCTTGGGAAACCCGCTGGAAAGTCTCATTCTTGGCCGTCCCAGCAAGCGCCCGCACCAGCACTCGCTCGCATTCGGAAAGGTTCGAGACTCCCATTGCTGCAACTTGCCCCTGCCGCTTCCCAGCCGCTTGCTTCAGGCGCTCCCGCAGCAGAGCAGCATCGATGGACAGCTTGTCCCCAATGTCCTTGGCGAATTCCACCTTCGCAATCACATCGGGCATCCGCTGGATGTGCGGCAGCAGAAAGTTCACTGCTTCGACCTTGCCCTGCGCCGTCCGCACCGGGAAGAGCTTGCGTGCCCGCTCGATCAGGTAATCCGAATGCCGTACAGCCCCCTTGAGCGCTTCGGCGTAGGCCTGAATGCCCCTTTCGCGCACAAACCGGTCGGGATCAAGACCGCCTTCGAGCGTCACCACCCGCACCTCGAAGCCCTCTTCCGTCAGCAGCGCAATCGACTTCTCCGCCGCATTCGCGCCGGCCGTATCCGGGTCAAAGTTGACTACTACGCGTGTTGTATAGCGGCGCAGCAGCCTAGCCTGCTGTTCGGTAAACGCCGTCCCGCTGGTAGCCAGCACTGGCGTCACTCCGGCGGCGAAAACGGAGATACAGTCCATCTGGCCTTCCACCAGCAGGGCAAAGTTCTGCTGCCGGATCGCCTGCCGCGCCTTGTCCAGATTGAAAAGCACCTGGCCTTTCGAATAGAGCGACGTCTCTGGCGAATTGAGGTATTTCGGGCCGCCCTTGTCATCAGAATCCAGCGCCCGCGCGGTGAACGCGATCACCCGGCCACCCTCGTTCGAGATCGGAAACGTGATCCGCTTGCGGAAGTAGTCGTACATCCGCCCCGAACTCCCATCTTCCTGCTCCTTGAAGCGGAAGAGTCCTGAGGTCCGCAGCACCTCCGGCGGCGCTGCGCCGTTCAGCCGGTCGCGCAAGCCGCCAAAGCCCTCCGGAGCGTAGCCGAGGCGGAACTTCGCAATCGTCTCCGGCTTCACCCCACGCCCGGTCAGGTATTCGCGTGCCCGAGCTCCCTCAGCGGACTTCATCTGCTCTTCAAAAAACAGCGTCGCCTGTTCATACAGGTCCAGGAGCCGTCCCCGAACCCGGCTCTCCGCCGCCTCTTCCGGCGAGGAGAACTCGCGCTTGGGCAGCGCAATGCCACATTTCTGGGCGACGATCTTGATGGCCTCCGGGAAGCTGACCTTCTCGATCTCCTGCACGAATTTAAAGACGTCGCCCGAAACCCCGCAGCCAAAGCAGTGGTAGAACTGCCGCGTCACGTGCACGGAAAAGGATGGCGTCTTTTCGCCATGGAATGGGCACAGCCCGGAGTAGTTCTGGGCGCCGCTCTTCTTCAGCGTGATGTATTCGCCGACGACGCGGACAATGTCCGCCTGCTGCTTCACGGTTTGGGCAAAATCCGACATCGGTACGGGCGCAACTCCAGGAACGGGAGGTTAAGCCAGTTGTAACCCCAATCTCCCCGGGTGGCGAACTCCACGTTTGTGGAAAGCCGGGCTACCCGGCGGTCACGTTCGTTCAGATAGAATCCACTCCGAATCCCCTCAGCAGTGGATATGCAGCGGCCTTTGCATTGGGTAAGCCATGACGGAATGGAATGCCTCTGAGTACGACCGGACCTCAGCCCTGCAGGCCACCATTGCTGAAGAGGTGCTCTCGCTGCTCAATCTCAAGGGTACCGAACACATTCTCGACATCGGCTGCGGCGACGGAAAGACCACTGCTTCCATTGCTGCGCGTGTTCCGAACGGCGCAGTCATCGGGGTAGACGCATCCTCTGACATGATCGCTTTCGCAAAGGAACATTGGCTCCCCGCTCACCCCAATCTTCAATTCGCGGTCGCGGATGCGCGGCGTCTCCCGTTCCAGCAGGAGTTCGACCTCATCGTTTCCCTGAATACACTTCACTGGATCTCCGATCAAGTCTCGGTGCTGCAATCAATCCGCGCCACCCTCAAGCCGGACGGCCGCGCCCAGCTTCGCTTTGTGTCGAAAGGACCCCGCAAATCTGTCCAGGATGTTGTGGAAGAAACCCGCCGCTCGCCACGATGGGCCGACTACTTCAACGGCTTTAGGGATCCGCTTTCGCACGTCACGCCGGAACAGTACGCCGCCCTTGCCGAACAGCAGGGCTTCCGCGTGGTCAGCATCCGCACCTCCGACAAAGCCTGGGACTTCGGCTCCCGCGACGCCTTCCTCGCGCGCATGAACGTCACTTTGGTTGAGTGGACCCAGCATGTGCCGGAACCGGATCGCGTCGCCTTCATCATCGATGCGCTGGACCGCTACCGGAACGTAGCCGTCACCGCGCCCGGCGAAGAGAATTACTTCCGCTTCTACCAGATGGACATCGTGCTCGCTCTGCAATAAATCCGCCTTAGAAATCTCAGTCACGCTCCTTCAGATACAATCCGGACCGAAACCTCCAGCTGGTAAGCCATGACCGAATGGAACGCCTCCGAATACGATCGCCTCTCCGGCCTCCAGGCCACCATGGCTGAAGAGGTGCTCTCGCTGCTCAAGCTGCAGGGAACGGAGCGGATTCTGGACATCGGCTGCGGCAACGGAAAGACCACTGCCGCGATTGCCGCGCGTGTTCCGAATGGTTCCGTCACCGGCGTCGACGCCTCGGCTGACATGATTGCCTTTGCGAAGGAGCACTGGAGCCCTGCCCACCCCAATCTGCAATTCCAGGTTGCGGATGCGCGCCATTTGCCGTTCGAGCGCGAATTCGATCTGATCGTTTCCTTCAACGCTCTCCACTGGATTACAGATCAAGCGCTGCCTCTGCAATCGATCCACTCAGCCACAAAACCGGACGGCATGGCCCAACTGCGCTTGGTGCCCAAGGGAAAACGGAAGAGCATTGAAGACGTGATCGAGGAAACCCGTCTCTCAATGCGGTGGACAAAATGTTTCAAAGGCTTCCACGATCCCTATCTCCACCTCACATCGGAGCAATATGCCGAGCTCGCCCAGCAGCAGGGATTGCGTGTCATCAGCATCCACACCACCGC
>JBJMGC010000266.1:0-5059 GCA_045808105.1 Acidobacteriaceae bacterium | reverse complement strand
TTTTTCGCCAAGTTCTATGTCTTCTCCGCGGCCCTGCAGAAAGGCATGTTCGGCCTCGCGATCATCGGCCTGATCAACAGCGGCATCGCCGCCTTCTACTACCTGCGCCTGCTGACCGCTCTCTACGCGAAGCCGGCGGAAGGCTCCCCCGTCCTCGCGGTACCGCGCATGTCCGTGACCCTGGGCTTCGCGATTCTGTTGGCCGCTTCGGCGACGTTGTTGCTCGGCATCGTGCCACGCTCCTCGCTCGATCTCGCCCAGCGCGGTGCGGCGACGCTCTTCCACACTGGGCATCCAGCGCGCGTGGAAGTGAAATTCGTCGACTCTCCCGGCCAGTAGAGCATTTTCCTGTCGCTGTCCCGCGCGCAGATTCGCTTGGGCATGGCTTTCCTTAACGAAAAGCCACAAAACATCTGCTGATCCGGCTTCACCTACAGGAAAAATGCTCTAGTTCACTCACTCTTCAGGCGCAGATCCCGCCGGTCAAAGATCCGCACTGCCGCTTCGAAGATCGCTCCACTCAAAAGCAGGCCTTCGAGCAAGCCGGCGCCGAAGACTAGTCGCGCGTGCTCGGTGATCGGCCCGCTCAGCAGGACTTGCAACAGGCGGCCCTGTGCGATCTGCCAGCCGGGCGGCAACAGCAGGGGCAAACTGAGCGCCGTCAGGCTCAACACTCCGGCAACTACCCCCGGCAGCGCTAACGATGCCAGCACCGCCAGCGATGCCGCCGTCAGGCTCAGCACCAGCAGCGCTCCAAGCGTCTGCCACAGCACCGATGCAGGCACACCCAGCACCGGCCCTGTCAGCGCCAGGTCGAGCACGTAGAGCACCAGCGGCAAAAATGCCGTCAGCCATAGCGCCCCCAGATATTGCCGCCGGCTCACCGCACGCGACAGCACCAGCGCAATACGTCGCGAGCGCTGCTCATTCCCGAGCAGCGCTCCACCGGCAAAGGCGACAAGTGCCAATCCATAGATGCTCTGCTGCTCCAGCGCGGCTTCCACATCCTCCGGCGCAGGATGCAAGCCGCCGACCAGCAGAATCGCCGCCATGCCCCACGGCCAAAGCACCAGCAAGAGCCATAGCCAGCGATTCGCCCAAAGCAATCGCCACGCAATCCGCAGGCTCTTCATGCGCGCGGGGCCTCGCTGTGCTTCGCCTTCGTCTCCTCCGCCTTCGTCCATTCCAGAAACAACGTAGTCAGATCGCCTCGCACCGGTGTTGCACTCACCAGCTCTGCTCCCCGCGTCCAGACCGATTCCAGAAAGCGCTGCGCCTCTTCTGCCTTGACCCTCCACGTCCCAGCGCCGCTTGGCGCGCCCCACAGCGCCGCGAATTCGGCATCGGGCGAGAAGTTCCGCAGCACAATCTCCATCTCGCCGGAAGGCGCAAGCAACTCATCCAGCCGCCCATAGCGCAGCAGGCGGCCTTCGTGCAGGAAGGCGACCCGATCGCTCACCATCGCAACCTCATTGAGCTGGTGCGAGCTGAGGAGGATCGCCGCGCCCGCCGCGCGCAGCTCCTGAAGCAGCGTTCTCACCTCGAGCACACCCTGGGGGTCGAGAGCCGAGGCCGGCTCGTCCAGGATGAGCACACGCGGCGCATGCACCAGTGCCTGCGCTAACCCGAGCCGCTGCTGCATTCCGCGCGAGAAGCGCCGCACATCGCGCTTCCATTCGGTCAGGCCGACTCGCGTGAGCACGCGCTCCATCGCCTCGCGTGAAGGCGATTGGTCGTTCAGCGCCGCGGCAAAGCGCAAAGCGCTCAACGCATTTCCCGCAAAGAAAACAGGCGCATCGGGCACAAAGCCGAGCTGCCGTCGCGCAGCCGCATCGCCAAAAGGCCGGCCCATCAGTGATCCGCCACCAGAGCTGGGTATCAGGAAGCCGGTCGCAACCTGCATCGCAGTCGTCTTCCCGGCGCCATTCGGGCCGACCAGCCCGAGGATCTCGCCTGACTCCACCGCAAAGCTCACTTCGTCCAGCGCGTGTGCCTCGCCAAAGTTCTTGCAGATGCGATCGAGCACAAGTGCAGGCGGCATATCAGCATCCTAGCTGCATTCGCTCGGCAAAAAGCAAAGCCCCCGGATGCGACCGGGGGCTCTGCGTCGGAACTGCGGAATCTTACGAGGCCTTGACCTTCGCGAAGATGATGACAAAGGTGAAGAGCGACAGCGACTCGATGAATGCCAGGCCAAGCGTGAGCAGCAGCAGGATGCCCGGCCGTGCCCCAGGATTGCGCGCCAGCGCTTCGGTGGCTGAGGCCGTTGCACGGCCCTGTCCGAGGCCGCAAAGCCCAGCCGCCAGGCCCATACCCAGGCCTGCAGCAATCGAAGTAAGCCCGATGGCCATACTGTTAGAGCCGCCGGCATTCTGTGCGAATGCCGGGGCAGCCATGAACAGCACGCCCAGCACTGTGAAGAGGATTTGCAGTTTCCGCATGGTGTTTCTCCGTAGCTTCCGAAAATGTACCGTCAGTGGGTGGTTGATGCTCACCGTGCTGGCACCCTCACGCTCACGGCCGATGCAGACGGGGCGGAAGCGGTTCCCTGTCCGAAATGTCGATGCAGCAGTCCGCGCAAGCAGGCTGCCGGAAACTCTAGTGATCGTGCGCTGTCGCCTGCCCCAGGTAAATCATCGCCAGCAGCATGAACACATAAGCCTGAATGACCGACACGCCCAGGTGCAGGCCGAGAAACACCGCCGGAATGGCGATCGGCACCAGTGAAAAGAACGCCAGCGTCACCAGATCACCGGCAAACATGTTTGCGTAAAGACGGACAGTCAGAGAGAGGACGCGCGCGATGTGCGAGATGATCTCGATCGGCAGCATCAGCCAGGAGAGCCACCATATCGGTCCCAGGAAATGCTTGGCGTAGCCGACCGGCCCCTGCTCGCGAAGGCCGTGGTACTGGTAATAGATAAACGTCAGCGTGGCAACGCCAAGCGGCACCCACGGCTTCGCCGTCGGCGAGATAAAGCCGGGCAGCAGACCCAGCAGATTGCTCAGCAGGATGAAGATGAAGACCACGGTCACGTAGGGCACGTACCGCTCGAACCCGTGACCGATGATCGATTCTGCCTGCTCACTCACAAAACCATGCAGGATCTCTGCGATATGCTGCACCGACCCCGGCTTGTCCACGCTCAAGGTGGCCCGCACGATGACAAAGAAGAGCATCAGGGCGAGAAAGACCACGATCTCCATGGCCACCGAGTTATCAATGGGCGCCTGCGGATACGTCGCGTGCAGGTGAAGCATGGCCAATAGCGCATTCGCCACGCCGGCAAAGTAGTGGTTCAGGAAGGCTGTAACTGGGAGCTGAACTGGCATAACTGTGTCGTAGCGGCTCTCGGAAAAATCTTGAAATCTGCGGGAGGAGTGCCCTAGAAGGTCCAGGAGCGTAGCAATCGAATCGACTCGATCATCAGCGCCACCACGGCCAGCCCCAGGCCCGCGCAAAGCGCGTACACCGAGCCCTCCAAACTCCTAAGGCTAACATAGAGAACGGCTCCCGCGAGGATGAGCCGCAGGAAAAACCAGATCAGCACACCGGCAATCGGCTTCCCCTCGCGTCCCTGGTTGAAGCGGCTCAAGACAGCCAGCATCAGCCGCTGCGACTCGTAAAGTCCAGTCGCAGCAATCGCCGCTCCGATCGCAAACATCGCTGCGGATGGCCACCTCGCCATGCGCCAGATCGCCAGCGCGCCCACAACTCCCAGGATGCCCACCCAGCGCAGCGCACGCGTCAAGGTCGTCTTCAGATCGCGCTCCGTAAACTCCGTTACGGGTGAAGCATTCGGTTCGGTCAAGATTCAGTCACGCTCTCTGTTTCAGATGTGCAGGCCGACGCTCATTCGGCTTTACTCAACGCCAGCACCACGCGAAAGATCTGCACAAAGCCGGCGGCCGCGCCCACAATCATTCCCGCAATGTAGATCCAGTGCTGATGCAGCCACTTGTCCAGCCCAACGCCAATCAGCAGGCCGACCACTGTGGCCACCGGCAGCACCAGCGCCAGTTGAATCAGGCTCTCCACCTGCACCAGTGACTGCAGCGCGCCGCTCTTATCCCGCGGAGACTTCCCGCGATTGCCGTCGCTGTTATCGCCGTCGCTCATCGTAACTGCCCGATCCTGCGATGTTATACACCATCGTCTCGGTATACTGACCGAACGGTATCTCTCTCAAAAGGAAGCAGAGTGTTCGAGTCAGAGTTCGAGCGCAGCTTGTTTGCGCTGCGCCAGGAAAAGCTGCAGCAGATCGCCGCGCTGGGCCATGCCGCCTATCCCAATCACTACCGCACCACACACGAGATCCCCGCGCTGCGTGCTCGCTTCGATAGCTTGACCACGGAGCAGTTGGAAGCCGAACGCACCCAGGTCTCGGTCGCTGGGCGGCTGATGGCCATCCGCGCACAGGGCAAGGCGGGCTTTGCGCAGTTGCAGCAGGGCGGCCAGCGGCTGCAGATATACGTGCGGCTCGATTCCGTCGGCGAGCAGGCCTTCCAGCTCTACAAGCTCCTCGATCTTGGCGATCACATCGGCGTCACCGGCTATCTCTTCCGCACGCGTACCGGCGAATTAACCGTGCACGTGGACACCATCACTTTCCTGACCAAGTCCATGCTCGCGCTGCCGGAGAAGTATCACGGCTTGGAAGACGTGGAGCTGCGCTACCGCCAGCGTTACCTCGATCTCTTCATTAACACGGACGTGCGCGCCGTCTTCGTCAAGCGCGGGCAGATCCTGCGTGCCATCCGGCGCTTCTTCGACGAGCGCGGCTATCTCGAAGTCGAGACGCCCATGATGCAGCAAATCGCGGGGGGCGCCATGGCCCGTCCCTTCACCACGCACCACAACGCGCTGGACATCCCGCTCTTCCTGCGCATCGCACCGGAGCTCTACCTTAAGCGTCTCGTCGTCGGCGGGCTCGACCGCGTCTATGAGATCAACCGCAACTTCCGTAATGAGGGCGTCTCCACCCAGCACAACCCCGAGTTCACCATGCTCGAGTTCTACCAGGCCTACGCGAACTATCACGACCTGATGGACCTGACT
>JBJMGC010000265.1:0-7092 GCA_045808105.1 Acidobacteriaceae bacterium | reverse complement strand
GGCGGCAGCCAATGGGAATGCAAAGGTAGTGAATCATCCAACCACCGGACGCATCCCGGGTGGCGCGATGGTGGAACGCGGCGTGCCGCTTGACCTTTCTCGATTGCCCGCACTCTCCGTATTGCTGAACGATGCGGACTTCCGGACCGCAGAGCGTATGGCCGATGCGATCAATAACGAGTTGAAGCGTCCTCTGGCACATGCTGCGGACAGCCGGCGTGTTGATCTGCACCCTCAACCGGGAGAAGATCTGGCCGCGTTGCTGGCTCGGGTGGAGGCTGTCGAAATTGATACTTTCCCGCGCGCCAAGGTGGTCGTGAATGAACGAACAGGAACGGTCGTGATCGGCGGAAATGTTCGCCTGTTGCCCGTCTCCATCCTGCATGGCGGCCTGGTCGTAAATGTCGTCAGCGACGTTGCTGTTTCTCAGCCTGGACCATTCAGCAATGGGACCACGCAGACCGTGCGGGAGACCCGCGTCAACGCGCAGGACAAGCCAGTGAATCAGATCGTGCTGAAGCCCGGTGCAACGGTCGATGACCTGGTGGAGGAATTGCAAGGCATCGGCGCCAGCGCGCGGGACGTGATCTCGATCCTGCAGGCAATGAAGGAAGCTGGCGCTCTGGAAGCCGAACTGGAGGTGCTCTGATGCAGCTGACAAGGATGCAGGCGCAGAGCATGGTGCCGAGCACCTCTGCCGCGGCGGGACACAAGGACCCCAGGCTCGAGCGTTCCGCGCATGAGTTTGAGGCGAGCCTGATGGCAGAGCTATTGAAGCCATTGCAGGAGGGGGACGGTCTTACGGGAGACGACAGCAGTGAGAGTGGCGGGGGAAGCGGAGGCGCCCTGGCCGGGTTCGCTTCTCAATCGCTTGCACGCGCGATCTCTGAGCGGGGTGGCTTCGGTATTGCGGACCGGATTCTTCATCAATTGGACTCCAGCCCTGCCGGCGGTGCAAAGGACGCGAAGAAAGACTCCGTCGCGAACGCCCTCAAGCTTTCCGGGTCGCTGCCGATATAGGTTGCGAGGAGATCTATCCATGGACTTACATGATCGATTCACCTATTCGTCGAACCTGGCCAGTCCGCTGACAAGTATAGGAGTGGACGCGCCGTCCGGCGTGCGCACCGATGGTCGATCCACTGCTTCGGTCCGCAGCACCTCCGGCCGCGACTCAACCGATCTAAGCCCGGCGGCTCAGGTGGTGGCGCAGGCAATGCAGATGCCCGAGGTGCGTCAGGATCGCACCGCTAGCCTGCAGCAACAGATCGCCAGCGGAACATACCAAGTGGCGTCACAGGACCTGGCAGACGCCATGTTGCGCAACCTGCACGGCTAAAGGATGGCGATGACGCATAACGGGTCAGCAAATCCGCCGTTTCTTCCAGCAGCAGAGATTGAGTGGACGCTCGATCGTGTCATCGATGGCCTGGCAAAAATGGACGCAGAACTCCTTGCACAACTGGCGGGCCATTGCCGGGAGTGGGAGGCGAAAGGCCGGCGGCTCTCGATCTCGGACACGATGCACGCGCGCCTTTCCTGGAAACTACTGTTGCTCGATCGTCTGCTACGTCAAACGCGTACCAATCTGAACGTGCTGGGGCTGGAGCCTGGTCGCGACTCGGCCTCGGAAGGCTATCGCGCCCTGGCAAGGCGCTGAATATTATGGCTTCTCTGAACCAGGCATGGAATATCGCGACGGGCTCACTGTCCGCGGATCAGGCCGCCATTTCGGTGGTGGCGGGAAATATCGCGAATGCGAATACGCCGGGCTATACCACCGAGACGGTTCAGTGGGGCGCCGTCGATACAGTGACGGTTGGAGGAAGGTCAGCGGCCGGCGGTGTATCGCTCCAGGGAGCGGTTTCACAGCGCGATCGCGTCTTGAATCAGCGCATCGATCAGCAGACGCAGGACCAATCGTCTACCGCCGCGCGACTCGCCGCGCTGAGTGATCTGCAGTCCTTGTTTTCGGGCGCGATCAGCGCCACAGGTAGCCATAGCAGCGGTGTCGCCGACATCGGCCAGCAGATGACGGCGTTTTTTGAAAGCTTCTCATCGCTCTCGGCCGACCCTTCCAACTCCAGTCTAAGAACCGGGGTGCTCTCTGCGGCGCAGACGCTGTCTGCAGCGTTCAACCAGGTCTCAAGCAGCTTGGAACAGCAGAAGGCGGGTCTTGACGGATCCATTGCGTCGGCTGCCGACCAGGTGAATTCGCTCACCAGCGACATCGCGAGTTTGAACGCGAAGATCAGCACCAGCAGTCCCAGCAGCGATGGGGGCACGCTTGAAGATCAACGGCAATACGATATTCAGCAGTTATCGCAGCTGATCGGCATTCATCAGATCACGAATGAAAACAACAACCTCACCATTACAACGACCTCCGGTGCTGTGCTGGTGGCGGGCGGCCAGAGCGTAGATGTCCAGACGCGGAGCTCAGGTGGCGTCACCCACCTGTTGCTGGGCGGAGTGGACCAGACCTCGGCTATGACCAACGGAGGCGGCCAGATCGGCGGCGCGCTTGAGGCACGGGACTCAGATATTCCCAGCGCTCTTGCGTCGGTCGACCAGTTGGCATGGAGCGTGGGGACCTCGGTTAACGCGCAGCAGGCAAGCGGAACAGATGCGAATGGGAACGGCGGCGCAGCGATCTTCTCTCTGGGTAGTGGCGCCACTGGAGCAGCGAGTGCGATATCGGTCGTGCTGACGAATCCGAATGGGGTGGCCGCGTCGGCCACTGGCGCCGGAACGCAGGACGGGTCGAATGCTACCGCTATGGCCGCTCTGGCTTTGGCAGCAATTGTAGGGGGCCAGACGCCAACAGCATCGTATGCAGGACTGGTGGGTCAGATTGGCACAAAGGTAAGCGAAGCGACCACCACCCAGGCATCCCAGAGTGCCTCTCTGACGCAGCTCCAATCACAGCAAAGCGCGTTATCTGGCGTGGACATGAATGAACAGGCAGCGCTCCTGCAGACGTTTGAGCAGTCGTACCAAGCAGCCTCCAAGATATTGACCATTCTGAATTCAGTCATGGCAAGCGCGATCAATCTGGGCACCGAGACTGCTGTGAGCGCTTAGCGAATTGGAGAACGGACGATGAACGTCAATGCAAACTACATGCAGCAGCTCACCGCGGCGCTTTCCCGGAGCACGGCGCAACAACAGGCGCTTTCCAGCGAAATATCCAGCGGTGTACGGCTCAGCGGATTGGGCGATGACCCGAACGCGGCGTCACAGAATGTGCAGTTCTCAGCACGAATTGCCGCAGACAGCACATTTACACAGACTGCGTCGACGACCACCTCGATGATGCAGGTTGCCGATTCGACGCTCGGATCGGTGGTCGACCAGATCAATCACGCCATCTCGGTTGCTACCGCAGGAAACAACGGCACCAACAATGCCAGCGATCAATCCAGCGTCGCCGCGGAGCTCACCAGCATTCGCGATGAGATCCTGGGCCTGGCGAACACAAGTTACAGCGGCAAATATCTCTTCTCCGGAAGCCAGAACGGCAGCCAGCCCTTCCAACTGGACACCTCCACCAGCCCCGCCAGCGTCACCTACACAGGTGACAACGTGGTGAATCATGTGAGCACCCCAGGTGGGCAGTCGATTGCCACGAACCTGCCGGGGCAGCAGGTGTTCACCGCAACCGGCGGCGACCTTCTTGGCACGCTGAATGCGCTGATCCAGGGTTTTTCGTCGGGCAATACGGCGGCGACCACTTCCTTGACGTCGCAGCTGGGGGCGGCGCTTTCGCAAGTGAGCACGCAGCGCGCGTCGCTCGACGGCGCGATCAACCGCTTTCAATCGACTTCGTCGTATGCTTCCGAGGAGCAGACGCAACTGCTGGCAAACCAAACGAATCTGCTGCAGGCGGATTTGCCAACGGTAGCAACGCAAATTTCCTCTAACCAGACGCAGCAGTCGGCGCTCGAATCCGTCATCGTGACCATTGAGAAACAGGGAACTCTCTTTGACCGCATGTAAGCGCCGTGTTGATTGGCAAAGCGGCAGGCCTGAGGCAGCATTGAACCTGACCTCTATACTTGCTGTCGGAGCCCGATGTCGATGCGAACTGCGGTGCGATTTCTTTGGAATGCCACGCGTGGGCACCGCTTGCGACCCTGGCGCAGCGAATATCTGCGCTGGCGCATCGAGACCTACTCCGGCCGTGAGGCACACAGCATAAGCGCGCGAGACTTCTTCCGCTTCGTGTGGCAGGAAAAGGGAGAGTTGATCCGGTTTCTGCACTGGACTGGACAGCTCGACGCGAAGAAATAATAGCGCGGCCCGCCTCAAATTGCGCCGTTTCACGACCTCCAACGTTTAGCAAAGAAATTGGTCCGACGAGACACGTTTCTGCCCAATTTCGGAGTCGGCTTTCGCTGCTTTTGCATCTATCTAGCGAAACTACTCAGGTTCTGCCGCGCTTATCAGCCGTACTATTTGCGCAGGGCGAGCCCCATCCGGCGGGAGCAAGACGACGACATGGCAGCAGCGGCAGCAGCAGTTCCCATGACGGCATGGAAGCCGAAGACGAATCCCTGGGTGATTGCTGCGACCGTGGCCATGGCTGCCTTCATGGAGGTACTCGATACCTCGATCGCGAACGTGGCGTTGCCGTATATTGCAGGCGGCCTCGGCGCCAGCCGCGACGAGAGCACCTGGGTGCTGACGACATATCTGGTCGCGAATGCCGTGGTGCTGCCCATGGGCAGCTGGGCATCCAGCGTGGTCGGTCGCAAGAACTTCTTCATGCTCTGCATCATGATCTTCACCACGGCCTCGTTTCTATGCGGTCTCGCTCCTTCGCTGGGACTGCTGCTGTTCTTTCGCGTGGTCCAGGGAGCCGGCGGCGGAGGTCTCCAGCCCATGGCGCAGGCCATCATGGCGGACTCGTTCGAGCCGAGCAAACGCGGTCTGGCGTTCTCGCTTTACGGCGTCGTCGCTGTGTTGGCCCCGTCGATCGGCCCGACCGTCGGGGGTTGGCTGACGGACAACTATAGCTGGCACTGGATTTTTTACATCAACATCCCGATCGGCATTGCTGCACTATTCCTGGTTCAGATGCTGGTGGAGGATCCGCCCTATCTGAAACCCTCCCGAGCCAACCTGTGGCGACTGGACTATGTCGGAGTCGTGTTGCTGGTGATCTCCATGGGCTCCCTCGAAATATTCCTGGACAAAGGAGAGGAGTGGGACTGGTTTGGGTCACCATGGATTCGTTTCTATGCGATCACGTTTGCGATCTCGATGATTGCGTTGATCTGGTGGGAGATCTCAGGTGCGAAAGAGCCGATCATTCACATGCGGCTCTATAAATACCGAAATTTCGCTGTTTGTTCCTTCCTGATGCTGATTACGGGAGGACTCTTGAATGCATCGACTGTGTTACAGCCGCAATTCACGCAGCAGCTGCTCGGATATACGGCAACCATCGCGGGTCTTGCCCTGTCCGGCGGCGGAATTGTTTTGCTTTTCATGTTTCCGCTAGCTGGCCAGGCGATCTCCCGTTTTCCCGCCCGCAACATCATTGCCTTTGGCTTCATCCTCTATACCTTCGGATTCTTCTACTCAGCCGTTCGGCTGAACTTGGGGATGAGCTTTGGCTTTGCTTCGTGGCTGCGTATCGTGCAGGTTGTTGCAATCCCGTTCGTCTTTGTCTCCGTGACAACGGCGGCGTATTTTGGACTGCCGCGTGAGGCGAATAACCAGGTTTCGGGTCTGATCAACTTCGCGCGCAACATCGGCGGGTCGGTCTTGATCTCCCTGACCGGCGCGTTCGTCACGGAGAGCACGGCCTTTCATCAGACGACCTTGCTCAGAAATGTACATCCAGGGAATGCCGTGTTCCAACAGCGCATTCAGGCCACCACTAACGCATTGGCCAATCACCTGGGCGGAGCCAACGCACCGGCCGGCGCGCAGGTTCGCACCTACACCACGCTGCTAACGCAGACGCAGGCACAAGGCTACGTGGATGTGTACTTTGCGCTGGCGGCGGTCTCGACCATCATGGTGCTGCTGACCTTCGTGCTCGACAAGAACAATCCCAGAGAGGGTGGCAAGACGGAGATCGCCGTCCATTAAATCGCCCCATTCACGAGTATTCAGTTGTTCTCAAAAAAGCACTCTATGTTACTCTTATGGCAGACACTTAGAGAGTGGATTCGATAGAGAGCATAGAGAGGTAAGCGTGCTGGCAACAGAAAAGAAGACAGAGGTGATCTCCCGCTTCCGGACACACGATTCGGATACGGGTAGTCCCGAGGTGCAGATCGCGATTCTCAGCGAGCGGATAGGCGAGCTGACCGAACATTTCAAGACCCACAAGAAGGACCATGCATCCCGCCGTGGTCTATTGATGCTGGTGAGCAAGCGGCGCCGTCTTCTGAATTACCTGAAGACCAGCGACTCCGTCCGCTACCGCGACGTAATCGGCAAGCTCGGCATTCGTAAGTAAGCCCGTTCACCTTGCCCCTTTTATCGCACGCTT
Source organism: Acidobacteriaceae bacterium (assembly GCA_045808105.1). Taxonomy (GTDB): domain Bacteria; phylum Acidobacteriota; class Terriglobia; order Terriglobales; family Acidobacteriaceae; genus KBS-83. Next base: position 584 of record JBJMGC010000265.1, on the reverse strand, counting down.
CCAGTGACAGCGACGCGGGATTCGGCCGTGGCTCCTTCAGGGGCCATGCCGCACGTTGTTTTTGCACACTTCCACTCGCTGCGATGGCTGAGAGGAGGTCGCGTGCGAACCATGCCGCGCGCCCGGAGTTCTTCCTGGGCGCTGCACGCCTTCCTGCCTGGAGCGACATCATCTCCTGCGCTGCACAGAAAACGAGGATTCCATGAAACAAGAAGTATCTGTAGAGCTTGCCGGCGGCAAGCGACTGACCTTTGAAACCGGCCGTATGGCCAAGCAAGCCCCTGGTGCGGCATTAGTGACGCAGGGCGACACCGTTGTGCTGGTCACTGCCGTAGCTTCGGCTGAGCCGCGCGAAGGCATCGATTTCTTTCCCCTCACCGTCGATTACCGCGAATACACCTACGCCGGCGGACGTTTCCCCGGAGGCTTCATCAAGCGCGAAGGCCGCATGAGCGAGAAGGAAGTGCTCACCAGCCGACAGATTGATCGGCCGATCCGTCCCATGTTTGCGGAAGGATTCAAGTGCGAGACGCAGGTCATCGCATTCGTGCTGTCCGCCGACAGCGAGAATGATCCGGATGTTT
>JBJMGC010000264.1:0-12786 GCA_045808105.1 Acidobacteriaceae bacterium | reverse complement strand
CCATCGATGGTGTAGTGGATAGTTGCGCCGAGCGTGCCTCCGGAGATGCTGACGATGACGGCGTGGCTTAAAGCCGCAGTGGAGGTGATGGAGGGCGCGGAGGGCGCGGCAGCCTGGGCGACAGCACCAGTGCTAAATGCCACCAATAAGGTTGCGAATACAGTTGCCAGGATTGTTCTCGCCCGCATGTTTGTCCTCCAGCGCAGCGGCAGGGCCGCGTGCACTAGAGTATCGCGGGATCAGCGGCGTAGATAGTTACTACTCGCGTCCGGCATTTGCCATGCAGGCAGAGGCGCCGGTGGCGCGAGCTGGCCGGTTCGCTTCGTTTGGTCGCTCACGTTGGGTTTTGCTTTCTAGCTTCGCCAGGATGGGGCACCCGTCGTCGTTGAATTTAGCGCTTGCGGAGGGCGGCGCGGGCGGCATCACGCGCCTGCGTGGCTGCGGGAGAGAGCGGTGTCTGGGTGGGCATGCGGGCGAGTAAGGCTTCGAGCAGGTAGGTGTGATTTTCAAAGAGCGCGAGCTGGATGGGATCGGGCGGCGATTTCTCCCAGACGACGCTGTCCTGTTGGACGGACTCGAGCCAGTTCTGGAAATGGGTGAGATGGAAGTCATCGCGCGTGATGACGTAGAGGAGAGCGACGGCGAGGCGATCCTGCTCGCCGAAGGTGTAGATGCGACCGGCGGTACGGAGGCGCTGTTCGACGCCGGTAAAGAGCGCCTGCTGATCGGCGGGGGTGAAACGCGGATTGCGGGCGAGGGCGGCGAGCAGGTCGGCAGTGTGGGCGGTGGAATGGATCCAGCCTCTGGTTGGGTCGAAGCCGCGGGTATCGCGCTCGTCGCGCAGGTAAGCGAGCGCGCTGGAGAGCAGGTCGCGGTACTGAGTGGGCGAGAGAAAGGATTGCTGGAGATCGCGCTCTGCGAGCGAGGCGAGGGTGAGCGCGGAGAAGGAGCGCTTGAAGACCGAGTCGGTGCCGGACTCGCCGATGTTGCTGGTGAGGTTCTGTTGGAGGGGCGGGAGCATGGTGAGGAGTTGCTGATCATTGAGCTGCCCGTGGCGGATCCAGACGTCGAGAATGGTGTAGGCGAGGGTGTCGCGGAGCTCGGGATCGGGCGAGGCGAGCCAGGGGGTGAGCTGCTGGGCGATTGTGTAGGCGGAGGCGCCAGGTGGGACGGCGAAGCTGTGCGATGCGATATCGCGGAAGTATTGACGGTCATGTGTCGTGATCGCGACGGCGGTGGGTGGCGCGGTTTGTGCGTTAAGGATTCCGGAGAACAAGGCAGAAGTGACGATGATTGCTACGAATAGATTAGGCATGCTCGGCACTCCTGCAGTTTGAGGGCCCCTCGTGTCACCAATACCGTACAGCAATGAACAAAAGAATGCCCCACGTCTTTGACTCAAGACGTGAGGCGTCTTGAACGCAAGGTGTGGGGCACAGAGTTTTCGTGACGAAATGCGGGAAGCCTGAGTCGAGCTGGATTTACCGCAGCCCGCCGGAGCCGGTGAGGAGCTCGCCGGTGAGCCAGCCGGAGTCGTTCGAAGCCAGGAAGGTGGCGAGGGGCGCAATGTCGTTGGGCTGACCAATGCGGCCGAGTGGCGTGTCGGCGACCAACTCCTTTTCCCAATCGCTGCCGACGACGCCGGCGGTGACGGTGCCTTCTGTCGCCACAACGCCGGGGTTGATGGAGTTGACGCGAATCTTGCGCGGCGCGAGTTCCTTGGCAAGCACGGCGGTGATGGAATCGACTGCGCCCTTGGTGGCGGTGTAGACGACGGTGTTCGGCGGATTGACATGGGTAATGGCAGAGCCGACATTGATGACGCTGCCGCCTGCTGGATTGAAGATCTTGAGCGCTTCACGCGTGGTCTGGAGCAGGCCGAGCACATTGATATTGAAGTGGCGATGGAAGTCTTCGGCAGTGACGCCTTCGAGCGGCGAGAAGCTGTAGACACCGGCGTTGTTGACCAGGATGTCGACGTGTCCGTAGGCCTTCTTGGTTTCGGCGAAGAGGCGGTCGACATCGCCGGCGATGGCGACGTTGGCTTGCACGGCGATGGCCTTGCCACCTTTGGCAGTGATGTCGGCGACAACTCTATCCGCGCCTTCGCGGCTGGATGCGTAGTTGACGACGACGGAGGCGCCGGCAGCGGCGAGGTCGCGGGCAATCTCCGCACCGATGCCCTTGGACGCGCCGGTGACGACGGCGACCTTTCCCTGAAGCTTGCTCATGTGCTTTCTCCTTGGTTCGATATTTCCATGTTTATCGAACTGAAGAAGAGATGTTGGAGGATGGGGAAGGATGCGGGAAATAAGGTGGACCCCTGTTCAGATGCTGGCGAGGCGGTCGAGATAGGCGCGGAGGACGTCGCGCTGGAGGATGAGGTTGGCAAATTTGCCGTGGCGCTCGATGCGGATGAGGCCGGCGTTTTCCAGTTCCTTCATGTGGTGGGACAGGGTGGCGGGGCTGATGGTCTGCTTTTCGTTGAGGCAGGAGCAGGGCGTGGCGCAGTCGTTGCGGCCGATTTCGGCGAGGATCTCGTAGCGGCGGGGCTCTGCGAGGGCCTTGGAGACGAGGGAAAACTGCCGGTCGGTCAACTCCGTTTGCTTTGCCGGGGTGCGGGCTGGCTTGTCCTTACCGGATTGCTTGGTGCGCGTACGCTTTTCGGGCATGAATCCCTGTTCTTATGTAGAGACAGGGTAGTTTAGAGCATTTTTCCTGATGCCCTGACGGGAAATTCATACTGTCCCGGTTGACATACATCGCTCTGTTACTTAGCTTCAAGCTATGTCGAGTTCTTTCCGAATCGCCGCGCAATGTTGTTGCCGCCTGCTGCGCCGGGTTCGGATGGAGCACGGTTCGTGTTGATAACTCACTGATCGGGACATAACAAGCTCTGAAGTCCGAACGCCCTGTCGCAGCCATCTCTGCGGCCGGGCGTTCTGCATTTGCTCTCCGTAAAGCTGGCTCACCTATCTGCAGTTAGCCATCGATTTACCGGAAGGACGATGCCATGAGCAACGAGGCAAAGACACACATATCTACACCGGGCGCGAGGTTGTCGCTCGATAGCTGGGCGGTTCTGCTGGCGCTGGCGCTGGCGGCGCTGGTGAAGCTGCATATCCTGAACACGGTGAAGTGGTGAGGCGGCGATGACTACATCTTCTGTCACTCCGTCTGTTACTTCTTCCGGTGTCGCCGCGAACGTGGCCGCTTCCCTTCCCTCACGCGAACCACTGCCGCTGCGATTCTTGCGGCTGCTGCCGGGGCTGTTGCTGCTGGCGGCGGTGGGCCTTGCGGGAAAGGTGATCGAGCAGTCGATTGCGCGCTACGGCAAGGCGCACCACCTGACGCTGCCGAATATCGAGTATGTGCTGTGGGCGATTCTGATCGGCCTGGTGCTGGCGAATACCGTAGGCCTGCCGAAGATCTTTGCGGCGGGCGTGGCCACCTATGACTTCTGGCTGAAGGTGGGGATAGTGCTGTTGGGCTCGCGCTTTCTGCTGGGAGATGTGCTGCGGCTGGGCGGGATCAGCCTGGGACTGGTGGCGATCGAGATCACGCTGGCGCTGGCGCTGATGCATGGGCTGGGGCGCGCGTTCGGCTTGAAGCCGAAGCTGACATCGCTGCTGGCGGTGGGCTCGGCGGTGTGCGGCGTGTCGGCAATTATTGCGACGCAGGGTGCGATCGATGCGGACGAGGAAGAATCGTCCACGGCGATTGCGGCGATCCTGGCGCTGGGTGCGCTGTCTCTGTTTACGTTTCCGCTGATTGCGCACAGCCTTCACCTGAGCGACCACGCGTATGGGTTGTGGGCGGGGCTGGCGGTGGACAACACAGCGGAGGCGACGGCCGCGGGCGCGCTGTACTCGGATGTGGCGGGACGGTTTGCCGTGCTGGTGAAGACGACGCGTAATGCGATGATCGGCTTCGTGGTGCTGGGGTATGCGCTGTATTGGTCGTCGCGCGGCGAGGCGCAGCGCGTGGGCAACAAGGCGCGTTTCCTGTGGCAGAAGTTTCCGCGGTTCGTGCTCGGGTTTCTGCTGATCTCGCTGCTGGCGAGCGTGGCGGTGTTCACCAAGCCGCAGTTGACGGCACTGGGGAATTTGTCGCGGTGGGCGTTTCTGTTGACGTTTGCCGGCGTGGGGCTGCGTACGAATATTCGCGAGTTGGGGAAGCAGGGATGGCGGCCGCTTGCGATTGGCGCTCTGGGTGAGGTTGCGATTGCTGCGATCACGCTGGCGCTGGTGTTTGGGGCCGACCGGTTGTTCCATGTGTAGCGAGTCGGCAAGTCAGCGAGTCAGCTCAATGAGATCCACATCTCAAAAGCGAGATGCGGTGCACCGGGTATCAGAAGCAGATCCCTCCACTGCGCTTCGCTCCGGTCGGGATGACAAGTGACTTGGGCTGCGGTTGATGACAACAGTGGAGGGTTGGGAGCGACTGCGCTCACTCTTCGCGTAATAAGGAGGCGGGCTCGATGTGTAGGGCTCGGCGGGCGGGTAGTGCGGCGGAGAGAATGCCGGTGGCGAGCATGGTGAGGACGACCGCGCAGACGACGAGTGGGTCAGTGGCGCTGGCGCCGTAGACGATGGCGGCAAGGATGCGGGTGCTGGCGAGACCGAGCAGCATTCCGAGAGAAGAGCCGATGAGGACGATGATGGCGACGCGGCCGATTGCGCTGTTGAGGATGCTCTGACGCGGCGCGCCGAGGGCGAGGCGGATGCCGAAGTCGCGCATGCGGCGGGCGACGGAGTAGGACGCTAGGCCGAAGATGCCGGTGATGGCGAGGGCCAGGGCGAGCACGCCGAGAATGCCGAGGGCGATGGTGGCGACACGCGCTGGAAGGAGGACAGGGGCGATGATCTGCTGCCAGGGCGCAATGGAGCCGATGGGCAGGTTGGGATCGACAGACTGGACGATGCTGGTGAGCGCAGCGGCGAGGCGCGGGCGCGCGAGGGTGGCGGGTGTGGTGGTGCGGATGAGGACGTGCATGTCGGTGTCGGGATTTTGTGCGACGGAGTAGAAGAGGGCGGGAGCAGGCTCTTCGGTGAGTGAGCCGTACTTGCCGTCTTCGACGACGCCGACGATGGTGAGATTGCCGCCGCTGCCATCGCGGAAGACGCGGCCGAGGGCGTTGGGCGTACCGAAGAGACGGCGAGCGAAGGTCTGGTTGACGATGGCGATGGGTGGGGAGTCTTTGTCGTCGTGCCAGGTGACGTCGCGGCCGAGAAGGATGCGGGTGCCCGCGGTTTCGAAGTAGCGCGGCGAGATGCTGTAGTACTGGGCGCCGAAGAGTTCGTCGGGGTGACGCAGCGGGGCTTTGCCTTCGGGATAGATGCCGGTAGTGCTGTTGCCGATGAGGTCGAGGGGCACGCTGCTGGAGAGCGCGGCGCTGGAGACGCCGGGGAGGGCGAGGGCTGCGTCGAGGATGCGGCGCTGCGCGGGCAGCGCGGTGACGTCGTGATAGTGGGCGAGGTTGAAGTCGAGCGAGACGACGGTGACGTTTGCGGGATGGAAGCCGAGCGGCGCGCTGAGGGAACGGGCGAGACCGCGGACGGAGACGAAGGCGGCAGTGACGAGAACGCAACAGAGCGTGACTTCGACCAGGAGCAATAGATCGCGCAGGGCGAGACGGCGGCCGAAGGATGCGGTGGAACCGGAGGCCTTGATGGCGCTGAGCACGTCGGCGCGAGCGGCCTGGCGCGCTGGAGCGAGAGCGCAGAAGAGTCCGGCGGCGACGGAGAGCGCGAGCGCGAAGAAGAAGACGGCGGGACCGGGCTCGACCGCGACGGCTACGGGGAAATCGAAGGGCGGACGGTAAACGCTGAGGGCGTGCAACGTGGCACGCGCGAGAAGAAAGCCGAGTGAGCCGCCGATGAGCGAGACGGCGAGCGATTCGATGATGAGCTGAAGAGCAATGCGAGCGCGTGTAGCGCCGAGCGCGGCGCGGATGGCGAGCTCGCGGGTGCGGTCGGAGGCGCGGGCGGCGTAGAGTCCGCCGAGATTGACGCAGGCAGCAAGCAGCACCAACGCGGCGAGGAACATGAGCCCGCCGAGGAAGCTGCGCAGCGGACCGCCGAAGAAAGACCCGATGAAGCCGAGGGGCGTGAGGCGGAAGGTGAGGCCTGACTCGTCGTTGGGGTACGCGCGGGCCAGCTCCTGCGCGACTCGATTGAGGTCCGTCTGCGCCTGGCCTACGGTGACACCGGGGAGGCGGCGGCCCATGATCCAGATATTTTGATTGCGGCGGTTGTCGAGGAAGCTGTAGCCCTCGATCTGCTGCTCATTCCAGAGATCGGTCCAGAGATCGGGATGCAGGAAGCGCTCGGTGCCGTGAAAGCCCGGACGTGCAACGCCGAGAACCACAAAGGGCTGCTGCGAGATGCGGATGGTGCGACCGACAATGTTGGGGTCGCCGGCGAAGTCGGACTTCCAGGTGGCGTAGCTGAGCACGGCGTAGGGACTGCCGTTGGCGCCGTGGGTGTCGTCGCCATCATGAAAGAAGCGGCCGAGCAACGGGGTGACGCCGAGTGCGTCGAAGTAGCTGCCAGTGGCTTCAACGGCCCAGCGGGGCTGCGGATGACCGTTGGCGGCGAGCCCCACCTCAATGAAACGATAGGCGCCGATCTGGGAGAAGGTGCGGTTGCGGACGCGCAGGTCGCGGTAGACGGGGAAGGACTGGCTGACAGCGCCGGCCTCGCGCTGCTGGATGAAGGAGAGCTGGTGGCCCTCGGGAAATGCGGAGCGGAAGAAGAGCGCGTCGATGACGCCGAAGACGATGACGTTGGCGGCGACGCCGAGGGCAAGAGTCAAGATGGCGGTGGCGGCGAATCCGGGACTGCGGCGAAGCTGTCGCAGAGCGTAGCGGAGGTCGGCGAGGAGTCTTTGCATGGGTGCTCTCCCGCGGTGGATTGGAGCAACTGTGGGGCCGCGGAGAAGTGGCCGATTTGTTGGATTTGTGGGGGAGATTGCGGGATTGGATTGTGCGGTGATGGGCAGTGCCGTCCGGTTGTGGACAGGCCCCACATCTCAAACCCGAGATGTGGCACCCGCGATTCTTTCTGGCCTTTCTCGATACGCGCCGCCGGTACACTCGCTTGCATGCCTACGGTTGCGGAGCGGTTGCGGGCTAACTCCGATTCCCTGCTGAATGCTTTCGACCTGCTGGGGACCCTGGTGTTTGCGCTGGAAGGCGCGCTGGCGGCGATTCGCGGCAACCTGGATGCGCTGGGGCTGCTGGTGCTGGCGTTTGTGACGGCGGTGGGTGGCGGCATTGTTCGCGATCTGTTGATTGGCGCGGTGCCGCCGGCGGCGATTCGCGACTGGCGGTATCTCGGAATCGCGTTCCTGGGGGCAGGCGGCGCATCGCTCCTTTATTACTGGGAGCGGAGTTTGCCCGATCAGCTGCTGGTGACGCTGGATGCGGCGGGGCTGTCGCTGTTTGCGATTGCGGGTGTGGAGAAGGCGCTGGATTACAAGATGCACCCGACAATGGCGGTGATGATGGGCGGCATCACGGGAGTGGGTGGCGGCACGCTACGCGATCTGCTGCTGGCACGAGTGCCGGCCGTGCTGCACCGGGACGTGTATGCGTCAGCGGCATTGGCGGGTGGATTGGTGATGGTGCTGGCGCTGAAGTTGAAGGCGCCGCGCGCGGTGGCGATGCTGGCGGGCGGCGCTGCGTGCTTCCTGCTGCGCATGGTGAGCGTGGCGATGCACTGGAATCTGCCGCGCATGCTGCATCTATAGTGCTGGCCACACGGGCAGATGCGCCTGCGGCGCGTTTTTGCTTGATTCGCTCCCTATGGCCGCTGACGTTTGGTGTTTTTGGGCGATTCGGTTCCTGAGCTTCGCCTGAGTGCGGCGGCACCCGACTTTGCGCTCATGCAGTGTTTTGCTGGTTTCAAGGATGTGCCGGAGGTGGCATAGGAAGGTGCTTGCGCCGCGTGGGATGATCAAGCATGCGCCCCAGGCGACAAATTGTAAGGCGAGCCGTATGGCTGATGAGCGCCGCGCTGTCGCTTGCGGCGGCGGGCGCGGCGGAACCCTGCGGGACGGGCACGAAGGATGTGCGCGGGACGGTGGTGGATGGGTCGGGCGCGCCGATTGCCGGAGCGATGCTGACGGCGGGTGCTGTCACGGCAAAGAGCGGACTAGAGGGAGAATTTGTTCTTCCCTGCGTTGCAGATCTCGGCGTGATCCGGGTGCAGGCTGCGTCGTTCGCCGAGGCAGACGTGAAGGCGGATGCGGCCACGCGCGTGGTCTTGTCGCCGTCGGGGGCCCATGAGGAGGTTTCCGTGACCGCCTACCGGACGCCGCTGGCCGAGAGCGCGAGCCCGGCGAGCGTGCGGCTGGTGACCGGGGAAGAATTACGTAGCGCTGCTCCGGTGACGCTGGACGACAGGCTGCGGCAGGTGACAGGGTTTGAGCTGTTCCGGCGATCGAGCTCGCTGGTGGCGAATCCGACGTCGCAGGGCGTGTCGCTGCGCGGGTTGGGATCGACGGCGGCAAGCCGCACCCTGGTGCTGGCGAATGAGATTCCGCTGAACGACGCCTTCGGCGGATGGATTTATTGGGATGAGCTGCCGGAGCTGAGCATTGGCGGGGTGACAGTGGTGCGCGGCGGCGCGAGCGACCTGTACGGCTCGAGCGCGATTGGCGGGGTGGTGGAGATGCTGCCGGTGACGGCGGCGCGCAACCATGCGGAGCTAGTATCGAGCGAAGGGACGTTTCACACCTTTGATGAGGCTGGGCTGCTGAGCGGGACGGTCAGAAATGCCGGTGGAGGCGGCTGGTCGGGATTGGCGACTGGTGGGGTTGTGCTCACCGATGGTTACATATTGGTGGCTCCGGAGCAGCGGGGGCCGGTGGACGTGAAGTCGAACGTGCATGCGCAGAATGGGCGCGTGGTGGGCGAGCGCGACTGGAGCGCGGGGCGAGCGTTTCTGTTGGGCAACGTCATGAATGAGGCGCGTAGCAACGGCACGCCGCTGACGACCAACGGCACGCGAATCTGGCGATACGAGGCGGGAGTGGACTGGTCGCCCGCTGCGGCGCAGGGTGGGTCGCTGCTGCTGCGCGCGTACGGCAGCGCGGAACACTTCCGGCAGAGCTTCTCTTCTGTGAATGCGACGCGTACGGCAGAGAGGCTGACGCGATTTGCGCAGACGCCGAGCGATCAGCTGGGCGCTGCGGCGCGATGGACGCAGCCGCTGGGCGCGCGGCTAGTGGTGCTGGGGGGCGCGGATACGCGCGATGTGCGCGGCGAGGACAACGAGATCGCGACAATTACCGGAGTGCGGACGCTGATTTCCGCGCGGCAGCGAACGACGGGTGTGTACGGCGAGGCGGTGTGGACGCCGCGGCAATGGACGCTGAGTGCCGGCGGGCGCATCGATCATTTCCAGAACTTCGACGCTGTGCAGACGTTGCCCAAACCCGGGCCGCTGCCACAGGTAACCGAGACAGTGGCGAATCCGAGGCTAGGCGTGGTGCGGCGGCTGGGGCCTTCAGTTGCGCTGACAGCGATGGGCTTCCGCGCGTATCGATCGCCGACGGAGAATGAGCTGTATCGGAACGGGCAGGTAGGGCAGGAGCTGACGCTGAAGAACACGAGTCTGCGCTCCGAGCGGGCGACGGGCTGGGAGACGGGCGTGGTGCTGACGCCGGCGGGATGGAATGCGACGCTGCGCGCGAGCTACTTCTGGACCATCGTGAACCGGCCGATCACGGCCTTGACGATCAGCACGACACCGACATCGATTACCAAGCAGCGCGCGAACCTGGGACAGATTGCGAGCCGCGGCGTGGGGCTGGAAGGCGAGTGGCAGCCGGTGCACTGGCTGACTGCGGTGGGCGGCTACCAGTATGCCGATGCGACGGTGACGCGCTTTGACCAGCAGCCGTCATTGGTGGGGAACTGGATTCCTCAGGTGCCGCACCAGACGGGGTCGGTGCAACTGCGAGGACAGGACCGGCGGCTGGGGTTGCTGGCACTGGAGGCGCGGGCGAGCGGGCAGCAGTATGACGACGACGTGAATACATTTCGGCTGGCCGGGTTCTTCACCATGAATGCGTATGCGTCGCATACTTTCCACAAGCGCTATGAGGCGTTTGTGGCGGCGGAGAATCTGCTGGACCGGCGGATTGAAGTGGGACGCACACCGACGCTGACCCTGGGCCAGAAGCAGGCTGTACGGGGCGGCATACGCATTCGCATTGGGGACTAGCGACTTGCCCTTGCAGGCGGAGCAGGTTGTGGAGTTGGCTCCCACTTGGCGACCTGAGGTCCACATCTCTTTGAGATGTGGGGCACCCGGCTGCCGGCGAGACGCAGAGGACGACACATGCATGATCAGAATTTTGAGGTTAGACAATGAAGACTGATTTCGTGACGAAGTTTCTGCTGTCGCTTATTGCGATTGCGTTGAGTGCGATTGCGATCCGGCCTTATGTGGCTCCTGATGCCGCGCGTGCACAAAACACTGCGTATCCGGTGTTTATCGAGCCGGGCGTGCAGATGCTGAAGTCCTCGGACGGCAGCAAGCAACTGTACGGGAGGATGGTGGTGGATTTGCGGACGGGAAAGATCTGGGGCTTTCCGACGATGACGACTGATCCTTACCCATTCAATGCATTGAACTCGAAGCCGCAGACGTCGCATCCGTTTGAACTTGGCCGCTTTGCGTTTGAAGATATGGATAAGTAGGCCGGCGCTTCTCAAGATCCTTCATCGTGCGCTGGATGCGACATCTCAAAGGCGAGATGTGGGGCACCCGTCTTCGATTACGTTTCAGGGATTACGTTCAGGATGACTCAGGGATGCGCGAACGCGCTGCGGATGTTCTTTCACTGAAATTGCGGCGGGCGCGGGTGATCTCATCGTGGTGCTGTTCGGCCCAGATCCAGACGCCGCAGAAGGCAGCGCCGAGACTGCGGCCGAGCGACGTGAGTTGGTATTCGACGCGCGGCGGGATGACGGGATAGATGGTGCGCTTGACCAATCCGTCGCTTTCCATCTGGCGCACGGTTTGGGTGAGCATCTTTTGACTGATGCCATGCACCGATTTGCCAAGACTGGTGAAGCGCATGGCGCCGTGCTCTTCGAGGACTTCGAGGATGAGCATGGTCCACTTGTCGGCGACGCGCTCGATGATTTCGCGGACAAGCTTTTCGATTTTCGGGTCGACCTCGTCAGGCGGATGGCGCGGCGCGGGCTTTACCTTGCCGTCTTTATTGACGCGCTTCGTCTTGACGGTTGCGAGCTGTGAAGAGTTGGCTGGTAAGGAGACTCTCATAAAGGCTTCACTCTCCTAGTGGTAAGTACAGTACTTTCAGGTGCCTACTTCCCAAAAGAGAGTATAGAGCTTAGATTGCAGATGAGGAGACGGAATTATGAAGATGACGGGAAACACCGTCCTGATTACGGGCGGCGGCTCGGGCATTGGGCGCGGGCTGGCCGAGGCCTTTCACGCGCTGGGCAACACGGTGATCATTGCGGGGCGGCGGCAACAGGTGCTGGACGAGACGACGCGGACGAATCCGGGGATGAAGTCGGCGCAGCTCGACATTGAGAGCGCAGAGGCGATCCGCAGCTTTGGGGCGAGGATGGCGAAGGAGTATCCGACCCTGAATGTGGTGATCCACAACGCGGGCATCATGAGGCCGGAGAATCTGCTGGAGGAGAGGGAGAGCCTGACGGATGCGGAAGCGATCATCACCACCAACCTGCTAGGCCCGATGCGGCTGACGGCGGCGCTGCTACCGCAGCTGCGGAAGCAGCCGGAGGCGACGATCATGACGGTGTCGTCTGGACTGGCGTATCTGCCGATGGCGATGACACCGACCTACTGCGCGACCAAGGCGGCGATACATTCGTACTCGCTGACGTTACGTTATCAATTGCGGGGAACGAAGATCGAGGTGCTGGAGCTGGTGCCGCCGTATGTGCAGACGGAGCTCATGGGCAGCCGGCAGGCGAGCGATCCGCGTGCGATGCCGCTGAAGGATTACATTGCGGAGACGATGAAGATCCTGAAGGAGCAGCCGGACGCAAAGGAAATTCTGGTGGAGCGGGTGCTGCCGCTGCGGTATGCGGAGAAGAATGGGGATTTCGACGCGGCGTTTCGAGGATTCAACGACGCGATGTCAGCAGGCGCTCACTAGGACTTGCCGTCCGGGCAACTGCGCCTGCGGCGCGTTTTGCGGGGTTCGCTCCGTTGTCGCTCACGTTGGATGTCTTGGTTTGGGTTTACGGGCGGCGGGTCACTTCGACAGCCTCAGGGCAGGCTCTTCGCTTTGCTCCGGATGAAAACGACGATGAGGGCGTCGCTTCGTGGTGGGAAGATGGAATCGTGGTCGCGAGGTGGCCGGGATGGCGGAGATTGCGGATGGACTGGTGACGGTGAAGAGCGCACATTCGGTGGACGAGACGGTGGCGAAAATTCGCGCGGCGCTGGCGGCAAAGCAGATCCACGAGTTTGCGCTGATCGATCACAGCGGCGAGGCAGCGAAAGCGGGACTGGCGATGCCAAAAACGCAGGTGGTGATCTTCGGTAATCCGAAGGGCGGGACGCCGCTGATGCTGGCGGCGCCGAGTGTGGCGATCGATCTGCCGCTGAAGCTGCTGGTGCGCGAGGATGAGGCGGGGCAGGTGTGGGTGAGCTACTGGTCTCCGCAGGCTTTGTTGGCGCGGCATGGGTTGGCGGAGTCGTTTGCGGCGAATGTTGCGGTGATCGAAATGATTGCGGGGCAGGCTGCGGCGAACTGAATTCCCTGCTCCGT
>JBJMGC010000263.1:0-14826 GCA_045808105.1 Acidobacteriaceae bacterium | reverse complement strand
CACCGATCTGGACATGGCCGGGTATAGCGGCGATCGGGTGCCGATAATGCAGCGGCACGCGATGGATGCGGTGGCAGCGATTCCGGGCGTGACCGCCGTTGGATTGATCGATCGGCCGCCACTGGGAATGGGTTCAGCACCAGTACCGTCTTCAAGGACAACGTGACCGACACGAAGGCGTCGAATGCGGCGGCTGACGCATTCCAATTCCGCGTCTCTCCCGGTTACTTCCATGCAGCGGGCACAACGCTGGTGACGGGAAGGACGCTTACCTGGCACGACGACGGCAAAGCGCCACGTGTGGCGGTGGTGAATGCGGAATTTGCGCGTAACGTTTTTGGCTCGGTGGCGAGTGCGGTGGGGGGGTACTACAAGATTGACCGCGGTACGCGCATTCAGGTGGTGGGCATTGTGGAGGACGGAAAGTACGGAACGCTGACAGAAGACCGGAAGCCGGCGATGTTCTTTCCGATCCTGCAGTCGCCGACCAGCTCGACCACGCTGGTGGTGCGATCGAACCGCGATCCGGGGCAATTGGTGACTGCGCTGCAAGAGCAGCTGCGCACGCTGGATGCGGGGCTGCCGTTCACGATTGCGACATGGACGAAAGAGCTGGACAGCGCGCTTTTTGCTTCCCGGGTAGCAACGATTTCACTCGGCGTGCTGGGTGTGCTGGGCGCGATGCTGGCGGTGACGGGCATCTTTGGCATGGCGGCGTATTCGGTGAGCAAGCGACTGCGCGAGCTCGGCATCCGCATTGCGCTGGGCGCACAGCGCAGCGAGGTGTTGCACGCGGCGCTGGGGCGGGCATTCCGCCTGCTGACGCTCGGCTCGGTGGCAGGTCTGGTGCTGGGGCTGGCAGCGACCAAGGTGCTCTCGTACATCGTGTACCAGGCATCCCCGCGCGATCCGCTGGTGTTGTGCGGCGTGGTCCTGATCATGCTGCTGCTGGGATTGCTCGCGGCGTGGATTCCGGCGCAGCGGGCGCTGGCGGCCGATCCGCTGATGCTGCTGCGCGAGGAGTGACCGGCCCATAGAGTTATTGATCCTCATCGCGCCGATGCGTCAGCATCGTTTGTGAAACGGTCCAGCGGGATCAGCTTGGCTGGCTCGGGAGCGCCTGAAAGATGATGCCCTCGTCCTCACCGATGGAGATGACGAGGTTCTTATGCATTCCCTCCTGCACCACCGGTCCGGTTGCTGTGTGACTCTTGCCGGTGGCGTCATTGAATGTCACCTTCACCGGGCCGGAGCCAATCAGCTTGGGCGGGTAATTGAAGCTGGCGCCAGAGGGCACGGCATCGCGGCCAAAGCTGGCGTTGGGATAATCCACTTCGAGCTGACGAATATCGGGGCCCTGGTTCCTGACCGTGATGGTGAACGCTGCTTCCGGCGTTCCCAGGCTGGGGCGGGCATGGCAGCCTGCCAGCAGAAGGGCAAGCCCGGGCGCCGCAACGCTGAAAAAGGTAACTTTCATGGTGTCGTTAATGGTGTCCTTCACGGCAGCGCTACGCGGGGTGTTCGAATGGGGTTCTGCGTTCTCTCCACAGATATGTGTGTGATCTTTCTCTCTTACGTTTTAGATCGTGGTCCTTCTCTCCAGGATGCGCGCGGTCAGCACGACACCCGTCTGGTTGTTGTGCAGGGTAAGAGGAAAGGCCAGCACGTTCCAGACCCAACCCTCGCCCTTACGGGGAAGGTTGAGTAGACCGCGATAGGTGCGGTCGATGTAGGTTTCGCGCTGCACCGCAACAGTGCGCAGAATGTCGCGCCAGTCGGGCGCCAGCTCCGGCATTTCGACGAACATGTTCTTGCCGGGGAACCAGTCGCGCGGCCGCTCCAGCAGGCGGGCGCAGGAGTCGTTCACATATTGCCAGTTGCCATTGGCGTCGAGGATCTCGAGCACCACGTCATCGCCCATCGCCATGCTGATGCGGGAGTAGAAGAATTCACGCGCATCCACGACCACCGGCTTGCCGCGGCGCTTGGCTTCGAAGCCGCGCAGCGCATTGACCAGGTCATCGATGGAGCTGTAGCCCTTGAGCAGGTGCATGTCTTCGACACCGCCAAAGCGTCGTTCGAGAGTGGCGGAGAGAATAATGATGGGAACCTCCGGACGCCGCTCGCGAAGTTCGGTAGCCACATCAGTGCCGAAGCGCCCATGTCCGAGGTGGTAGTCCAGGACGGCGATGTCGATGCGGTCGAGCAACTTCTCGGCTTCCTCGACTGAGTCGGCGGTCTCCGCGACATAGCCGTGCTTGCGCAGAATGGTGGAGCGCAAAAGCAGGTTCTCCGGATGGTCGTCCAGCAGCAGGACGCGAACCGGTTCTTCCTGCACGGCCTCGACCACCGTGCCAGCGGGCTTGATTTCCTCGATGTCGGACATTTGAGCCTTACGATGCGTGGATGTCCCGGAACGCTGCCGGGCCTCTACATTCAAATCCTTTATTTCTCAGCGGATTTCCGTGGAAATCGTTTGATCAATTCAGGAAGCCGTTGAAAGATTGCGGACGCGCGGAGCCATTGACGATTGTCGATTGCCGGGTAACCACTGACGATTTTACCGGCAGCAACATCATTGGGAATGCCGGATTGCGCCGTGGCGACCACACCGTCGCCGATGCGGCAATGGCCTGCGACCCCGACCTGCCCGGCAAGGACGACGTTGCGGCCGACCTCGGTCGATCCGGCGAGCCCAACCTGCGCACATAGCAGGGTATTCTCGCCCACACTCGATCCGTGGCCTACCTGCACCAGGTTGTCGATCTTCGCGCCATTTGCGATCACGGTGGCGCCGATGCTGGCGCGGTCGATGCAGGCGTTGGCCTGGATCTCGACATCACTGCCGATGCGCACCGGCCCGGACTGCGGAATCTTGTGCCAGGAGCCATCGTCCCGCTTGGCGAAGCCAAAGCCATCGCCGCCGACGACAACACCGTTCTGGAGGATGACGCGGTCGCCGAGCACGCAGCCCTCGCGGACGACGGCGTGGGCGTGGGCGAAGAAATCACTGCCCGCAGAGACACCAGGGTAGAGGACCACATGTGGAAGCAGGACGGCTCTC
The DNA here is from genome assembly GCA_045808105.1 of Acidobacteriaceae bacterium. Lineage (GTDB taxonomy): Bacteria > Acidobacteriota > Terriglobia > Terriglobales > Acidobacteriaceae > KBS-83. The sequence continues at coordinate 11,762 of JBJMGC010000263.1, read as the reverse complement.
TCGCCGATCCTCACGCCTTTACCGACGACGACATAGGCGGCGATGTGGGCGCCTGGTCCGATGGTGGCGCTGGGATCGACGATCGCGGTGGGGTGGATACCAGCGGGAAAGACTGGCGGCGGGTGCAGCAGGGCGACGGTATGCGCGAAGGCGAGGTAGGGATTGGCCAGCCGGAGTGTGGCTGCAGCAATCTCCGGGAAATCCGGCGCGACCAGGACCGCGCTTGCCTGGGTGGTGCGGGCTGCGGCGGCATAGCGCGGATTGGAGACGAAGGTGACCTGTCCGGCGCGAGCCTCTTCGATGCCCGCTACGCCGGTGATCTCAGTGTCGCCATCGCCGTGGAGAGTGGCGCCGAGATGGGCAGCAAGGTCGCGAAGCTTCATACTCTGCATGGTAAACGGCGACTCGCCGTCGCAGGCAGCGGCGCCTGCGGCGCGTGCAGCGGGGCTCGCTCCCTTTGCCCGCTCGTTTTGGGCTGGCGGGCTACTCGACGCGATGGCGGCTTACAACGCCTTGGGCGTTACAGCGGGGAAGAGGTCGGCCTGCCCGCGATCGGAAGCTGGTGGCTTGCGCTTGGGTGCTGCGGTGGCGCTTGCGCCGATGACGGAGACGATGCTGAGCTCCGTGATGCCGGAGCGCGGCAGGAAGATCCGCTGGGTGTTAGAGCGGGTATCTGGCGGAGTGATGAGGAGGCCGGCAGGATCCAGCAGGGTAAGGTCGTTGGCCGCCATGCCTTCGAGGACGGTTTCGTCCTTCAGGGTCATACGCAGCCACACGCCGGCGAGTCGAGGCCGGCCGGAGAAGGTGGTGCGCAGCAGGCGCTCAGGATTGGCGGGCTCTCCGGAGTTGAAGTCGCGGACGAAGCAGGCCCACTTGAGGGTGACCAGCGGGATCAGCTGGCGGCGAGCGGAGAGGTCCAGCAGCTCGAGCGCGTCCGGCGGCGCAGCCGGGGAAGCAGCGCGGCGGATGAAACCGGCGGCGGGCAGATAGCCGGCCAGCCAATTTCCATCGTGCATCCGGAGGACGGCTTTTTTCTGTGTGCTGGCCATAACCGATCGGTTGAGCCGAAGGCTCGCGGGATTGTCTCATACCCAGGTGCCGCGTGCAGCGGAAACTGTGCAGATTGGTAGCCAAGATAGTCACACTATGATACCGTTAGTCCTTGAGCAGTAGCTTTAACAGACGATAAGTCTCCCAGAAAGAGTGACATAGAGCCAGCTGGCCAGGTGTGCGGCGGCTCAAGGCACGAAACATGCCCGATTACGTTTACCTGCTGGAGCGCCGCCTATCTCCGGCGCAGCGCAGTGCCCTGAGCCTGGTCCGCGACGCCGCCCGCAACGAGGGCATGACCAGCTTTCTTACTGGAGGCGCAGTACGCGACCTGACCAGTGGCCATCCCGTCCGGGACTTTGATGTAACGGTCCAGGGAAACCCCCTTAACTTACGGGAAAAATTGGAAGAAGCCGGCTTCGCCTATTGGGGGTCACATGCTCCCTCGCAGACACTCTTTCTGCGTTATCCCGGCGGGGTGAGGCTGGAAGTGTCCAGCGCACGCAAGGAGACCTTCGCCAAGCCGGCGCACCCGACGTACGAGTGGACCACCATCCTGGAAGACCTGCGCCGCCGTGACTTTACGGTGAATGCGATGGCCATCTCGCTGAATGAGGGTTCTTACGGCCTGCTCATGGACCCGACCAACGGCGTCGCGGACATTGAAATGCGGACGCTGCGCCTAGTCAGCAATTACGGCTTCCTCGAAGACCCAATCCGGCTCTTGCGGGCGGTGCGGCTGGGGACCCGGCTGGGCTGGCAGATGGACGAACGAACCAAACAGCGCTTCGACAACGCTATGGAAGAAGGCGTCTTCTCGGTGATCACCAATTACCAGCGCGGTTATGAGCTGGAGGAGATCGGTCACGAGGAGAACCCCCTCGAGATGCTGAAGACGCTCGAGCAGCAGGGCTGGATGAAGCAGCTCTACCCGGCATGGACCGTCAGCAAGGCCGACACCCAGGGACTGGCGCAGCTGCATGAATTGCAGACACGGCTGCAGATCGAAGGGATTTACCCGGACATTTCGGCCGCCGCCATGGAGCTGCTGACGGCCCGGATGCAGCCCAAGGACATCGCCGCCCTGAAAAAGCTGTTTGTTCGGCCGGGATTCGTGAAGGAATGGGAGCGGCTGGACAAGGATGCGGAAGCATTCGCAGCCAAGCTGACGGCGAAGGAAGCAAGTGCGCCGTCCGCAACCTGGAAGCTGTTGACGCGCTCTCCCGCAGAGCCCGTGCTGTGGCTGGGACTGACCGGCAAGGGCGCGGCGATCCAGAACAAATTCAAGAACTTCTTCACCGTCTGGCCGGAGGCGCGGCAGAAGGTGCCGACGGCGCTGATGCTGGAGATGCGCATCACGCCGGAGCTCGAGCGCTATCCGGAGCTGCTGCAAGAGCTGTTCTTCCAGACTATCGACAACAAGCTGAACGACGAGGCTGCGCTGCGGGCGTTCCTGGAGCCGTATTCTCCGCCTGCGCCGCCCCCGCCGGTCAATCTGCGCAAGCCGCGCGCGTCGAAGAAGAAGCCGACCCGCAAGGAAGAGGCTGTCACTCCTGCTCAGCCAGCTGGCGCCGAGGCTGCGGCGAATGGCAAGCCGGCTGCTCCTGCTAAGGCTGCTCCTGCTAAAGCTGCTCCTGCTAAGGCAGCACCCGCCAAGGCGACGCCAGCGAAGGCTGCTCCGGCCAACGCTGCGCCGGCAAAGAATACGGCGACGAAAGCTGTGCCTGCCAAAGCCGTGCCTGTGAAGGCAGTCGCGAAGGCTCCTGCAAAAGCGGCGAAACCGGAGGCCAAGAAGGCCGCTGTGCCGGCGAAACCGGCGCCAGCGAAGAAGGCTGTTCCCGCGAAGAAGGCTGCTGCCAAGCCTGCGGGAAAGAAAGTTGCTGCGAAGAAGCCTGCTGTGAAGGCGAAGCCGGCGAAGAAGGCGGTACCCGTCAAGAAGCCGGCTGTGAAGAAAGCTCCGGCGAAGAAGGCCCCGGCAAAGAAGGCGGCAACGAAAAAGAAGCGCTGACACAATTGCAAATGCAATGTGTGGAGAGAGGCGAGCGATGCTCGCCTCTCTCTCTTTGTTTGTGCCGTGATTTCCTCATCGGGTCACACGAGACGCACAGCCTCTCCCACACTCCGCCTGTGTGCACCACAACTAGAATGGAGGAAGAGATATGGCTGAGTTTACCCACCTTCATCTGCACACCGACTACTCGTTGCTGGATGGCGCCTGCGACGTGGAGAAGCTGGTCGCGCGCGTCGATTCGATCGGCCAGAAGGCCGTTGCGATTACGGATCACGGCAACATATATGGGGCTGTGCACTTCTTCGACGCGGCCAAGGCTCGGGGCGTCAAGCCGATCTTGGGCTGCGAACTGTACGTGTGCAAGAAGGAGGACCATCGCGCCGATCCGCAGGGCGATGACTACAACCACCTGCTGGTGCTAGCGGAGAGCGAAGAGGGTTATCGCAACCTGGTGCGCATCACGTCGGAGGCTTCGCTGCATGGCTTTTACCGCAAGCCACGCATTTCGAAGCGCTTTCTCGCGGAGCACTCCAAAGGTTTGATTGGATTCTCCGGATGCCTGGCGGGTGAGTTCTGCGAAAACCTGATGGCAGGGAAGTACGAGGCGGCGCGCGATGTTGCCTCTGGGTATCAGGACATCTTCGGCAAAGGGAACTTCTTCCTCGAGATCCAGGACCAGGGACTCGAGCTCGAGAAGAAGATCCACGCGGATATGTTCCGCATGGAGAAGGAACTCGGCATTCCGCTGGTGGCGACCAATGACAGCCACTACCTGTGCGAGGACGATCATCACGCGCATGAGGTGCTGCTGTGCGTGCAGACCGCGGGATCGATCCATGATCCGAAGCGCTTCAAGTTCGACTCCGACCAGTTTTATGTGAAGTCTGCCGAAGAGATGGAGCGGCTCTTCTCGCATGCTCCGGAAGTGGTCAGCCGCACCATGCAGTTTGCCGAGCGCTGCCAGCTCAAACTGAACAAGGTGGACAATCCGTTCCCAGAGTTTGCGGTGCCGGCAGGCCACTCGATCGACAGCTATTTCGAAGAGGTGTGCCGCGCGGGATTTGAGAAGCGGCTGCAGACAGCGATCCAGCACCTGAAGGATCGGGGCCTGCTTCGCAAGACGGAAGCAGATTATCGCGAGCGGCTGGAGCGTGAGATCGACTGCATCAAGCAGATGAAGTTTCCCGGCTACTTCCTGATCGTCTGGGATTTCATCCGCTATGCGAAGGAGCACGACATTCCGGTGGGACCGGGGCGCGGATCGGCGGCAGGATCGCTGGTTGCATACGTGATGGAGATCACGGATATCGATCCGCTGCAGAACGAGCTGCTGTTCGAGCGCTTTCTCAATCCGGAGCGTGTGTCGATGCCGGATATCGATATCGACTTCTGTATGAACCGCCGCGGCGAGGTCATCGAGTACGTCACGCGCAAGTACGGGCGCGAGCAGGTAGCGCAGATCATCACCTTCAACACCATGGCGGCGAAGGCGGCGATCAAGGACGTGGGCCGCGCGCTGGATATGCCGTATGGCGATGTGGACCGCATCGCGAAGCTGGTGCCGGCAACGATCGGCATCACGATCGAGCAGGCGCTGAAGGACTCGCACCAATTGCAGGCGGCGTACGAAGCGGATACGGCGATCCGCGAGCTGGTGGATACGGCGCGGAAGCTCGAAGGGCTGGTGCGCGGCGCGGGTGTACACGCGGCCGGCGTCGTCATAGCCCCCAAGCCGCTCACCGAACTGGTGCCGGTAAGCCGCTCCAAGAACGATGAAATCGTCACCGCCTATGACATGAAGGCGGTGGAGAAGATGGGTCTGCTCAAGATGGATTTTCTTGGGCTGACCACGCTGACGGTGATTGATGACTGCCTGAAGCTGATCCGGCGGAACCGCAACGTCGAGATCGATATGGCAAAGGTACCGCTGGATGATCAGACGACCTATGAACATGTCTTTCACAAGGCGCTGACCTCCGGTGTATTCCAGTTCGAATCGGGCGGCATGCGCGATGTGCTGCGACGCTATCGTCCGACGACAGTGGAAGATTTGACGGCTCTGAACGCGCTCTACCGGCCAGGGCCGATCCAGGGCGGGATGATCGACGACTTCATCGAGCGCAAGCACGGCCGCCGCAAGGTGGAGTACGAGCTTCCCGAATTGGAAAAGATCCTGAAGGAAACCCTGGGCGTGATCGTGTATCAGGAGCAGGTGATGCAGATCGCGAACGCGCTGGCGGGCTACTCGCTGGGTGAAGCTGATCTGCTGCGCCGCGCCATGGGCAAGAAGAATGCCGAGGAGATGGCGAAGCAGCGCGAGCGTTTCGCGACCGGCGCCGCAAAGAACAAACATCCCAAGGATAAGGCGACGCACATCTTCGACCAGATGGAGAAGTTCGCCGGGTACGGCTTCAACAAGTCACACTCGGCGGCGTATGCGCTGCTCGCGTATCACACGGCATATCTGAAGACGCACTATCCGGTCGAGTTCATGGCGGCGCTCTTGACCAGCGAAATCTCCAAGCCCGAGAACGTGGTGAAGTACATCAGCGAGTGCCGCGAGATGGAGATTGCGGTGGAGCCGCCGAATGTGCAGGTGTCGGATGCCGACTTCACGCCGGATGGCGACGTGATCCGTTTCGGACTGACGGCGATCAAGAACGTGGGGCGCAATGCGATCGACTCGATCCTTGCGGCGCGCGCGAAGCTCGCCGAGGAGCAGAAACGCTTTGCGTCGCTGTGGGAGTTTTGTGAGCTAGTTGACCTTCGCCTGCTGAATAAGCGGGTGATCGAGTCGCTGATCAAGGCGGGTGCGCTGGACAGTTTTGGATCGCGGGCGCGGCTGATGGCTGCCGTGGACAAGGCGATGGAGCGCGCGCAGAAGTCGCAGCGCGATATGGCTGCGGGGCAATCCGGACTCTTCGGCGGGCTGGGCGCGATCTTCGACGATGTACCGGTGAACGGCGCGCACGGGAACGACCCGCTGCCCGACTTGCCGGACTGGGATGAGAACCTGCGCCTGCAATCGGAGAAAGAGGTGCTGGGCTTCTTCGTCTCCGGCCACCCGATGGACAAGTACGCAGACAAGATCAAAAACCTGAAGGCTGTGAGCACTCTGGATGCGCTGGAGATGAAGCCGGCTCCGCCGACGCGCCGCGGCCAGCAGCAGCCGGAGAACGATATCGGTATTGCAGGCGTGATCGTCGGACTGAAGGTGGCGAAGTCGAAGCGCTCGGGCGAGCTCTATGCCCAGGCCGCGCTGGAGGACACGGTGGGCAAGATCGAGCTCATCGCTTTTCCCAAAGACTATCCGCGGCTGGCGGAGTCGCTGAAGATAGATGTGCCGGTGCTGGTGCGTGGGCAGTTGCGCGCAGAGGAAGATGCCGCGCCTAAGCTGGCCATCTCGTCGATCCAGGCGCTCGAAGATGTGCGGGTAAAGCTACCGCAGAACGTGCGCATCAAGGTGACGCTTGACCGAGCGACAGACCAGACGCTGCTGTCATTGCAGGCGATGATCCAGGAGGCGCCCGGACCAGGCAAGCTGATGATCAACCTGGAACAGCCTGGCGAGTTTATCGTGATGCTCGAACCGGAAGGGGTGACGGTCGGGGCGGACCGGATCTTCATCGAGCGCGCGGAGGGACTGCTGGGCCGTAACGCGGTGACGGCCATTGACTAAAAAGTTATAGCGTAGACTGTCGCCATGCCGGACGAGGGACAAACTTCAAAGCCACGCAGACTCCCGGTCGCGTCGTCCCTGCTGCTTGACATCGTTCGATTCGGCGCTGCTGTGATGGTGGCGACCGGACATGTGACGCAAGGCTTCTTCTCCACCGGCTGGCCCGACCTGACGGACAACGCGGTCGAGTCAGTGGGGGTTTTCTTCGTGCTTTCCGGCTTTGTCATCCGCTATGTCACGCGGCTGAAGTATGCGCGGATCGGGGAGTATTGGATTGACCGGGCCTCGCGTATTTACTCGGTGGTCATTCCGGCGGTTGTCTTTACGCTGCTTGCCGATTGGATCGCCCTGCATGCGAATTCGGCGTTTTACCTGGCAAACTGGGGCAAGTACATGGATCATCCTGGGTCGCGGCTGATCCAGAACCTTATCTTCACTTCACAGTTCTGGTCCAGGGAGACGCGACTCTTTTCAAATTCGCCGCTGTGGTCTCTCTCCTACGAGTGCCTCTATTACGCGGTCTATGGCTGCGCATTTTATCTGCACGGCGCGTGGCGCTGGATTGCCGCCATAGCGCTCCTGGGGCTTGCCGGTCCCCATATTGCCTTTCTGTTTCCGCTGTGGCTACTGGGCTGCGCGCTCTATGAACTCTATGAGTGGCTGGTTTCTCCGCGACGCACGGCCTGGTTTCGGCGTGTGGGAGTGCATGCCGCGTTCGCCGCGGTTGGCCTGCTGGGGATGCTGTTGCATCCAGTTGGAAGATTTTTATCGCTGTTTGTGAACACCGTCAATTATCTGACGATCAGGAGCCACCACGCACCCACGAGCGTCTTTTCGATGATGCTGATTTACTATCGCGTCAGCATTCCGGCGGCGTTTCTTATGCTGTGGCTGCTGATCGCGGTGGACGGTTTGCGTGTCAACACGCATTCGTCCGGCGTTCGTGCCCTACGGGTTTTGGCCGAGGGGACCTTTCCTCTATACGTCTTCCACTTTCCGTTTTATGTGCTGATTGCTTCCTTGATTCCGTACGATCACGCGAACCCGATGGCGAAGATCGCGATGCTGCTGGCCGCGATTGCTTTGGGCGTGGTGCTTGCATTCCCCACCAACCGGTTGAAGGATGCCATGCGTCGTAGGCTGCGCGATTGGTTTCTACCGGGGGATCGCATGCCGGCGGCGCGATCGGCGGAAACGGTAGCTTCCTGAGGCTGCAGCTCTCTGATAATTTGTCTCAGCATCTCATTTGTCTCAGCATCTCCGGTTCCATACAATCGGATCGTGGCCCAGGGAACCCTGATACCGTTGACGACACAGCCCCCCAGTGATCAGCCGGAAGGAAAGGCAGAGCCGAAGCAGGCATCTGCTCCGGAGCCTCAGTCGGATGCATGGCTGAAGACGGAGCTGGCGCGGAATGCACAACGGCCATACCCTATGGACTTTATCCGGATGATCTTCACCGACCTGAGTGAGATTCACGGCGACCGCAACTACGCCGATGATCCGGCGCTGCAATGCAGCATGGCGCGGTTCCACGGTGAAGAGGTGCTGGTTGTCTCGAATGTGAAGGGCCGGACTACAAAGGACAACGTCAAGTTCAACTTCGGGCTGCCGAATCCAGAGGGCTATCGCAAGGCTCTTCGCGCGATGAAGATTGCGGAGAAGTTTGGCCGGCCGATCTTCACCTTTATCGACCTGCTGGGTGCGAATCCGGGGCTGGGCGCGGAGGAGCGCGGCCAGGGCGAGGCGATTGCGCGCAACCTGCTGGAGATGTCACGGCTCACCGTACCGACTATTGCGACGGTTACGGGTGAGGGCGGTTCGGGCGGCGCGCTGGCGCTGGCGGTTGCAGACCGTGTGCTGATGCTCGAGAACGCGGTCTACTCTGTAATCTCGCCTGAGGGCTGTGCGTCGATCATGTGGCGCGATGCTTCCAAACGCGCGAAGGCAGCGGAGGCGCTGAAGACGACTTCCGACGACGTGCTGGCGATGGGCTGCGTCGATGATGTGGTTCCGGAGCCGCCGGGGGGCGCACATATGGATCCGGAGGCGGCGGCAGGCATGCTCGATGAGAAGCTGACATGGCATCTGAATGAATTGCAGTCCATGTCCTCGGAGGCGCGCCTGGCTACCCGGCGCGAGAAGTTCCGCAACATTGCGCAGTTCTACACCACGTAAAGACCTGCTTGGCTACTCTGCCGCCAACCCTGCCCTCGCATCCCCAAAGACCATCGCGTCTGCGCTCCTTCTGCGTTTTCGTAGTCGCGCTGATGTGGGCGTTTGTCGTGGAGGCGATCGCGCATCGCGCAGCGAACGGGCTGAGCTCCGGCGATTGGCTGCCGCTTGTCGACAGGCTGATGATGCTGTTCCTGCTGCTGGTGGGCTTCAGCGGGTTGGGGATTGGCTTTTCCCGTCAGCGGGAGCCTCGAAAGGCCATGGGGCTGGTATCGCGTCCAGGGTTGCTGCACGAGTTCGGGACGGGCTCAGCGGTCGGCTGGGGCCTGCTGCTGCTGACGATCGTTCCCTCGGTGTTCATCGGTGGCCTGGGTGTGACGTTGTGGACGGGCGCGCGCCAGTGGTTCCTGCTCATCCTCGATCTGCTGGTGCTGGGGATCGCCGCGCTATGCGAGGAACTGATCTTCCGCGGCTATCCATTCCAGCGGCTGATGGATGCGATCGGAACGACACTGGCCTCCGTGTTGATCTCGATTTGTTTCGTGGTAGTGCACTACCAGCCTGACATGCCGCACGCGGCGGTCTTCGCATTGTTCCTGCTCAGCCTGATCCTGTGCATCGCGTATGTGCGGACGCGCGCCTTGTGGCTGCCCTGGGGACTGCATTTTGCGTGGAACGCTGCCATGGGGCCGCTTTTCGGGTTGCCGCTCAGCGGGTACAGCGGTTTTGCGAACGGCTTCTCGCCGGTAGTGCAAAGCTCCCCAGGGGGACCGGAGTGGCTGACGGGCGCCGATTATGGACCGGAGGGCAGCGTGATCGCGGTGCTGGTGCTGTGCTTCGGGCTGTGGCTCATCATGCGCGTCACACGCGAGTATGCCAGCCGCTATGGATACCCGGAGATCATTCCCGGCGGCATTCCCGTGGATATTGACGCGGCTGCCCGGCGGCAGCATGAGGCTGCGATGGGGCCAAGCGAACCGGCGACGCCGAGGCTGGTCCAGATTGGGGATTTGCCTCCAGCGGCGGGCCCCCCGGCCACAAACCCGACGACAATCTCAGATCGGGCGCAGCCGCAGATGCCGCCAAGCGACGAATAGATACCTCCCGTCCTGGGCAGTTCGTTTCCACTTTGCCCATAGGGCTCGTCACTCTCGTCTTGTCAGAGGCCCCCGGAGAGGCGCATCATTCGGGCATACGAGGCTTGTTTATGGGCAATCGGCACAGTTTGCGCAAGGCTGCTCAGTCTCTCGCGCTGGCTGGCTCCGCCCTGGCGTTTGCGCTCTCCTCTTCCGCTGCGTTGGGGCAGACGCAGGTCTTCATCGTGCAGACCGAGCACCAGGCAAATCTTCCTCCGTTCCACCCAACCAACGTCAAACTGGATCAGCGCAAGCTGACACCGCGAGGGCGCCGCGAACTGATCGTGGCCTTCACTGCGGAGCAGGGTTTTGCCCGACGCCCGCTGCCGCTGGATTCGCATGGTGTGGTGCTGCGTGCAAATGGCGAGCTCAAGCCGGACGGACTGGATTACGAACAGGCATTGCAGAAGCATGGCGTCAGCTCCAAGGCCGGGGACCGGCTGATCATCTCCGATATCAAGATCGAATCAGACAAGATTGTGCTCGAGTTCAACGGAGGTCCGGACCACAAGCACAAGTTCCTGCGCCACATCGAAATTGGCGGAGGAATGGGCAGCGCTCCGCTGGTACAAGACAATGGCCAGGAGCCAGTGGGTTCGCGGCTTACGGTGACTTTTGATAAATATGTACCGGACATGACGCCGGACCAGCTTCGGGCGCTGATTCAGCCGGTGATGGACTTCAACGTGAAGACGCCGCTCGAAGCATATGTAGACACGCTGCCGCCCAAGTTGAAGGAGGCCATCCTGAAGCATGAGGTGCTGGTGGGCATGGATCGCAAGATGGTGATCTATGCGCTGGGGCAGCCGCGCGACAAGGTGCGGGAACAGAACAACGGGGTTCCGTTCGAGGAATGGGTCTACGGGGAAGCGCCGCAGGCCACCCAGTTCGTCCGCTTTGAAGGCACGCGTGTGGTGCGCGTGGAGGTTGCCGGTGTCGGTCAGGACTTGGTTGTGCGCAACCAGGACGAGACGGGTGGTTACGCGGGCACCGGAGACGCGCATGAAGTGAAGATGGGTGATGCCGCGCCCGTGACCGACGCGGATGGCAACCACAAGAGGACGGCGCCTACGCTGCGACTGCCGGGTGAGGACCTGCCGGGGACGATGCAGCCGGTGAATACAAAGGCCGGGCAGCCGGAGACGAAGCCACAGCCGATTCCTGCGCCGCCGGGGTCTTCGCCGGCAGATACCGGTCACTGGTCGACAGCGGGAAATGCAGGAGCGGGAAATGCAGGTCCGGGGCTGCGAGGACCCGGCGGGCAGAGCTGAAACGCTTTCACCTTCCCGCGTACGCGTCTACCTTCGCGAAAGAGAATTTTCTAACGAAAAGCTCCGCGCACCGTGGTGTCTTGCGTAGCTCCCCGTTGAAACGAGGAGCTTGCGAGGCGCTGAAGCGCCGGGCTGACGGGAGACTGTGGGGGACAACAGAGGAGGAGGGCAGGAACCAGGGGGAGGGGGAGGGGCCTATTTGTAGGTTGCGTTGGTGCGAAGAAGCTCATCGCGGTGGGCTGAGGTTTCAGTCATGGAGCCAAAGGCTGCACCGCCCAGAGGGTTGGACTTGAGGGCGTCCTCGACTGCTGCGCTTACCTTGTCGAGGCCATCGGCAGTGGTTGCAATGTAGACGATCTCGAATGATCCAGGCGCGTCTGTGTGGATCGCCTGGGTATCAATTTCGTACTCAGCGATCGTGCCCGCGGCAAGTTGTTTTT
>JBJMGC010000262.1:0-8523 GCA_045808105.1 Acidobacteriaceae bacterium | reverse complement strand
TCGGAAAATCCGATCAATCCTTATGTGCAGCAGTGGTCGCTATCTGTCCAGCGCGAATTGGCCAGAAATACCACGCTCGAAGTGAACTATGTGGGGAACAAAGGCACGCACCTGCTGGATCGCACCAACATCAACCAACCTTTTGCCGTATCCAACCCGGCCCTCTGCGCGGTGGACCCAACCGCCGGCGATTGTCCCGTGAATGCGCGCAAGCCGTTACCGAACTTCACCAACGGCACCGGCACACTGGATAGCCGCTGGGATGGGTACTCCAACTACAACGCAGCGAATGTACGCGTTGAGCGCCGATCCACCGATTTGGCCCTCCTCGCGGTCTATACCTGGTCGAAGAGCATGGATGATAAGTCTGCTGCGGCCGGCATTGGCGCGACCAATGGCTTTGCCGGACACATGGATGACCACAATCCGCATCTGGATTATGCGCGTTCGGATTTCGACGTAGGTCAGCGCTTCGTGCTCAGTTACGTTTACCAGCTACCCGTCGGCCGTGGTAAGCGTTTCGGATCAGATATGAACAAGTTCGCCGATGCCGCGGTCGGCGGCTGGCAATGGACCGGTATCGCTACCTTCCAGCAGGGCTTTCCGTTCTCCGTACTGGCGAACGATACCGATAGTCTGCTGGAGGCTTACAATCAGCGCGCTATCGTGACGGGTGATCCCACTAAGGGATTCCATAAGAGTGTCGCGCAGTGGTTCAACACCGCCGCTTTTGCGCAGCCGCTGGCAGGACAGTTTGGCAATAGCGGCCGCAATATTCTGCGCGACCCTGGCATCAACAACTGGGACATGGGGCTGGGAAAGACCTTCGCAATCGGAGAACGAGTGAACTTCCAGTTACGCGTGGAGAGTTTCAATACCTTCAACCATACGCAGTATGGCGTCGATCCCGGGTCTCCTTCTGCGGCGGCCAGCGGACCGGGCACCGGTGCGATAGACCGCAACATTGCCGATCTGCCGCCCAATGGAACGGGACTCTTCGGGCAGGTCACATCCGCACGACCAGGAAGGATCCTCCAGCTAGGCGGCAAGATCACGTTCTGAGGGCTGCTCCATATAGGTCTGCCACCGCATCCCGATGGCAGACCTGCTCCATTTCTGGATAGACTCGCTCCCATGCATCTCCCCAAAGCCCTCCTCGCGCTCGCGTGTTTGTTGACAATAACGACAGCATGGGGGCAGCAGTCACAGGAACGCCTGCAGACCCTTGCGGAGCAGGGCCAGGCAGCGTTGCAGGCTGGACGCTACGCAGAAGCATCGCAGGCCTACCAGGAGTTATCACGTCTGCAGCCTGGTGTCGCCGAGATACATGTCACTCTCGGAGTCATCTCGTTTAAGCAAGGCGATTTTTCCAAAGCCGCAGCCGAATATCGTAAGGCCCTGCATTTAAAACCTGCATTGCCGCGGGTTGACTCCTTATTAGCGATGGCTCTCTCTGAGCAGGGCGAGTTTGAGCAGGCGCTGCCTGGGCTGGAGAAAGGGTTTCGTCAAACGACCGATACCGATCTTCGGCGGATGTGTGGTCTTCGCTTGGAGCGGGCGTTCACCTCGCTGGGCAAGGGATCTGCGGCCGTACAGGTCGCGATCCAGCTGCAGCAGACATATCCAAATGATCCTGAGGTGCTCTACTACTCCGGAAAAATCTTTGGAAATGAAGCATATCTCGCGGCGCAGCGGCTCTTTCAAGTAGCTCCCGATTCTTTGTGGGGCCGCATGGCGATGGGAGAGGCGCATGAGAGCGAGGGCAATTTCGACCAGGCCCTCCAGAACTATGGAGCCGTGCTTCAGCTCGATCCCAACCGGCCGAATGTGCACTTCCGCATGGGACGGGTGCTGTTGGCGCGCGGCGAGGCGAAGGGAAACAGCGCAGACCTCGAAGAGGCGGCAAAGCAATTCCAACTCGAACTGCAGGCCGATCCATCGAATGCGAATGCGGCTTATGAGCTCGCAGAAGGTTATCGAAAGCAAGGAAAATTTGAAGACGCGCGTCACTACTTTGAGCAGGCGGTAGAGAACTATCCTTCTTTCGAGGAGGCGCATGTGGGACTCGCCGCCACCCTATTGGCACAGCAGCATCCGGAACTAGCGTTAATCCAGTTGCAGAAAGCAGTCGAGCTCAGGCCGGACGATCCGGTGGCATGGTATCGGCTTTCTCAAGTGCAGCGCAGGCTCGGAAATACAGAGGAACAGAAACATGCGCTCGCGGAGTTTACCCGCCTGCGCGCATCAGGAGCATCGAAAGTTGCGAGCTCCGGATCGGAAATAACCCCACAGCAACTCGATCCCGCGGATAAACCATAAATTACAACGCTTCAGCAGACCTGATGCATCGGAATTCCGAGCAGGCTGGCAAGCTTTCCAAGTTGACCCGCAAGACTGCCAATACCGATGGCGCAGTGATGCGCTGGTCCTTGGGCATTCCACTGCTCGATAAATAATCTCGCGCCGATGGGAAATCGATAGCGGCTGTTCGTGTTGCCGATGGCCAGCGTAGGACCGGCCTCACATGTGCCTTCCGCTACCAGAAAGCGGAATCCATGCTGGCGATCTTCGACCACGGAGAGAAGCGTGACGGCTCCGTTACGCACTGACATCTCAACCGAGAGGCCACGTCCCACTTTTCCGTGATACACCTCCAGCGGCCGTACTTTGGTCTTTCCTTCGGCGATGGCGATATGGCCGGGCCCGTCGTGGCCCATCAGGACAACGTCGTCGTTGTAATCCATCGCGTAGTACTCCGTGAATGAGCCACCGGCGCCAAAGGCATCGAGTATCTTCATCGCCAGCGCGTTCTTCACTTCGTACTCGCCGGCAACCGGAATGCCTCGCGCAGTGAGTAGCGAAGTGCCGAGGATAATCGAGCTCATCGTGTCTTCGTTCGTGTCAACCCCACTGCCCTTGTAGTAATACGCCATGAATTGCAGGTCATGCATTGCAGAGAGGCGGTCGAGGGCGACTGATGTTCGTGCCGCTCTCGCCAGCTCGTTTTGTGGGCAATCGGGTTGCACATCGAAGTGGTCTCGTATCAGCTCAATTCGTGCGTTGACATCTTCTTCGGAAATTCCAGGCCGCAAGGCACTCAGCTCGTCTACTTCAAGCATTGTGATATCGCAACCGAAGGTGATGGACACCTGCGTGATATCCGTGGCCACATCCAGCATGCCGCTGTAGTAATGCCCCATAAGACCGAGACGGCTCTCGCGCAGCAGAGCAACGACTTTCGCTGCCGCGAGCCATTCGCGGATCTCGCGCGATGTCTGTTCTTCGCCGAGCACACCCGTGACCTGATGAAATGGAATTCGCGCTCGGTCGAACATGTTCGCAATCTCTGGCACCGGACATGCGGAGCAATACGCAAGCCAATGTCCTGTCATTCGGCGGCGGTCCGGCAGGCGATTGAACGCGGCGTAGTCAATAGCAGCCGTCGGCTGAAGGTTGAGCGCGATGACCGGTACACCGCATCGTTGCACGAGACGAAGCACAACGCCTGATAGAGCGTAAGTTGTGACATAGAGCAGCAGTACATCTGCATTGCTGCGACGACACTCGCGCCCTGCCTCACGTGCACGCTCAACACTATCGACCAGACCCAACTGCACCACTTCTATACCGGGCTGAGCGAGTGAGTCGGCGAGCTGCTTGACATAACCTTCAAGCTGCGAATGCAGCCCTTCGAACTGCTCCCAGTAGGCTTGCAGTCCGATCCCGCAGAGCGCCACGTGAAGTGGCTGTTCACGTTTCACGCCAAGTAGGGATGCCGACGGTGTCTTATTCATGGAACAAAGCTACTTCCAGCTCACGACGGCGACCGCGAAAGGTGAGAGGGTGACGCTCGGGCCGCTGGCCTGTGTTATCCGCGGCGCCAAGTCTCCCGTTTCGCCGTCCACCACGGCGAGTGTGTACGTCTCCGCCCCTTTCGGCAAGGTTACGGCGATCTCTTTGTTGCGTTTATTTGCCAGCAGCAATTTTTGTCCGCTCGGCGTTTTGAAGGCCTGCACTGCTAGCTCGCTCCATCGGCTCGCGTCCGTCGAGACCAGCGTGTCCCCGGAATGGAAGTTATCCTTGATCAGCTTCAGTACCCAGTATCGCGCGTTCGGCTTTCCATTTGTCCAATCCATCATGGAAACGCTGGGAAACTGCGAGGGATAACCCACTAGCTGCGACTCGCCAATGACGTCGATGCCTTGCTTCGACAGTTCCATGAAGAGATATGCATACAGGGAACCAGCGGCGTTCCAGTAGAGATGCGGAATGTGGTTCTCGTGCGCCCTGCCGCCGTCACTATTTTCCAATTCGTCCGTCGGTAGGATCACCCCAAGCTCATCAAGATCGGTCTTGGTCTCCGGCGATAGTCTCTTGCGAATGGCTTCGACATATCTCACGTTGGTCAGGAAGCGGTCGGCCTGATCGAAAAATGTGTATTGCCAGTTATCCAATCCTTCTTCCAGCGAAGGTGTCGCATAGAAGTGATACGAAACATAGTCGAGCGGGATGCCCGGTTTATGATGCGCGTGATCGAGGAAATAGGTGAACCAACGCGGGTCGAGCCGCGGCGCGGCGAGCGCCAACCCCATGAACTTCGTCTGCGGGTTCACCTTCTGAATAGCCGATACGATCGCGTCGTAGCGTGCTGCGTAGAGCTCGGGTGTGGTCTTGTGCTCAAAGTCCACTTCATTGAGCACCTCCCAGATGGGAAAACTGTAGTGATATCCGGAATGATGTGCCTTGCCGTTCTCATCGGTAAAGCCGCCCTTGGTGTACCAACTCACCAGGCGGCCAAAGTAGTCGCCTAACTCCTTGCCTGAGGGATCGCGCAGCTCTGTCCCCTGGGTGTAGTTCCAGACCACCTGATTCGGATCCTCCGGATAGGTCACCGGCTTTTCCGTCTTGAACATCCATGCTGGAATGGTGCTGAAGTTCATCACAGTACTGTGGCCGCTGGTGGCATCCATGAAGTCCTTCGTCATGGGGTCGATGAGCGAAAAGTTCCATGAGGTGCTCGATGGCGTGGGCGGGTCCAACTCCGCCACCGCAAGCCGCGGGTAAGGCTCCCACGGGACATACCGAACGTAGTCGGCGCCAAGGTCCTTTAACGCGGCGAACGTACCGTCATGGATGGGAGAGCCGGAACGAACCATGGGATTCACTACGACCTGGAGAGTGGGTGTTGATCGGGAGACCAGAAGCGTCTTGTTCCAGTCCACCGTGATTGTGTTCGGCTTCTCCGGTGCAGGCGGTTGGCCGAAGGAAGGGAGCGCCGATAACAGGCATATGGACGCAAGCAGGATGGAGCGGTTGCCAGAGTGCATCACAGGTCCTCTCGCTGAACAGGGCCGGCTGGAGGGAAACGACGGTATTGTCTCCGGTCGGCAGCGGTGGAGGCGACAGAAAAGCCTCTCCGCGAAGTTCCATAGGGAATATCACTTTTCTATTGACATGGCAATACTCGCTTCTCGATAGTGAGTGCGCATGTTCCGCACCCCGCGCGCGCAGCGATTCCTCCCGCAGCGAAAGGCAACTTTCGCTTTTGAAATCTACTTTTATGGCTGTCTCGTTGCGGTTCTGCTGGTGGCGCCGATGACCGCCCGGGCTCGAGATACTGGCGTCCTGCACCCCCCGATGCACCTGCGCTGCGAGTCGCTCGAGACTCCGTTAGGCATCGATGCAGCGCAGCCACGCCTCTCCTGGCAGTTGGAGGACGGCCGTCGCGGCGCACAACAGACCGCGTATCAGATCGAAGTCTTCAGTCATCCGGTAACCCCGGCCGATGCCAAACCGGATGTATGGGACAGCGGCCGCGTCGCCTCCGACCAATCGGTCGCCGTGCCCTACCACGGGCCGGCACTTGAAGCGGAGCACCGCTACTACTGGCGTGTTCGAGCCTGGGACAAGGATGGCGTCGCGTACCCGGCAAGCGAAACCACCTGGTGGGAAACCGGGCTGATGCAGGGCGGATGGACGGCAAAGTGGATCGGCCTCGAGCTGCCGGAGCATCGCGCTCTGCGGGAATCGAGCGCTATCTGGATCACCAACGCGGAGAACGGAACCGTCTCTGGCGATACTCACCACGACTTTCGCAATCGCTTTACAGTCAGCGGGCCGGTGCGGCTAGCCCACCTCTACGTCACCGGAAAGGACACTGCCGCTGCATGGGTCAATGGCAAGCCTGTTCTAGAGGCAGAGCCGTTGCCGCCGTACAAGCAGACTCCATGGAAAAAATATGTGGAGCGGGACGTCACCAGCCTCATCCAGCCCGGCGAGAATCTGCTGGCCATCGATATCACACTCTTCAACGTTGGCGAGACTGGCTCAGGACCCAACGACAACAGCCGCACACCAATGAGCGCCTGCCTCTATATCGAGAAGCAGGACGGCACGGTCCAACTCATCACCACCGGTCCCACTGGTTGGAAAGCCATGCTGAATGCTCCCGAGGGCTGGAATCAGACACAGTTTGCGGACGCTTCGTGGCCTGCCGCGGTTCCCACCGAGGCGAAGGGCGCCAGCGGCGATGCCGGCGCGGACCGGCCATGGCCCACCGGACCGGTGAAGATGCTCCGCCGCGGCTTCGAATTGGAGAAGCCGATCCGTTCCGCGCGTCTTTATGCAACTGCGCTCGGGGCCTATCGCTTCTGGATCAACGGTCAGCCGGTCGGAAAGCAATATCTCGCTCCGGGGTGGACCGACTATCGCGAGCGCGTCGTCTACCAAGCGTATGACGTAACGAAGCAATTACAGAACGGGAAGAATGCGGCCGGCGCCTTCCTTGCGCCCGGCTGGTATGCCACGCCTCTGCAGTGGGATCAGACGCCCAACAATTACGGCAGCACACCGCCCGCGCTGCGAGCGCAGCTCCGCATCGAGCACACCGACGGTTCCGTGACATGGATAAACACGGACGACAGTTGGCAGTCGGCTGTTTCTCCAATAGAGAAGGCCGAGATCTACGACGGCGAAGTCTATGACGCGCGCCGAGAGCAGCCGGGGTGGAGCACTGCGTCTTTCAGCGCAAGCGATTGGCAGAAGGCGCAAATCGTCGATCCGCATGAACCGGAAATTGTCGCGCAGGACTTCCAACCCATCCGCCTGGAACGCACGTTGCGAGCAAAGGCGATCACCGAGCCAAAGCCGGGCGTGTACATCATCGATTTCGGCCAAAACATGGCGGGCTTGCCGCGTCTGCGCGTGCACGGCGCAGCGGGATCCGAAGTGCGGTTGCGGTTCGCAGAGGTCCTCAATGCTGACGGAACCATTTACACAGACAACCTGCGCACCGCCCTGGCAACAGACCGTTACACACTTGCCGGGCACAGGGAGGAAGAGTACGAGCCCTCGTTCACTTTCCACGGATTTCGCTACATCGAAATCACCGGCATTGACTACAAACCCACCGCGGATACGGTTGTCGCGGAAGTCCTGCACACGGACGCTCCATTCGCCATCACCCTCAAGACGGGCAGCCCCATGATCAACCAGCTGTGGAGCAACATTCTGTGGGGGCAGCGATCGAACTTTGTCGGCGTGCCCACGGATTGCCCCCAGCGCGACGAACGTCTTGGCTGGACGGGCGATGCGGAGGTCTTTTGGCGCGCAGCATCCTACGACATGGATCTGACGCAGTTCTCGAAGAAATTTGCCGCAGACCTGCGCGGCACCCAGGTCGGTACGCCGATGTACGGCATCTTCGCGCCGGGCACATCCACACAAAACGCCGGCCACGGCGCGGGCTGGAGCGATACCGGCGTCATCGTGCCCTGGACCTCCTGGCTGCAGTCCGGAGATACGCGCATCATCGATCAGAACTGGGACGCGATGACGCGCTATCTCGCCTTGATCGAGCAGCAGAACCCGAACTTCCTGTGGGCGCAAGGCGCCGGCATTCCCTTCGGCGACTGGCTCTCGCCGGAAGGCAAGACAAAGCCACTGCTGATCCAGACCGCTTACTGGGCCTATGACGTGACACTGATGCAGCAGATGGCCCGCGCAACCGGACGCAGCGCAGACGCACAGAAATACGGAGAGCTGTTCGACCACATCCGCTCTGCCTTTGCCAAGCAGTTCGTTCACGCAGACGGGTCCATCGACGGTGCGGACAATACGCCATCGCAGTTCTCCGTCTTCGAAACCAAAGCAGTTAAGAGTGGAGATACCCAGACCGGTTACGTGCTGGCGCTGGCCATGCAGTTGGTGCCGGATGCATTGCGCCAGGCTGCTGCCGACCGCTTGGTCGGCAAACTGCAGGCCAACGGATGGAGACTCGGCACAGGCTTTCTGGGAACTCCGTATCTGCTCGCCGTCCTGGTGGACGCAGGCCACGCAGATGTCGCCTATCGCCTCCTGCTGAGCACCGAATATCCATCATGGGGCTACCTGGTCGACCATGGCGCCACCACCATGTGGGAGCGTTGGAACGGCGATCAGATGCGCAGCGATCCCAGCATGAACTCTTACAATCACTACGCATACGGCGCAGTTGCCGACTGGATCTATCGCTATGCGGGCGGC
>JBJMGC010000261.1:0-13615 GCA_045808105.1 Acidobacteriaceae bacterium | reverse complement strand
GATGACCAGGCCGAGTGACGCAGCAATCGCGGCCAGCTTGGCGGTGAAAAGCGTGATGGTGCGGATGGGAAGAGGCGCGAGGACAAGAACATCGCGTCGATCCGGAACCAGAGAATCCCAGCTCAGCACCGAGAACAATCCGACTACGGTGATTGTGGTAGCTATCAGCAGATGTTCGGTGGTCCAGATGTCGATCGGGGGCAGCCCGCTGATGAAGATGAGCGGCAATGCGAACAGCAAGCTGATTCCTGCGAGAATCGCGACACATTGGCTGAGCAGCCGGGCGGTATCTCCCTCGGCAGTGATCGCATCAAGGTCGATGGCGCGAAGGAGAAAGACTCGATAGAGCACACCAAATTGACCACGCTTCACGATGAACCCTCACGCCTGGATCAGATCTGCGATTTCCTTTGCGACGGCGTCGGTGTCGTGTTCGACGGCGAGCTGCGAGAAGATGCCTTCCAGCGTGGGCAACGCCATCATGTTCCGCAGCCGCTCTATGGAGTCATCCGCTACGATTCTGCCTCGATGCAGAATCACAACGTGGGAGCAGAGACGCTCCACGGTCTCCAACTCATGCGAGCTGAGCAGGATGACCTTGCCGCGACGGGCCAGTTCCTCGATCAGGCTGCGCAGCACCAGGGATGAGCCGACATCCAGCCCAGAGAAAGGTTCGTCGAGCAGGACAAGATCGGGATTGTGCAGCAGTGCGGCCGCTAGCAGAACCTTTTGCCGCATGCCTTTCGAATACGCGGACATGGCGACATGCCGATCACCGTGAAGCCCCAACAAGCGAAGGAGTCCGTCAATGGAATCCATCGCCGCTTTCCGTGGCAGGCCACGCAGTTGAGCGACCATCACCAGGTACTCGTTACCGCTGAGGTGCGTGTAGAGCTGAGGTTCCTCCGGCACGTATCCGATCCGGCTTTTGTAGGTCATCGGATCGTGCTGGATGCGCTGGCCCGCGAAGAGAATCTCGCCGGCGGTCATCTCAATGAGACCAGTGATCATCTTCATGGTCGTGGACTTACCTGAGCCGTTTGCTCCCAGATAGCCGGTGACCTCGCCCGCGCGCGCGACAAAACTGACGTCTTGGACAGCGGGAATGCTGGAATAGAGTTTGTGCACATGGCGAAGCTCAAGCATGGCGGCACCTACCTAGGACGAAGTAGAGCAGATTCCCTACTGATCTGATACTCCTGAACGCTGACCCTTGCTTACTGATGCGTGGGTAGGAGCATGACCTGGCTGGCTCCGCTGGGGTGTGGCAGGCGGATTACGTGCGGGGTGATGAGGACGACGAGCTCGTCATTCATCCTTTGCGCATTTTTGTTGGTGGTGGATTGCAGGCCGGGGATTTCGCTCAGGCCGGGCAGGCCGCTGACGGCGTTTGCCTCCTGCGAGCTGAGATCGCTGGTCACCATTGCGCTGGCGCCGTCTTTCAGATTGAGATCGGCAGTGAACTGGCGATTGGTCAGGATGGGGATGTCGTTGATGGAGGTGCCGCCGAGCGCCTGAATCTTGAGATCGAGTTTGAGTGAGACCGATTGATCGCGATGGATGTAAGGCGTGGCCTTCATCTGCAGACCGAGATCCTGATACTGGATTTGCGGAATGGTTTGCTGATTGAGGCTGGAGGAGTTCAGGCCGAGAGCGGCGAGCTGGCTGGAGAGGCCGGCGCTGTTGAGCCCGGGAATGTTGACGCCGCTGCCGGTGAGGTTGGAGTAGCTGGACTGGATGATGGGGTAGTGCATGCCGGCGAGGATATTTCCGGTCTCCTGGTCCTGCAGGCGGAGCTGCAGCTGATCGACGGCGCGGCTATCGCTGGTGTTGAGCGCCATGTTGGCCGTGGTGGTGCCGAGCGTGAC
This sequence comes from Acidobacteriaceae bacterium, assembly GCA_045808105.1. Classification (GTDB taxonomy): domain Bacteria; phylum Acidobacteriota; class Terriglobia; order Terriglobales; family Acidobacteriaceae; genus KBS-83. The sequence goes on along the minus strand of JBJMGC010000261.1, from coordinate 11,747 downwards.
GCCGGTGGCGGTGAGGCCGCCGCCGAAGACAGCGAAAGGCTGGCTGAGAATCGAACTCGAGACCTGGCCGGAAGCGAGCAGGATGGCAGCGATAGCCTCGATGTCATTGGCATTGGCGAGGCCGCTCGAGACGATCTGCTGGATCAGAGCCTGATTGCCGTTGAGAACCTGCTGGATCTCCGAGTTGAGATTGAAGGCACTGAACTGCTGAGGTGTCTGCACGCCGATGTTGGTGTTGTGGGTGCGATTGATCTCGTAAATGCGGACCTCAAGCAGCACCTGGCTGCGGCCATCCATCAGGCCGTGGAGTGTGCGATTGAAGAGTGCGAGCCTGCTCTCCGGTCCGCGCACGGTCATGGTGTTCTGTGTGGGATCGGCGACAACTTGTGTGATCTCGAGCACATTGCGCGCGAGATTGCTGACGTCGGTGAGTTCCTGTGCAGTGAGCCCGGGCAGGTAGACGGTCTCCAGCAGAAGGCGTTCGTATTCCTGGCGATTGGCTCGCGTGTCCTTGGCGACCAGGACGCGATGCGGATCAAGCGGAACGAAGAAGCTGTCGGTTTCCAAGCGCAGCATCTGCTCGGCCTGATGAAAGTCGACATCGTCGACATCGAAACGAACCGCATTTGAGGTGACGCTCGAATCGAAGCTGGGCGCGATGCCGTAGGCGGAGAGCACCTGACGCAGCAGGCTCTGAGCGTCGGCACGGAGATGAAAGCTGTGTTTGCCGGGTGTGGGCTCCAGGCGGATCGCGTCGGCGATGCTTGAGGTGATGTCGTCCGGCTTGATGGAGGTGTCGTCGAGACCTACGGCATCGCCGATGTGCTGCTGGACGATGGGGTTGGTGGGATCGATCTCGAGCGCTTCGGCGAGGCGGGCATGGGCGACGTCGTTCTTGCCCAGGATGCGGGCCTTCTCTGCCTGCTGGATCAGGTCGGTGACGAAGTGGGCCTTTGCGATCTCGGCTGCATTTTTGTAGTCGGTGTTGGTGGGATCGAGACTTGCGGCTTTGGCGAAGGAGTCGTAAGCGGCGCGAGTGTTGCGCTCCTCGATGGCGTGCGCGCCGGCGAGATAGGCTTTGGCGGCGGCATGCTTGTCGTGCTGGGTCTGCGCATGCGTTGCCAACACGAGGGCGAGCGCGCACGCGATGGTACGGAGCAGGCGGCTCATGCGGAGACGTCCTTCTTTGCGACGTGAATGCCCTTGCCGTCGTTTGAGACGGTGCTGAAGGCGAGCAGCAGCGCGTTGAGATTTTCCGCGCAGATCTCCGGTGCGTGCTCAAGAAGACGATCGAAGGACGAGTGGCCGGTCGCGACGGCGATGACGGGCAGTGCATTAGCGCGTGCGGCTTCGATATCGGACGGCGTGTCGCCGACGATGACGATGGAGGCGTTTGCGCCGGCAAGCTGGCGCGCCGCCGCGGCTGCCGCGGCGATCATCTCGGCGCGCTGCTCGTGCGCATCGCTGAAGCCGCCGAAGGTGAAGTGCTCGCGCAATCCGGTGCGCTCCAGCTTGAGCCAGCCAATGGATTCGAGATTGCCGGTAGCGACGCCGAGCCACTTGCCCTGGGCAGCGAGATGGCGGAGCGCGTCGACGACACCGGGCATGATGGTGAGCTGCATGCTGGCGGCATCGCGCTCGACCGCGGAGCAGATGGCATCGAGCAGACGCGCCTGGTGCGGACGCCAGGTTTCGTCGGCGATACCGGCGGCGGTAAAGGCATCGCGCAGGATGCGCGGATCGGTGGAGCCGGCTACGGTGACGGCGTCGAGCGAGAGGGGATGGCCAAGCACTTCGACGCAGGCTTTGGAGAAGGCGTGATAGTGGACGCGGCCGGGATCGCGCAGCAGGGTGCCATCGATGTCGAAGAGATAGGCGTCGTAGTGGTCCCAGCGCAAGCCGGGAAGCCACGCGACGCGGCCCTGCGCGGTGGCAAGCAGGTGGTATCCGCTCAAATTGGCGGGTAAATCGATGACAGAGTTCGGCAAAGCGGCCGGCAGCTCCTGAGTTGAATCGGCGAACGCCTCCTCAGGATAGCTGAGCGAGCATCAGCCCTGCTGGCGCATGACCTGTTTTGGCTGTTCAAGCAATGGACGCACGGGACGTGGCGGACGCTTGAGGCCATTGCGGATCTGGGCGGGATCCATATGGAGTTCGGAGATTGTGCGGCTCAGGGTATTACGGTGCATGCCGAGCTCTTTGGCGGCCTTGCACTGGTTCCCGCGGTGCGCGGCGAGCACCTCTAGAATGAAGCGCTTTTTGAACTCGCGGATGGCTTCGTCGTACGTGATACCACCGGCATGCATCTGGCTAACCAGGCTGTCCAACTCGCGTTTCACAGAGTCCTCTTTCTTGACCACGAACCGGCTCTGAGGCCGATCTCTTGATTCAGTAGTGCTCAGTTCAGTAATGCTGGCCCAGTCCTGATGCCTCACGGCGAGCAGCGTCTTCGAGAAAATGCAATCCGGACTGAATTCTAACGCCCAAGTCCCGCGGCAGCACAGTAACACTTCCGTGTGCCCCGGAAAAAAAGTATGGCACGAGTTGCGACTGATCGAACCACGGTTGTCGAGGAAAAAATGCGGCCATGGCGGCGATGCCCAGGACCACCAGAACGTATCCCTTGAGCAGGCCGAAAGCCCCCCCGGCAAGGCGGTCTGCCCAACCCAACCCCAGGCCGTGGAGTATCCAGCGTAGCACCCGGCCCAGGATTGCGGCGGCCAGCATAACGCCGAATGCGATCAAAAGAAAAGCGATTCCGGCGGCGGCGGCTTGTTCGTGCACGAAATGCTGAATCCAGGGGACGAGCTGCGAATAGAACTGGCCGGCCAGGATGATGCCGCCGATCAGTCCGATGAGGGCGCAGACCTCGACCAGAAAGCCATGGATGAACGCCATCACCGTGGAGATGATCAGGACGGCGAGGATAGCCCAGTCCAATGGCGTCAGCGTCTGCATGGAGGGATGGTAGCGCAGGTTCAGCCGAGATCGAGCTCACGACCGGTGAGGAGGCGGTAAGCATCCAGGTACTTGCGTTGCGTTTTTGCCACGATGTCGTCGGGCAGCGCGGGGGCGGGGGCCCGCTTGTTCCACTGGATCTGCTCGAGATAGTCGCGGACGAACTGCTTGTCGAAGGACGGCTGCGGTCCGCCTGTGGCGTACTGGTCGGCCGGCCAGTAGCGGGAAGAATCAGGGGTGAGGACCTCGTCAGCGAGGACGATGCCGTCAGGGGTGACGCCAAACTCGAATTTAGTGTCGGCGAGAATGACGCCGCGCTGGGCCGCGTAGATGGCAGCGCGATTGTAGATATCGAGGCTGAGGCCTTGCAGTTTCGTCGCCGCTGGCTCACCGATGCGGGTCACCATTTCGTCGAAGGAGATGTTTTCGTCGTGCTCCCCGCTAAGGCTCTTGGAGGCGGGGGTGAAGAGTGGTTGCGGGAGCTTGTCCGATTCGCGCATTCCCTTGGGCAGGGCGATGCCGCAAACTCCGCCGGTGGCTTTGTAGTCCTTCCATCCGGATCCCGAGAGATAGCCGCGCACGACGCACTCGACGGGGAACATCTGCGCGCGCTTGACCAGCATGGAGCGGCCCTCGAGCTGACTCGCGAAGGGGCCGAGGACTGCAGGGTAGTGCGCGACGTCTGCGGTGATGAGGTGGTTGGGCACGACATCGCGTAGCAACTCAAACCAGAAGATTGAGAGCTGGGTGAGGATTTTGCCTTTGCCGGGAATGCCGGTCGCGAGCACGTGGTCGAAGGCGGAGATGCGGTCCGTGGCGATGAGCAGTAGCGATTCGCCGACAGCGTAGAGGTCGCGGACTTTGCCGCGTGCGAGCAGAGGGAGGCCGGCGAGATCGGTCTGGGTGAGTGTCTGCAAAGGGAATTGTTTGCCTTGGAGTGACTCTGTTATCGACACCTTCGATTTTCGGAGCGGGGTAGGGCTTTGTCAACGCGCGGGCGATATAGTGTGCGCACACGCGAATCAACCGTAGGCAGGAGCGACATGCGGATCGTCGATCGAATCTTTGGCTGGCTGATGGTGCTGGCTGCGCTGCTCCATTGCATGGGAACGCTGACGGCGCATCTGGGTGAGGATGTGACGCTGTGGTCGCTGGGAGCGGGTCTGGGTGAGTTGCTGCTGGCAGCGATCAACCTTATGCGCGTGGGACGGCCGGCGGATCGCGCATTGGCCTGGGTTAGCTTTGCGGGCTGCCTGGGCTGGCTGGTGGTGATTGCCGGGTTCGCGCACCTGATCCACAGCTTTGTGGATTTTCGCGTAGTGATCCAAGGAGTGATCACGCTGGTGCTGGCGGTGATGAGCGCGCGCGGCGCTTTGCGTACGAGTGCGGCGTGATGCATCGGCTATGTGTTCTCTCCTCTTGACAAGCAAGAGGAGCATGGCGTACCTCTAGACAATCCAGAGGAGCATGCGATGGTCCTGTTGCGAAACCTGAGGAGTGGGATCCAGGCGCTTTTCCGCAAGGAGCAGCGAAACCGCGAGATCGATGAGGAGCTGCAGGGCTACTTGCACGCTGCCGTGGAGGCGAAGCTGCGCCGTGGCATGCGCCGCGAAGAAGCAGAGCGCGCAGCGCGCGCGGAGATAGGCAGCCCTGCGGTGGTCCAGCATCGGGTGTGGTCGGTGAGCTGGGAGTCCGCGGTGGAGTCACTGGGGCAGGATGTGCGGTTCGGCGTGCGCCAGCTTTTGAAGTCGCCGGGATTTTCGTTGGTGGCGATTCTGTCGCTTGCGCTGGGGATTGGCGCGAACACCGCGATTTTTACACTGATCAACGATCTGCTGCTGAAGTCATTGCCGGTGCATGAGCCACAGCAACTGGTTTCGTTCGGCCGCGCGGTGGCTGGAGGGATTCTGGGCGGGGTGAAGCCAGGCGCTACCGAGATATTCAGTTACGACTTCTACAAGCGCATCGAGGCGCAGCATCCGCCATTCGAGAGTGTTGCCGCGATGGCCAGCTTTCCAACGCAGGTGAGTGTGCGGCGCGGTGGGGGAGAGAGCGGTGCGGCGACGCAGGCAAACAGCAGCCTGGCCTCGGGCACGTTTTTCGACGTTCTCGGCACGGAACCCATTCTTGGCCGGACGATCAATGCGAACGACACCTCAGCTGCGGGGCGCAATGCTGTGGCGGTGATCAGCTACCACTACTGGCAGCAGGCGCTATCGGCCGATCCGGCGGTGATTGGCCGCGCGCTGACGGTGAACGGCACGCTGTTTACGGTGATCGGTGTGATGCCGCCGAGCTTTTACGGTGTGGAACTGAACGAAGAGATGCCGGACATGTGGCTGCCGATCACGATGCAGCAGGCGGTGATGCAGCAACAGGAGGGATCGCTGCTCGATGCGGACGGCTTGATGTGGCTGCATATGATCGCGCGCCGCAAGCAGGGCGTGAGCGCGGCGCAGGCGCAGGCGTGGATCACGGCCGAGCTTCAGCACTATATGAGCGATCGAGAGGGAGCGCAGGTCTCCGCTCGACGAAAGCAGGAGATTGCGAGGAGCTTTGTGCCGCTGGTGCCAATCGGTGCCGGGATTTCTCACGTACGCGAGGAATACGAGGCGCCGCTGGCAGTGCTGATGGGCGTGGTTGTGCTGGTGTTGTTGATTGCGTGCGCGAACCTGGCGAATTTTCTGCTGGCCAAAGCGGCTTCGCGCGAGCGCGAGTTCACGACGCGGCTGGCGCTGGGCTCAAGCCGAACGCGCATGGTTCGTCAGATTCTGACCGAGACGCTGCTGTTGGCATTCATCGGGGGCGCGGGTGGGCTGCTGCTTGCGTTTCTGGGAACTCGCGCACTGATCGAGTTCGTCGTGGGCAACGATGCGCACACCGCGCTGGGCGCGATACCCGATCTGCATGTGCTCGCGTTCACGATGGCGATTTCTGTGACGACGGGGATTCTCTTTGGGATTGCACCGGCGCTGCGGGTTTCGCGCATGAGCGCGACGGGCGCCTTGAATGCGACGGCGCGCACAGTGGGAAGCGGCGGCGGACGCTCGGGAAGATTGCTGCCTAAGGCGCTGGTGGTAGGGCAGGTGGTGCTCTCACTGGTGCTGCTGGCGGTTGCCGGCTTGTTCGTGCGGACGTTGCACAATCTGCGCAATCAGGACTTTGGCTTCAATCGAACGAACGTTCTGCTGGTGAACACGAACCCGAGGTTTGCTGGATACAAACCCGAGCAGCTGAATGCGCTGTACGAGAGGATTCTGACGCGCGTCCAGCAATTGCCGGGCGTGCGCTCCGCCGCGCTGTCCGGCTGGGTGCCGATTGGGCGCGGCAACTGGGGCTCGCCGATCACGATCATCGGGAGGCCGATCATTCCGAACGAAGACGTGAGCACCTATCTGAACCGTGTGAGCGCCGGCTATTTTGAGACGATGGGTATTCCGCTGCTGCGCGGCCGCACGATTGGGCCTGAGGATACCATGACGTCGATGAAGGCGGTGGTGGTGAACCAGACGCTGGCAAATCGGTATTGGCCGCATGGTGACGCGATTGGCCACAGCTTTACGGTCGGCGATCCGTCGGTGAAGGGGACGTGGCAGGTTGTCGGCATCGTGCGCGATGCGAAGTTCATGGCCGGTGCGAATGAGCCGGAGCCGATGGCCTATCTCGCGGTGACACAGCTGACAGGGGATGTTCAGTATGCGTATTGGCTGCAGGTGCAGACGGAGGGTGATCCTGGGAATGTGATCGGCGAGGCGCGGGCTGCGTTTGCGGAGATCGACCGGAACCTGCCAATCCTGAAAGTGCAGACGATCCGGGAGACGACGGATAACTTGTTCGATCGGCAGAAGCTGGTGTCGCAGCTTTCGACTTTCTTTTCCGGGCTGGCGCTGGCGCTCTCCTGCCTTGGGCTGTATGGCGTGATGACTTACAGCGTGATGCGGCGGACGAATGAGATTGGCGTGCGCATCGCACTAGGTGCGCCGATGACGGGTGTTCTGTGGATGGTGCTGCGGGAGTCGCTGGTGCTGCTGGGCATGGGGATTGCGCTGGGCGTGCCGGCGATGCTGGCCGCGTGTCATGCGGTGCAGGCGGGCCTCTTCGGATTGCCGCCGTGGGATGTCGCGACGCTGGGGACGGCGGTGCTGATTATCGCTGCCGTGACGATCGCCGCCGCGTATTTTCCAGCGCGCAGGGCGACGAAGGTCGATCCTGTAGTGGCGTTGCGGTACGAGTAGCGTGGCGTGCAGTTATTTATTCCTCTGTAACGATCGACGACTGATCCCCACCATAGGTGAGATAGCGACGGTTGAGAAGGGCACTCCTGTGCGACACATCACCCGCGGCTCGTGAAGGGGACACGGTTCTTGTGGCTCATCCCCGATCGGTATTGATAGGTGTCATCGTTCGAAGAACGGAGATTTGATCATGCGCAATTACAAATTCCTGCTTTGTCTTGTAGCCACGCTCGGCACAGGGACGGCGTACGCCCAGAACGCCGCAGTTGCGCCAGCTTCGGCCAGCAACTCGCGAGTGGCCTATGTCTACGTTTCGAGCTCGCCGACGGGCGCCAGCAAGAACGTCGTTTATGCGTTCACTGCGGCCGCGAATGGAAGGCTTACGCCTGTTCCGGGTTCGCCATTCAAAGACAACCTGACCACCATGGCGGTGAATGGGAAATATCTGCTGGGCTCGACGCAAAACGGCAAATGGGTGGCTGCATTCTTGATGGAAACGAATGGCGCTCTCAAGTGGACAACATCCACCAATGTGGCGCAGTACAACTCAACCGGCTGCGGCGGCAACAGCCCGATCATTCTGGACCACACCGGCGCGAGCTTGTATGTGATGGCGAACTCGGGCGACCTGTGCGACGAGGAATATTTCCAGTCGTTCCAGGTGGAGAAGCCCACGGGCTATTTGAATTTCCTCGGTAGCACCCCGCCGCTCTTTGTGAACTATGGTCCGTTGACCTTCGGCTCGAGCAACGCTTACGCATACCAGGCAACGTGCAGCGATTACCGATCGTTCTACGCCGGGGTTATTACCGGCTACCAACGACACAGCAATGGACTGCTGACCCTGGCGAACATCGGCGCGCCTGTACCAGATGCGCAGAGTGGAGATTTCTTCTGCGCAGATCACGCTGCTGCCGATCCAGCGAATCATGTGGCGATGGAGTACCAACTCATCAATGAATCTGCAGAGTTACCGGATGGGCTGCCCCGGATTGCGACCTACACATCCGACGGCTCCGGCAACCTGAGCACGACCAGCACGCGCCAGAATATGGCGACGGTTGCGTTGCAGTACCCACTGGACTTGAAGATGTCTCCTTCAGGCAAATTACTGGCGGTCGCGGGATACGGAAATGGGGGCTTGCAGATATTCCACTTCAACGGCGCCAGTCCGATCACGCACTACACCGGATTGCTGACGACGGACCAGATCGATCAGGTTTTCTGGGACAACAGCAATCACCTTTACGCGATTGGATATTCTGGCAGCAATTCCATCGGCAAGCTGCATGTATACACAGCGACTCCGACCAGCGTGGTTGAGGCGGCGGGGTCGCCGTACACAGTGAAGAATCCGCAGTGGCTGATCGTTCAGCCCAAGTGACCCATCCCTAAGCGGTGGTCTTATGCGGTCGCGCGATGCTCTGCGCGGCCGTGTGCGTGGTGGCTCATGTGGACGGAGACGAGCTTCGAGACGCCGGGCTCCTGCATGGTGACGCCGTAGATGAGATCCATGGCGGTCATCATGCGCTTGGAGTGTGTGACGAGGACGAACTGCGTCTCCTTTGCCATGCTCTTGAGCATGTCGGCGAGACGGCCGACGTTGGTCTCGTCGAGCGGGGCGTCGACCTCGTCCAGCACACAGAAGGGGCTGGGCTGATAGAGGAAGATACCGACCAGCAGCGAGAGTGCGGTGAGCGCTTTTTCGCCGCCCGAGAGCAGCAGCACGTTCTGCAGCTTTTTGCCGGGCGGTGAGGCGACGATGTCGATGCCGCTCTCGGCAGTGTTCTCTTCATCGGTGAGGCGCATAAAGGCCTGGCCGCCGTTGAAGAGACGCGTGAAGGTGACGGAGAAATTTTCGTTGATGCGCGCGAAGGCTTCGTCGAACTTGGTCCGGGAGATGGTGTCGATCTCCTTGATGGTGGCCTGGGTGTTCTCGATCGAATCGAGCAGGTCGGTGCGTTGGGTTTCGAGGAAGCTGTGACGTTCGGCCGCTTCCTTGTACTCATCGAGCGCCATCATGTTGACCGGGCCCATCGCTTCGAGGCGGCCCTTGAGGTTGCGGCAGGCTTCGTCTTCGGTGGCGAGGGATTCATCTTCGAGACGCGTGATGTCTTCGATCGCGCGGAGCTCGCTGGCGTCGACGCCAAGATCGCTGACGCAGGTGGCTTCGAGGTGTTCGAGGTCGGCGGCGAGCTTGGCGGCCTGCGCTGCATGGCCGCTGCGATTCTCGCGCAGGGCATCCGTTTCGGAGCGCAGTGTTTTGAGCTGCTGCTCACTTTCGAGAAGCGTGATGCGAAGCAGCCGTGCTTCCTCCGTCCAACGCGCGGTTTCGGCGACGGCTTGTTCACGCATCTCGTGAAGTTGCTGCCGTTGTATTGCGAGTGTGGCGTTCTCTTCGGTCCGCTGCTGCTGTTCGGCGGCTGCGGCGGCGAGCTGCTGCTCAAGCTGGACGACGCGGCGGCCCAGATCGGCGTACATGCGATCGATGCGGGCGAAGGAGGCCTCTGCGCCACGCTTGCGCTCTTCGAGGCCGGCCAGCTCGGCAACGGCCTGCGAGGAGGCCTGCTGCGCGGTCTCGCGCGTCTCGCGATGGCCGGCTAGAGCGACTTCGAGCTCGCGCTGCTGCGCTTCGGCGGTAGCGTGCTCGCCTTCGAGGCGGGCCACGTCTTCGCGCCTGCGCTCCATGAGAGCGGTGCGCTGATTGCGCTGGTCGCGGTTGCGCTCGCTGTCGAGCTGCCAGTCCTGCAGGCGACGCTCGAGGCGCTTGGCTTCGGACTCCATCTGGCGGAGTGCTGCGCCCTGGTTGGCGCTGTCGCGCTCGGCGGCGCGTCGATCTTCGTTCTTCGCTTCGAGCAGGCGCGTCTTTTCACTGAGCGTTCGGCTGAGGGCAGCGGCGTGCGTCTCTGCCTGCGCCAGCTGGACATCGAGCGCATCGAGCTTCTGCTGCGTGTCGCGCAGCTCGCGCTTGATGGCCAGCGGACCCTCGGCCCGCGGCTTGCCGCCCGTGACGGTGACGTTGTGGAAGCATTCGCCGGAAGGCGCCAGGAAGAAAGCGCGCGGATTTTCAAGCGCGAGCGAGCGCGCTGTGCCGGCGTCGGGCGTGACGTAGCCTTCGCGCAGCTTGGGCAGGATGGCTTCGAGCGATGTGCCGAAGCCGTCGAGGACGCGGATGCAATCTTTCAAACGCACGATGCCTTCGCGGCTGGTCTGTGTGCCGGTGGGCTCGGTGGGATCGAAAGAGAACTTGGCCTGCGCATCGTGGGGATGGACGAGGAACGTAGCGCGGCCATCGACATCGCTCTTCAGCAGGCGCATGCCTTCGTCAGCAGCGTCCCAGCTCTTGACGACAATGTAGTTGAGCTCGTCGCGCAGATATTCGTCGACGACAGTTTCGTACTGGCCGTCGACTTCGAGGAAGTCGGCGAGCGTGCCGACAGCGGAAAGACCAGCGTGGCCGTTGGAGCTTTGACCGTTGGCGCGGAAGAGCTTGCGCACCGTGTCGGTGGAGTAGCTGTGCTCGCGGATGAGGCCTTCGAGCGAGTTGCGGCGACCGGTGAGTGTGGCATGCTCGGCGCGCAGAGCGTCGCCGCGGCGGCGGGTCTCGGTTTCCTCGGCGCGGGTCTGGTCGATCTCGCTGCGAAGAGCGAGGATCTCCTGCTCCAAACGGGCGAGCGTTTCGGTGACAGATTCGAATTGAAGTGACGCCTGACCGCGTTCTGCGCCAAGATTTTCCAGGTCACGGCGGGCAGCATCCATCTCTCCGGAGAGACGCTCGGCTTCGCGCTCGAGCGCGCCGAGAGCCTCTTCCGCCTGCGATGCCTGATTGCGTGCGTTCGCGGCTTCGGAGAGGAGCTGCAGGCCGCGGCGGCGCTCGGCTTCCAGACGCTGCTCGGCGTGAGCGACGGTCTGGGCGGCTTCGCGGGCCTGCTGCTGCAGGGCTTCGGCTTGTTGGCGGAAGCGCGCGGCTTCCGCAGCGGCGGTCTCGAGGAAGCTGCGGTGCTGCTCGCGCTCTGCGGTGAGGCCGTCCATCTGGTGACGTGCCTGCTCGAGCTCGGCGTTGCCGGCGGCGGAGCGGGAGGTGAGGTCGGCGATGCGCTCTTCGTTGGCGTGCTGGCGGGCGCTGGCGCGTTCCAGATCGATGGCCGCTTGATTGGCGCGCGCGCTGGCTTCTTTCGCGCTGGCGTCAAGTTCATAGCCGCGGGCTACGGCGGCTGCGTGCTCCGCATCGAGCGATTCTACGTGCGCGGCTGAGGCATCGATCTGCGTGGTGAGCGAGGCGATCTGGTCGTGGAGCGTGATGCTGGTCGCATCCATCTGATGCAGGCGGCTGGCGAGAACGACGCGAAGGCGGCTGCGCAACTCTTCGCGCACGGCGGAATAACGCTCTGCCTTGGCGGCCTGCCGCTTGAGCGAGTTCATCTGCCGCGTGACTTCTTCAAAGATGTCGTTCACTCGGGCGAGGTTCTGTTTGGCGGATTCGAGACGGAGCTCAGCCAGGCGCTTCTTGGTCTTGAAGCGGGTGATGCCGGCGGCCTCTTCGATGATGGCGCG
>JBJMGC010000260.1:0-10411 GCA_045808105.1 Acidobacteriaceae bacterium | reverse complement strand
GCGCCGCCCGTGGGCAGCGTGTGGTTCGGCCCCGAGACATAATCTCCCAGCGGCTGCGAAGACCAGTTGCCGATGAACACCGAGCCTGCATGCTGCACCCACGCAAGATCTTCTTCGCTGTCGATCGTCAGGTGCTCCGCGGCAAGACGGTTCGCGATTTCGCGGGCTTCCTCTTTTGTCGCTGTGACGATCACGTATCCATGATTGCGCAGCGCCTCGCGTGCCACCGGATTGCGCCGGGATTGTTCCTTCACCTCTTGCACCACCAGCTTGGCCAGCGCAGCCTGCGAGGTCACCAGGATGCTCAGCGTCTCCGTATCATGCTCCGCCTGCGCAACCAGATCGGCGGCAATCGCCTCCGGATGTCCGCGCTCACTGCACACAACAATCTCCGTCGGCCCGGCCAGCATATCGATGCCGCAATCGAACGCGACCATCCGCTTCGCCGCCGTGACATATAGATTGCCCGGGCCTACGATCTTGTCCACACGTGGCAGCGAAGGCGTTCCGTACGCCAGCGCAGCAATCGCCTGCGCGCCGCCCACCTGATACACCTCGTCAATACCCAGCAGCGCAGCCGCCGCAAGCGTCTCCTGCGCCGGACGCGGCGACACCACCACGATGCGCTGCACGCCCGCCACCTGCGCTGGAATCGCCGTCATCAACAGCGACGAAGGCAAGGGATGCCGTCCGCTCGGCACATAGCAACCCACCGCCGCCAGCGGACGCACGCGCTGTCCCGTCTTAACGCCGGGCACCGGCTCCAGGTCCCACTCCTGCGGCAACTGCCGTTTTGCAAACTCCATGATGTTGCGTGCCGCCAGCTTCAGGGCCGCGTGCAGCTCCGGACTCGTCTCCTCCCACGCACGGTGCAGCTCACCGGGCGGAATGCGCAGCGGCTTATTCCGCGGCACGCCGTCAAAATGTGCGCGCGCCGAAAGCAACGCACGGTCGCCGCTGCGGCGCACATCCTCCACAATGCGCCGCACCTGCCGCTCCACGCGATCCAGATTCACCGCGCCGCGCCGCTCCAACGACTGCAGCAGCCGCTCAACTTTTTTCGCGCCACTACCGCTGGTTGTCAGCAGTTCCAAGTTGCTCCTCCTGAACCACGCATCCCGATCAAATGACTACCTTGTTGAGCGGATATTCCACGATGCCCGTGGCGCCCGCCGCCTTCAGCCGCGGCAGCACATCGCGCACCACCCCCTCTTCCAGAATCGTGTTCACCGCCGTCCACTCCACATTGCGCAAAGGCGAAACCGTCGGCGAGTTCAGCGCCGGCAGCACCTGCAGCACCGCATCCAGATGCTGCTTCCGCACATTCAGCATCAGCCCAACCTGTCCCTGCGCCGCGATCGCGCCGTTCAGCATCAGTGCCAGGTTGTTCACCTTCTCGCGCTTCCACGCATCCTGCATCGCGGCGCGATTCGCAATCAGGTGGGTCTCGCTCTCCATCACCGTATCGATGATGCGCAGACGATTCGCGCGCAGTGAGCTTCCCGTCTCTGTCACTTCCACAATCGCATCCGCTAGCGTTGGCGGTTTCACTTCGGTTGCGCCCCAGCTGAACTCCACGCGCACATTCACGCCCTTACCAGAAAAGTATTTCTTCGATACCTCGACCAGCTCCGTTGCGATCGTCTTGCCTTCCAGATCCTCCGCGCGGTTATAAGACGAGTCCTCCGGCACTGCCAGCACCCAGCGCACCTTGCTGCGGCTCTGCTTGGCGTAGGTCAGGCTGGTCACGCTCTCCACATCCAGTCCGCTCTCCACCACCCAATCGACGCCGGTCAGTCCCGCATCCAGCACGCCCTTCTCCACGTAGCGCGCCATCTCCTGCGCGCGGATCAGCATGCACTCAATCTCCGCATCGTCGATCTGCGGGAAATACGAGCGCCCATTTGCGTAAATGCGCCAGCCTGCGTGCTCAAACAGCGCAATGGTAGCGTCCTGCAGACTGCCCTTGGGAATGCCGAGCTTCAGCTTCGTCGCCGTTGCGGTCACGCGCGCACCTCGGCTGCAACCTCAATCGCAATCGGCCGCGTGAAGCAGGTCACCGTGCCTTCGTGGCACACCAGCCCATCGCCCTCCACCACAACTTCAAACAGCAGCGTGTCCTGGTCGCAATCCGTAAAGGCCTTCACCACCCGCAGCCGATTGCCGCTTGTCTCGCCTTTCATCCACAGCTTCTGCCGCGTGCGGCTCCAGAAGGTGACAAAGCCGCTCTCCAGCGTTCGCTGGTAGCTCTCGTCATTGAAAAAGCCCACCATCAGCACCTCTTTGCTGGCGGCATCCTGTACGATGGCGGGCACCAGGCCGTCCATCTTTGCGAAATCGATTGCTGCGTTGCTGCTCACGTGTCTCTCTCCGTATTGTTCGCCTGAATGCAAAAAGCCCACCGTTGCTTGGCATCGGCGGGCTGCTGGACCTGATCTCGGGTTTGCTGCTTAGTTTCCGGAGGAGTCCGCCGACACGTTCGCCACGTGGTGATGATGGGCATGGCGATGGTGGCGATGGAAAGTCATACGAGACGTTCTCTCCGTAGAGATAACGCTATCGGCTCCTCTGCGATGTGTCAACTGAGCCCGCCGTCACTGCCCGCACCACCGTTTCACGCCGGCCCACCCAGGCATTCGCACGCGACAGTCTCGCGCGCAACCGGCTCCACGCCATGCCGAAGAGGCCACGCGCGCTTTGGTGCGCTTCGAGTGGCGCGGCGACGCGAACCCGCGTTCCGACAGCGGATTCGCTGGTCACAACCAGGTGCGCGCCGATGCTGCGCGCGCGCTTTTCCATGCCGCGTAATCCGAAACCGCGCGTCTGCCGCGCCGGATCGAAACCCCGGCCCTCATCTTCTACTGTCAGCACGACGCTCTTCGTCTGGTACTCGACCGACAGCGCAATCTGCCGGGGATCGGCGTGTCGCACTGAGTTCACAATTGCCTCTCTGCCAATATGAAACAGCGCATCGGCCACACGAACCGGAACGTGCCCCGGCGCGCCGCGGCCATCCGCTCGTCCCTTGCGAATGATCTGGACATTTCCGCCCGACACAATGCTCGCGGCACATTCTTCGAGCGCCGCACCAAGCTCCTTGCCCGCGGGCCATTCCTCGCGCAGCATCGCGATGCTGAGACTCGCCTCCACGTGCGTCTGCCGCACCACATCGCATGCCAGTTCAATCTGCTGATTCACCCGCGCGATGCCCGCGGAATCGGCATGTTCCAATCCATTGCGAATGCCCTGCAATTGGAAAGCAACTCCGGCAAAGCTTTGCGCCAATGTGTCATGCAACTCGTGCGCCAGCCGCTCGCGTTCCTGCACAATCGCGCGCCAGCGCCACTGCTTGGCGCGGCTGTAAAGATACTGCGCAAGCAGACACAGCAGCAGAATCGCCGATCCGATCTCCGCCAGCCGCTTTGGCGTCCACCACGGCGGCCCCGCCAACCGGTCAATGTCTTCGGTTGATCGCAGGAGCAGCGCAAACGACGTCACGCCCTCGGTATAGCGCTGGTCTAACGTGCACACACCCCGCAGGTTCAGCAAACTGCGTGGCGTCATCCGCCGATAAAACTGCGCCGATTGATCTGCCGGAATGAAGGCGCGAAATGCCTGCGCTCCGCTCGCCAACTCCAGCACCAGCATCTTGCCGTCCGGCTCTGCGTGCATGCCTTCCAACACACCCTGCACTTCGACCAGCCGCGCATCGTAATTGCCGGTAGCCGCCTGCCCCGCGGTGATCGATAACGGCGCCGCCGGCGTATGGTCCCACAGCAGCCGCACGCGCGCATGAGCAAGCATCGCCGTGGCTCCAATCGGATCGCCGGAGGCCGATGGAGCGCCGGTCGCTTCCACTTCATCGCCCAGGTTCAGCGCCGGCGCAATGGGATCGGGTAACGCAATCCCGCCCGTGTCGTCCTGCACGAACAGCGTTGGCGACGTCAGCGTAACTGTACCGCGCACTGTGACAAGTTGTTTCGGCTTCCCATGCAGCGGTGGTGCCACGCGCGCAATCGGCGTGACCTCCATCTGTGGTTCCGTCTGAGGATCCGGTTCGCCGCTAAAGAAGCGCCGCCGCAATGCTGGATCGTCGAATGTTGGAAAGTTGTGGCTCGCGTTGAAGGCTGCTTCGCTCTTGGGGAAATCCGGATGCAGCACGCGTGGCGATGGTCCCGCCAAGGCGGTCAGCACGGTCTGGTCTGCGGGCTGCACCTGTACATTGCGCCACGCCGCGCCGGTCGCCAGTGAACGCAGCCCGATGCGTCCGCTGCGCACACAATCCGGCTCCTCAAACAGCGCGTGCGTCACCTGGGTTGAGCCCGCTTCTCCCGCCGTAGCCGCTATGCTGCATCCCACCACCGCAACGTCCAGGTGGTACCACACGTGGCTGCGCAGGCTGGGCAGCGGCACAGGCGCTGCCTCCAGCCAACCATGGTCCGAGCGGCCAATCACGATCGAGTTGTCGTACATGCGTACGCCAACGTAATAGCCGTTGTACGCATCCACGCCTGGCTCTTCATCATTCGACCGCACCAGAACGCCAGCATCGCCGCCCTCGCCCAGCAACTGCACATCCGTTTGCAGACGATAATCCCGCCAGCGATACGAGCCCGTCAGCATCTTGGCGCCGCGTTCATCGGAATCGTTATGCATTGCGCCGCCGGCCAGCCGCCATGCGCCGCCCACGGCGTGCCACTCGTCCGCGCGGTTCTGCGCAAAGCTGTCGCCATAGAAAGGTCGCGCCGCCACGAACCAGCGCCACACGCCAATGCCGCCAGCCAGCAGCGCAGCCGCAGCCAGAGCGGCAATCCACCACGCCGTTCGGCGGCGACTCCTCACTGCGTGGGCCTCCAATCCATGTTCAGGATTTGCTGAACCTCCGGCGTGTCCACGTTTTCTCGCGTCACCAGCCGCGGCGCAAAACTCAGAATCCTTCCTTGTGCAGCCCCGGAGCGATGCCCGGTGATCAGTTGCGTCGCCTGGTATCCCATCCCAAAGGTGTTCTCTGCCACCAGAGAATCGACCTCGCCCAGCCGCAGGTAATAGAGCAGGTCGAGGTCCTGATCGCACGCCACAAGATGCACCTGCCGGATGCGCTGCTTCAACTTGAGTCCGCGATAGACACCACGCGTGGCGCCCACCGTCAGCGTGAAGATTGCGTTCAGGTCCGGATGGCTGGCCAGCAACTCCTCCGTGTCCTGCTCCGCCAGATTCGTGCGGAATCTGCCGGGCAACGGGTCGAGCACCGTGATGCCGGGATAGCGTGCCGCCATTCGCTGACGAAACGAGGCCGCCCGCGCCACCGTGGCCATCAATGCCGGCGTTTCGCCCAGCACCGCCACCGTTCCATGTCCATGCAGCACCGCGCCGAGTCTGTCTGCCGCCAATGCGCCGGTCTGCTGCTCGTCGTTCAACAGATAATCCACGTCCAGCGACGCCGGCAGGTTCAATGTCGCGTCCAGAATTACCACCGGCATCCCCTGCTCCGCAGCCATGCGAACCGCCGTGGTCAACGCCACCGGATGATCCGGCGCCAGAATCAACCCGCCGTCATGCTGGCGGATCGCCTGCTGCACCAGCGCAATCTGCCGGTCCACCTCGGTCTCGCTGCTGGGACCATTCCAGCGCTCTTTCCACGTGGTGCCCAGCAGCGCCTTGGCCACGCCCGCGTGCTCGGCCTCCCATATCTCCTGCGCCGTCGTCTGCGGCACCACCGCGATCACGTGCGAATGACCGCGGGAACAGCCCTCCGGCAGCAAAAGAGCAAGCAATAGCGCGCAGAAAGCACACCAGCCTCGAGTACCACTCATGCTTCCAGATCGCCGCATCGCTTGCTGGAAGCCTAAAACATTTCTCACCGCGATGGAGACGGTTTGCTACAGTCAGACGGATGATTCGCCTTGTCTGGAGCCAGTTAGGGATCGCCTTCAGTGCGCTGCTGCCGTTGGTGAATCCGCTCGGCTCGGCACTCGTCTTCTATGGGCTCGTCGGCGCGGCTCCTCCGGAGGTCTACCGCCGCCTCGCGCGCAGAATTGCTATCAACACCGTCCTCTTCCTGCTGGTCATCGAGCTCATCGGAGCCGCCCTGCTCTCCTTCTTCGGCGTCTCCCTCCCCATCGTGGAGTTCGCCGGTGGTCTCGTGCTGGCCGCGATGGGATGGTCTTTGCTCAATCAGCAGGGCGCTGACGCGCATCAACAGGAGAAGGCAAATCAGGCGCCGGTAGCGTACGAGGAGCTCTACCAGAAGACCTTTTATCCGCTCACCTTCCCAGTAACCGCTGGTCCGGGATGCATCGTCATCATGCTTACCTTGACGGCGCATGCTTCAACCCACAGCCTCATCCCGAACCTGCTCGCCCATCTCGGCATCTTGATCGCCGTCATCGTGCTCTGCCTCCTGGTGTATTTCGCGTATGCCTACGCGCCGTTGATCACGCACAAAATCTCTCCCCAGACCGCTCGCGGCGTCGTGCGCGTCATCGCTTTCCTGCTGCTCTGCATCGGCGTGCAGATCGCCTGGAAGGGTGTCAGCAGCCTGCTGCTGACCCTGATGAGCCAACGTTAGCTCCCCGCTCGGACGGGCCATTCCATACCGTCCATTCAGATGCGCTGCAAATGCGCTTCACGAGAAAACGTTGCTTCATCCACACCCCATGCGCTCGCGATGTAAACATCGTTGATTCAGTGACTTACGATGCAGCTTCCAGTGCATCAAAACATATCTTGCCTAATTCACGAGGAGTGAACTACATATATAAGCAGTCTCGACATTCCCCACCGTTGAGGTGCCCCGATGCATCACACAGACGCAGTAGCCTGCTGGCGAAACCGGCAAGCTGAGCTAGAGTTCCACATTCGTCGCCACGAATGGTTCCTGAGCAAAGCGGCAGTTCCCGACGTGGAGGCTCTGAAACATAAAATCGATGACTATCGTCGCGAATGGAACTCCTACGAAAAGCTGATCGACAAAGTGCGCCCGGTCCGGCCGAATAGCTCAAGAACAGCAGCCTGAGAATCTGATCCCCTTACAACCAATACCTTCTCAGGGCCGTGCTTACGGCCCGTTTTCATTTGTGCGCATCACTGCGCGCTAAGCGGACCGCCTCTTATTGCAGCGTCCGGGTGGCACTGCCGTCCTTCAGTATCTTGGCTGCTGCCTCCAGACTCAGCGATGGTGGAGTGGGATGATAATGGCTGGTCACCTCATCCTGCTCCTCGCCGATGCTCTTGAAGATCAGAGCACGGCCACGAATATGCACGTGTGTGGCTGTGATTGCCCAGATCCGCGGAGCAATCTCCTGCCGCTCGATCTCGAATGTCCCGCCTTTTTGCAGTCTGCCCAGCAGCCCATATCCAAAATTTACGTCCCGGGTCAGCGCGCCCTTTAGCTCCTGAATCCGCTTCTGCGCCGTATTGACCACCATCGTTCCCTCCATCGCAGCAAAGACCCGCGCGTCACGAGTGGGAGGATTGAATTGAGGGTCTGGCTTGAAATGCAACGTCGTTTCGGCGCCATTCTGCCCTGTAAACGTCCATAGAAAGGCGTCTGGGAGCATCTTCGTCAGCGCGTTTGCCTTTGCCGCGTCCTGCTCGTGATCACGCTTCTGCTTCTGCCGCAGACTCGCATCCTGGACGAACGCATCCATCCTCTGTTCGTCCGCCCTCTGTTGTTCTTGCGTCAGCGGCCGGCCATCTCGCTCCAGCGTCTTCGAAAGATCGCCCTGCGCGGTCTGGATGACAAGCTTCACTGTGTTGTTATTTGGCGCGCCGTCCTCATCCCGATACATCCATCGGCTGTGATCGTTTGCGTCTGCCTGCAGTTCATTCGTAACCACCTCGCGCACGTATGTACGCGCATCCTTGGGCAATTCAGACGCTATGGCCAACGACCGGGCAGCAAGCAGCACAGCGAGCAAGGCGAATCGCCGCATCAGTACTACAGGTTTCGGGACGGAAATCGTCACAGCATATCGTTGGATGCCACCGCGCAATCTTGGGTTCAGAGGCGCGGCTGAAGCCGTTTAACCCTCTGCATTGCGGGATTTAGCAATTGTGCTATCCGGGAACGCACGTGCCGCGGCAGTTTCGGCTGCGACGGGTCTGTCAAGGAGCAAAAGACACTCACGATGCCACGATCTGCACAGCTGTACCGTGATTTCCACTCCCGTAATGGGACGACGCGCGCCAGTAGAATCTGTTCATGATCACCTCCATGCTTTCGTTCTTTGCTCTCAAAGGAGAAGGAGGCCAGTGGCATCACGTCGCAATCGGATCATGCACCGCCGACGACATGGAACGGATGTGGGGAGAATTGTCGATCCATCCCGAGGAACTTGCTTCCGGCGTCTGGTACGAGGTTTGGCAAGTAGACGGCGGTAAGGTGCACATCATGGCGCCGTCCGCCCGCAGAGCCTGATTCCTGCAATTTGCGTCGACCGCCATCTATCCCAGGCCATCCATCGCAGACCAGTTCCGTACCAGACGCGATGCTCTCTCTCCCCTGTGCACTTGCGTTTTCCAACTGAGGAGCTGGGAACATGACACATGTAGATCCATGGTTAGCTGTTGGCGTCACGCTTTCAACAGCATTCACTGATGCCGTATATGTCTTGTTCAACGCGGCGGTCAGTTCGCGGAGACGCGTCGCAGCAGCCAGTTGGAGCAGCGCCTGGTACTTGTTGTCCGCCTTTGCTGTCATCAGCTACACGCACAACTGGCTCTATGTAGGTTTCGCAGCCGCCGGCTCGTGGGTAGGCGCCTATGCCTCAATGACCTTGCTTCGCGGGAGAGAAGACAAGCACTTCCGGCGTACTTAGAATCGAGAGCGAATCGGGGCCGTTCGAATGGATTTTCTAAAACGGCTTGTGACGTCACACGCATCCAACGCTGAAGATAATTTCCTTTCCGGCCACCATGCGTTCCCGCGGATCCAAAAAGGTGATTTACGTAGCCATCGTGGCGAACGTCGCCATCGCTGGATGCAAATTCGTGGCGGCGGCTCTGACCCGCAGTTCCGCCATGATGGCGGAAGCGGTTCACTCTACTGCCGACACCGGCAATGAGCTGCTGCTGCTTTGGGGCATGAAGCGCAGTGGCCGTCCTCCCGATTCCTTACATCCCTACGGACATGGAAAAGCCCTTTACTTCTACTCATTGCTGGTAGCGGTCTATATCTTCGCACTGGGCGGCGGTCTGACTGTCTATCGGGGAATCTCCCGCCTGCGGCATCCGGCTTTGCCTGAAAATCCTGCATGGAACTATGGTGTGCTGGCCGTTGCCTTTCTCTTTGAGCTCTTCTCCGCGCAGGTTTCTTACCATGAACTCAGACGACAGAAGGATCCCCATGAGAGCGTCTTCGACGAAATCGTCGGCAGCAAAGACCCGACGATCTTTACCGTCTTTCTGGAAGATTCGGTTGGCCTGATCGGTACCATCCTGGCATTCTTCGGGATCTTTCTCGGCGAGACGTTTCACAATCCTTATTTGGATCCCGCAGCATCCATCCTCATCGGCCTTCTGCTTGCATCGGAGGCAGTCGTGCTGGGGCGCGAAACCGGTGCTCTGCTCGTCGGAGAGAGAACCAACCGCGCAAAGATAAGCCGCGTGTGGCAAATCATCACTGCAGATCCCGCCGTCGAGCGGATTGGAGAGCTGCTCACGATGCAATTGGGTCCGCAACAGGCTCTGCTCACGACCAAAGTCAAATTCCGGCAGCCGCTCGATCTTCAACAACTCGAATCCGCAATTCTCCGGATCAAGGATCGAATACGGCAACAGGAGCCGACGATGGAACGTATTTTCATCGAGGCAGATCCAACGTCCGAGAAACGCAAATGAGACGGCATGAAGGCACAATCAGATAAGCCGGTGCTCGGATCCGTAGAGATCTGCTCGTCGGTCGCGCCCCTTACAGGCTAGGTCCGCATCGCATTGCCCTGGCAGTTAGGATGCCCGCAAGCGCACATCACTTCGGTCTGGCCTTTGAGGCCTTCGCAGTGTGCGCTGCAGAATTTCGAATTTTCGGGTGGCACACAGCTGCAGGCAGGATTCCCACACTTCTTTGCGTCTGACATGATTTCTCCTTAGCTGATTCACCGCATCTGCGACCGAAAACAGCCACAAGTAGGATGCCCGGCGGTGAGCACGCGCAAGTCGGGGTGGCTCCCTTTTTCACCAGGTCCAAGATCTGGCAAGAGTGTGATTCCGGGGCGGCTGATTGGTAGATCCAGGTGGAGATGTCCCTATAGATTCACCCACCGTTAATGCGGGGACATGATGAATGGTGGAAGGAACTGATGAATGATATTGGTAGGCGAGACAGGGATCGAACCTGTAACCCCCGGCTTAGAAGGCCGGTGCTCTATCCAATTGAGCTACTCGCCCGCCACAAGGGGATGCTCCTCATTGT
>JBJMGC010000259.1:0-4328 GCA_045808105.1 Acidobacteriaceae bacterium | reverse complement strand
CGCCGCGGATGCGGCGGTGCTCGCGAATCCGTTCACGCCACCTCGCATCATTCCTAATCGCATCGTGGTCAACGATGCGCCGGGGCCGACAAACTTAGGCCTTGCTCCGCTTGCACGGGAGAGTGGTAACTCGCTGACGGGTTTTCCTGCCTCCATTGGCGCTGCCGCGCCAACGCAGGTGCGGGTGGCTCCGGTGAGGAAACCTGTCATCTCCTCTGGAGTGATGGAAGGCCGAAAGGTAAGCGGTGTCGAGCCGCGGTATCCGGCGATTGCCCGTGTAGCGCGTGTGCAGGGCACCGTAGTGCTGAGCGCGACGATTTCCAAGAGCGGCATCATTGAGAACCTGCGCGTCGTGAGCGGACCGCCGTTGCTGACGTCCGCGGCAGAGGAGGCGGTGCGGACCTGGCGCTATCGCCCCTACTTTTTGAATGGCGAGCCGGTTGAAGTAGAGACGACGGTGAACGTCGTCTTCAATCTTGGCGGCTGAAGCGTCTCACTTGCTCGCCAGCGCAAATGCGCGCGCCGATTCGAGCAGCTTGTCCACGGATTCCCTCGACGTTGATTCGGAGTAAATGCGCATCAGCGGCTCGGTGCCGGAGGCGCGCAGCAGCAGCCAGGTCTCGGCTGCATTTGGCTTGGATAGCGCTTCGGGGTTGTCGAGGAAGAACTTAATTCCGTCCAGAGTCTCCACTCGAAGAACCGGCATGCCCGCGAAATCGGTCGCGCCGGGCTGGATGGTTCGTGCGCAGGCAATCGCCGCATTCTTGATCTCGTCGGGTATGTGAAGATCAATGCGACCGTAATGGTGCTCCCCGTACTCCTGCTGCAGGTCTGCGACAAGCTGACCGAGGGTCTTCTTCTCATCCGCCATCACGTTCGCAAGCAGCAGGCAATTCAGCAGGCCATCGCGCTCCGGCAGATGGCGCTTGATGCCGATCCCGCCAGACTCCTCGCCGCCGATGAGAATGTCGTGTTCGAGCATGAGATCGCAGACGTATTTGAATCCGATGCCGTGCTCGTACAGCGGCTGATTGTGCTTGGCAGCGATGCGGTCGAGCATCTTGGTGGTGTTGAAGGCGCGGGTCACGCCACCTTTCCAGCCTTTGCGCTCGAGCAGCCAGCGCAGCAGGATGGAGAAGATCTTGTGCGGATCGACGAACCGGCCATGCTCGTCGACTGCTCCCAGCCGGTCGGCGTCGCCGTCGGTCACGAGTCCAGCCTGGCATCTCTCGGCGACAACCGTGTCCTGCAGCGCGCGAACGTGCGGCTCGATTGGCTCCGGATTGATGCCGGGAAACAGTGGATCATGGTTGGCACGAATTTCGACGAAATCTATGCCGAGCGGACGGAAGATGCTGGCCAGCACTCCGGCACCGGCTCCATACATTGCGTCAATGGCGAAGCGCTGTCCTGAGTGTGCAATCGCATCGAGATCGGCGAAAGTTGAAATGGCCGCGACGTACGGAGCAGTGAAATCTTCCTCGATGATGGTGGCGGAGCGTGCGGCCTCGCGAAGCGGCTGGCCAAGATAGCTCTCGATCTTCGCCATGATCGACGGCGACCCGGAGCCGCCGTACCCCGCCTTGTACTTCACACCGTTCCACTGGTAGGGGTTGTGGCTGGAAGTAATCATGATGCCGCCTGCTGCTTGCGACTGGCGGACAGCGTAGGAGAGGGCCGGTGTCGGCGTGACTGCGGCAGCGAGACGCACCGGAATGCCGGAGGAAGCGACTACCTGGGCGACTGCACGGGCAAAGACGGGAGAGCCAAAGCGGGTATCGTAACCAATACAGATACCTTTATTGGCATCCTCGTGAGCCAGAACATAATTGGCAATAGCTGCCGCCGCGACGCGGACGTTAGCGAAGGTAAAGTCATCGGCAATGACGCCGCGCCATCCGTCCGTACCAAACTTGATAGGTGAGATTGTCATGCTTCGATCGATTTTACGAAAGGAACGATATCACGCGATGGGGTGAACAACGGACATTGTGAAACATCTCAGACGAGCTCGGTCTTGCCCTGGGCCACCAACTGCTTCACCACTTTGCCGACATCCTGCGAGTGGCTGCGCGAGGTGATGAGTAGAGCGTCACCGGTATCGACCACGACCAGGTCCCTGACGCCGACCAGCGCGATGAATTTTTCCGGACTGTAAACGTAGTTGCCATGCGCGTCGATGGTGAGAGCATCCGCGGTCTCAACGATGTTGGCCGCCGGCGCGTTGGGCTGCTGTGCGAGCTGGTGCTCGTAGAGTGCTGCCCAGGAGCCGAGATCGTTCCATCCGAAATTGGCGGGCAGGCAGAAGAGCTTGGAGCGATGTTCGCCCTTCGCAGAACGCGGTTCGAGCACCGCGTAATCAACCGAGATGTTTTCGCACTTCGGGTAGAGTTCGGCAAACACCTCGGCGAACTCAGGGGTCCCATGCGCGGCGGCAATCTTCTCAAGCAATGGCGATGTCTCTGGCAGATGCTCGCGCATGGCGTTGGCCAGAGTGCGCGCGGTCCACAGAAAGATTCCGCTGTTCCAGCAGTAATTGCCGGCTCCTACAAATTCTTCGGCCTTTTCCTGGTTCGGTTTCTCCGTAAAGCGGCGGACGTGCTGTACGCCGGGTTCGACGGACTCGCCGGTTTCGATATAGCCATAACCAGTCTCAGCGCGCGTAGGAAGCACACCGAGCACAACGATGTTTTCGCCCGCAGCCGCCAGCGCGATGCCGCGACGCAGCGTTGCCAGAAACTGGGCCTCATCACCGATGACGTGGTCCGCGGGAAAGATGCCGAGCACCGCATCCGGCGAGGTCTTCTCGAGCAGGAATGCAGCCAGCCCGGCGGCTGGCGCCGTATTGCGCGCCGCAGGCTCGCAAAGCACCTGGTCGGCGGGTACCTCGTCCAGTTGAATGCAGATCGCGGAGGAAAGCAGATCGTTCGTGATGACCCACGCACTCCGCGCGGGCGCGAGCGGAAGCAGCCGGTCGAGCGTGCGCTGGATCATTGTGCGCTCGCCATCGAGTGCGAGCACCTGCTTGGCACGGGCCTTGCGGCTGCGTGGCCAGAAGCGTGTACCGCTTCCTCCGGCCAGGATGATGGGACGGAATTCGGGGGCGATTGCCATCGTCCGCTTATGGTAACGGACGACAGCGCTCTTTGCATCGATTGCGCCTACTACAGTTTGCGTGACACAGTTCTATTCCTGCGGCCTCGGCGCGAGGCGGTAGGCATAAATAAGCAGAGCGAGGCCGACCATGAGCGGCACAACGCCGATAGCGACGCCGATCAGGTGGTTATCATCATTGGCGATCCCGAGGAAGATCATGAGGCCAATTCCCACCGCTGTGGTGATCAATCCGCCGAGCTTGGTGCCTTCCAGACGGCGGCGCGTTTGCAGACGGTCTTCTTCACGCAGCAGCGCGATAGCCGCATCGGCGCCGGCGCCGGCACTCTCTGTCAAGCGACGGACCGTCTCGTTCTTGTAGTAGGCCTCACGCTCTTTGCGGCGCCCATTGACGTACGAGTTGATGGAGAGATACGAGTAAAGCGCAATCGCGGCGACGGCGAGAAAGACAAAGACCATGACTTCCGGGCGGGCGTAATCCATGACGATCTCCTGACTGGACAGTGACTATTTGCAACCGGTATGACCGAGGGACTGAAGGGCCGGTTGCGTTTTTTTGCGGGAACCGCGGAAAAAGAAAATGCAACCGCAGCTCGGATTGATTGGTCGTACAGTTCCGAAGGGTCTCATTCGCATGGAAGCAGAGCTCAGCAAAGCAGCCGCGGATCGCGCCGATGTGGCGCGGGTGCAGGCTGGCAATGTTGAGGCCTTTGCCGCGATCGTGCGCCGATGGCAGACCCCGTTGATCAACCTGGCGTACCGCTTCTGCGGCGATCGAGGACGTGCCGAGGAGATGGCGCAGGAGGCCTTTCTGCGCGCTTATCGCGGGCTTGGCGGCTTTCGCGGCGATGCGGCGTTTTCTACTTGGCTGTTTGCGCTGGCGACGAATCTCTATCGCAGTGAGCTTCGCCGCATTCCGCAGCGGACGGTAGCCCTGGACGAAGCTCCTGAACCGACAGACCCGGTTTCGATGGCCCAGGTGCACGAGCTGCGGGACCGCGATCTCACGGTGAGGAAGGCAGTGCTGGCGCTTCCGCCCAAGTACCGCGAGGCCATGCTGCTGTTCTACTTCCATGAAATGGATGTGCCTGCCGCTGCCCAGAGCCTGGGGCTGCCGGAGGGCACGGTGAAAGCCCGGCTGCACCGAGGACGACAGCTCTTGCGTGCGAAATTGCCGCGACTGCTGGCGCTGACCCCGGAAGGAGTGGTGTGAT
>JBJMGC010000258.1:0-8676 GCA_045808105.1 Acidobacteriaceae bacterium | reverse complement strand
TCGCGGCCATCATTCTCGAACCTGTCGCCGGCAATATGGGATGCGTGGCGCCGGAGCCAGGCTATCTCGAAGCGCTGCGCGAGCTGACCGAACGCCAGGGCGCCGTCCTGATCTTCGACGAAGTGATGACCGGCTTCCGCGTGGCCCATGGCGGCGCGCAGCACCTCTACAACATCATGCCGGACCTGACCTGCCTGGGCAAGATCATCGGCGGCGGTCTGCCTTGCGGAGCCTTCGGCGGCCGGGCCGAGATCATGAATTTGCTGGCGCCTCTCGGCCCTGTCTACCAGGCCGGTACACTCAGCGGCAATCCGCTGGCGATGGCGGCGGGCGTTGCCACGCTCGAATATCTGACGCGGAATGGCGAAGCGGTGTACAGCAACATAGACCAGGCGAGTCGTCTCGTCGCTGAAGGCGTCGCCAACGCGCTTTCCGAAGCAGGCGTCCCGGTGACGACCAATCGCGTCGGCGCGATGTGGACCTGGTTCTTCACCAACGAGCGCGTCATTGATTTCACCACCGCGGTGAGTTCAGACACGACGCGCTTCGGCGCATTTCACCGCGCCATGCTGGATGCGGGCGTTTGGCTGCCGCCCTCGCAGTTCGAGGCAAGCTTTCTCGGCGCAGCCCACACGGCCGACGTCATCGACGCCACCATAAGTGCGGCGAGGCAGGCTGTCGCTTCGTTGCAAGAGGTGCAGCCGGCACCTTGAGGTCGTTCACTTAGAAGGCGGGCTTCTCCCACTCGGAGAAGACGAACTCCTTCAGGTCTTTCCGTTGGCGCGGCGCGAGTTCCGACTTGCGCGGTCCTTCCGGCAAGCTTTCAGGATCGCCAAGATACCCAACTGCGGTCACAGCGATCGTCTCGAAGTCATCCGGAATGTGGAATGCAGCCTTCGCCTTCTCATGATCAAAGCCGGCCATTGAGTGCGAGTGCAGCCCAAGTGCTGTGATCTGTACGCCGAAGTTCGCCATCGCCGCACCGGTGTCATGCCAGGAGTGGCGGTTGACCTGGCCGTTGTGCGCGAAGTGCTTGCGCGCTACCGAGAGGATGAGCACAGGAGCAGCCTTGGCCCAGTCCTGATTGAACGGCACGAGCGAATCGAGGATCTTCTGATACGTTGCGTCGCCGCGGCGTCCGACCAGGAAGCGCCAGGGTTGCTCGTTATAGGAAGACGCGGCCCAGCGCGCAGCCTCGAAGCCCTTCTTCAAGTCCTCGGCTGGGACATCGCGGTCGGAGTAGGCACGCGGGCTCCAGCGATGAAGGATGTGCTCGACCATGCCCGCGACTCCGGGGGCATGCTTCAGGCTCTCAATCGATTCGGGCGTAGGCGTCATAGGTGTAGCTCTCCTTAGCTGTGCATCAACTTGTACGTTTCCGGCGATGCAATCTGTTGTTGGATTCAGCGGAGCACGCTGAGGGTGCCGCGATTACTGCGGATACAGGCCGAGCGCATCGGCGATTGCGGGAATTGGCGAGGCCTTGTTGTTCGTCTTCATCACTACGGCGAAGCTGCCTTGATAATCCCACACCGCCCAGCCGATACCTTGTTCCTCAAGGGCCGTGCGCGTGTCGCGCAGCCACGCCGCGCGCATTGCCGGATCGGCATACGCCTGATACACACCGAACTCACCACAATAGACCGGCACATGGTGCAGCGCCGCCCACCTGCCGGCGAAGCTGAGCTCGGAGCGGATACGTGCGGCATCCCAGCGATCCAGGCCATAGCTGTTGACCCAATGCTGGCTGCTCAACTGCGGCTCCTGCGATATGGCGGTCGCAATGTTTTCCGGTGACGACGGATACGGCACACCCCGCAGAGGCCGCACCTCCGTCATCGTCCAGGTCGCGCCCTGATGCGTAAAAGCGAAGGGCTCGTAGTCGTGGAAGGTGTAGATCACATTCGGATCGTCGACAGGTTCCAGTGTGAGCAGATCGGTGAGGCCGGAGTAGTGCTGGGCGGTCGCAATGATGGTGTGATGCGGCGCCGCCTGGCGGATCGCAGCGATGGCTCGCGTCTGGACGGCGGCCCATTGCTGCGCATTGTCGAATTCAGGTTCGTTCAGCACCTCGAAGAGAACGCGGTCAGGATCCGTCTGCGCATAATGGCTGGCGAGCGCGCTCCACAGCGCGCAGAATCGAGTGACGGCGGCATCGTCCGTACGAAGCTGGTGCTTGAATTCATCGGAAGGGTGCACATCGACGATGACGCGCAAGCCATCCTTGAGCATCGTGTTCACGGCCGTGTCGAGTTCGCCGACAAACGCGCCATTGCGGCTGCTGGGCGAGGCGCCGCGAAGAAGCTCGTCGCCGTCGATGCTGAGCCGCACATGATCGAAGCCCATCGCGCGCATCAGCGCAATGTCATCGCCGGTCGTGTAGCTGCGCAGCCGCGCGGGCGAGTAGTCAATTGCTTGCGCGAACCACATGCTCGCATTGACGCCGCGGTGCAACAGTTGTGCGCGTCTGGCGGCATCAGAGAATGATCCAGCCGGATTCGCCGGCTGCGTCTGCGCGACTCCGGAGCAGCAGACGAAAAATAAGCAGGCGGCAAGCATTCGCATGGCGCTTTCTTTGTACAACAAATAGCCAGAGCGGAATCTCGTACACTGGAGATGTAACTGACAAATCGCTATCAACAGCCGTCATGCCACAACCGATTCCACGCAACACACGCCAGAAACAAGCCATTCGCGACGCCTTTATCGAAGCGAACCGACCGCTTTCCCCGGAAGAGGCGCTCATTGCGGCGCAGCACCATTTTGAGACGCTAGGCATCGCGACCGTCTATCGCAATATCAAGTCGCTGCTCGCGGAAGGCTGGCTGGATCCCGTGTCACTGCCCGGCCAGGCAACTCGTTACGAGGTGGCGGGCAAGGCGCACCATCATCACTTTCACTGCCGAAAATGCGGACGGATGTACGAGCTCGGCGACTGTGCGGGCACCGTGCTTCCGCGGCCTCCGAAGGGATTCCGTGTTGCCGGACATGAGCTGCTGCTCTATGGCAACTGCGCGCGCTGTGCAGATGTGGCGCCGGTGAAGGGGCGCGGCCGAGCCATCAGATAACGATTGTTTGTTATCATTAACGAGTAGCGGCCACAGCATTCGAAGACAAGGCTCGTCCCTCCATGCACATCGTCATCCTCGCCCACGCATTGCTGGCTGTCTTTGCCCTGGAGGCGGTGGCAATGTTGGCAGCATGGCTGTTGCGACGGCGCGAGTATGCGCTGAGCGCATTCCTTCCCTATCTCGTCAGCGTAGCGACCGGGCTGCTGCTCGCCACCGCGCTGCTTCATCTGCTGCCGGAAGCCATAGCTGCTCTCGGCAATACGCCGCGCGTCTGGTATCTGCTATCTGCGGGTATATTGGGTCTCTTCTGCGTGGAGCAGATCGTTGCCGCGATCGTGCACGCTGGCGATATAGATGCGCCGATCGTGCATGTCCATGATCACGGGCATGCCCATCATTCGCTCCGTCCCGCGAACCTCATTGTTGCCAGCAGTCTGCATAGTTTTCTTGACGGTGTTTCGGTAGCTGCAGCTTTCGCCGCCGGCTCGCGGGTCGGATGGATCACTGCGCTGGCCATCAGCCTGCACGAGGTTCCGCACCGCGTCGGCGACTTTGCCGTGCTGCTGCACGCAGGCTACTCGGCGACAAGCGCCCTGCGCATGGCGGTGCTGCCGTCGCTCGGTGCGCTTCTCGGCGTCGCGGTCGTCGCCGCCTTTGGCGCCAGCGGCGGAACGGCTGTCTATTGGCTGCTCCCGATCAGTGCTGCGAGCTTCCTCTACATCGCCTGCGTGAATCTGCTGCCGGAACTCCGTCACCAGCACGGCCGGGTAGCCATTGCATTGCAGATGCTCTGCCTCTTCGGCGGCGCAGCATTGGTTGCACTCGTCGCCGGATTGCCCGGCGCATAGGCTGCCTCAAACGCTGCTCTATGGAAGCTCAAAAGTCGCCTTTCCGCTGTTTAGCGGATGCGATTGCCCTCGCCATTCGAAGCTGCCGTGAAGCCCTGCCGGCAGAGCGATTTCAGCATGCAGGCCACGCGCGGTCACCTCGTACTGTGCCGTAATGTCGCCTAGCGGGTGCGGATAGCGAACGGTCAGCCTTTTCAGATCGCCAAGCTCCGGCGCGATCCTGACCGTGCGAAAGCCGGGACTACCTGGATGAATACCACCGACAATCGTGAGCAAATCGTAAGTCGGATGCGCGCTCCACGCGTGAGAGTCGGAGCGCGAATCGCCGGGCATCTCCGGCCAGGTGCTGAATCCCATGGGCAGGAGCTCACGCCAAGGCCCGAGTGAGGCGAGATAGAGATTGCCGAGCCCGGCATGTTCCAGCGCGCGTGCCAGGTAGAAGCGGAAGTAGTAGCTTGCGGGCATCAGGTGCTCCCGATCATTCACCATGCGGCGCATCACGCCCTGCTGGTCGCTCTTCGGAATCACGTCGTACAGAACACCCAGAATATTTGCGTGCTCACTGAAAATAGTGCGGTCCGGAGTGTCGGCCAGCAGCTTTCGTTCTGGGGACCAGCAGTGTTGATAAATTCCTTCACGCATGTGCTTCAACCGCGCGTCATACGATGACGCAACGGTGGGATCACCGAGTGCGCGTTCAAGCTCGGACGCTTCGCCGAGCGAGCCTGCCAGCTCCAGCGAAAGCACGCACGACTCACCGTGCGCATCGAAAGTCGGAGTCTTTTCCGTCTCCGGCACCCAGTCCACAAAATTCCAATACGGCGGCTCGCGCAGCAACCCATCGGGTTGCAGATAGCCAAAAAACCACGCCAGCACATCGCGCGTTCCCTGCAGATTTTCCGTAACGATCTGCGCGTCCGGACGGTACCAGTACAAATCATCCAGCATGCCGATCCAGTACAGCGAGAAGGGCGGAATGATTTGCTCCAGGCCGCTGGGATAGCGGCTCTGCGTCAGCCCTTCCGGGATATGCGAGTTGGCAAACGCCGCAATCGCCTGTCGAGCTAGCCTGTCATCGCCCGCCACCGCATAGGAGATGAGCGCCTGGATACGTGTATCGCCGATGTACTGCAACTGCTCGTAGTACGGCGTATCCATATAGGTCTCGTGCGCGTCGAGGCGCGCCGTCCGCCACCCGATCTGCCAAATGCGCTCGAGGTCGGCGTTGCCTGAGTCGAAGAGCGCGCGCTGCGAAAAGGGATATGTGCTCTCGTGCGCGCTGAGATGCTCCAACCTCAACGGCTCATCTCCGGTTTGGATGTCGATCTGCATATAGCGCCAGGTGCGCCACCACAGCGGTTCGAACGTATGTTGCTTGCCGCCCTCGGGCAGCACAACATCGTGAAAGCCGATTGCGTGCCGGCCTGCGATGTCGTTGCGATTGCCCTTCTTCAGTTGTGCATCGTAGAGTGCCTCGGCGTAAGTGAGGACAATGCGCGAGCCGCGACCCTCGCTGAACGTCAACTCAGGAAAGGCAGTGGTCAGCGTCTTGCGATCGAGCAGCACCTGCGTGGTTGTGCGTGGTGGAATGGTGAGCGCGCTTTTCGGGAATCCCGAAGCTGCCGCATCCGCCAGTCCCGCCCGGACAATGGCTCCGGGACTCTCGTCGTTGTAGGTCGTCTGTGGCAACTGGTCCGGCATCAGCCGCCACGGAATATTCGCGACGTCTCGTTCCGACGCGGCCTGCCCTGCAGCGGCGCCGTCGTCCTCGCGCATCGCCGTGCGGGCCGGCACCCAGTGCAGCGACGCATCACCCGGTTGCTGCCAAGTCCAGCCATACTTGGCCGCATCGAGCATCTCGCCGGGACTGGCCGCCATGTAGTCGCCCCGGCCGTCATTGGCGCGCGGCACCACCGTAATCCCCGGCTCTTCCGCTACGGACCAGCTTCCATTCGTATCCGCTGCAGTTTCCTGTGCGGTATCGCCCTGAACCAAGAAGGCGGTGCGGTCGGACATCTGAGATACCGCTGAATAGATACCGAAATTCCATACCGTCGCGGTCAGCAGATTGGTGCCGGCATGCAGCGTCGGTGCCAGGTCAAACGTCTCATAGCGCCAGTGCGGCAGGTCGCTCGCCGCGGGACCGGCGCCAATACGCTGCCCGTTGACGTAAAAAAGAAATCTGCGGTCTCCGCTGACATGGACAAAGTAGTGCTGCGGCACAGCCGACAGGTCGATGGACTTGCGAAAGTGGAGCACGATCGGCTCGCGCAGCGGGGCTGTAGGATGCGAAATCCAGATCGCGGACCAGTGCTCGCGCGGCTCCTGCGCGTGCGTCATCGCCGTTGTGCTGGCCAGAACAGTCAGGAGAAAAACAAAATTCTTCCGAATGAGCAAATTCCGAATGAGCAAACCAGGCCCCCATTTTGGCGCGGCAATCGCGGCGCGATGACTTGCATCGGCACGCGTTGCGGAAATCACGATATTACTGCAGCCCGCCGCGCGGGCCATGCCAGAGGATCGTTGGGGAGTGTCGCCGGGAGTCAACGAGATTCAACCCTGAAGCATTCCTTGGCAGAAACGTTCTCGCGAGCCCGCACCCGGTCCATGTATATATGGAGGGCGCTTTGGTTCGGATGAGAAGGAGAAGGCATGAATATATTGGGCGTCGACATCGGCGGCACCAACCTGAAATTCCGCACGCAGCAACAAGACGAGATCATCAAGGTCCCATCCGGCCCGAAGATGACTCCTCAGGTCATGATGAAGGCGATCAAGGAACACACCAAAGGCTGGAAATATGACCACGTCTCCGTCGGCTTTCCCGGACCGGTGATTCATGACAAGCCATTGCTGGAGCCGCACAATCTTGGCCTGGGATGGGTGCATTTCGACTTCAAGAAAGCATTCGGCAACAAGCCGCTGAAGTTCCTCAACGATGCCGCGATGCAGGCCATGGGCAGTTACAAAGGAGGCCGCATGCTCTATCTCGGGCTGGGCACCGGCCTCGGCTCTGCGATGGTCGTGGATGGTTCCGTGCAGGCGATGGAGTTGGCGCATCTGCCCTGGAGGAAGCGGAAGTCCTACGAGGACTACCTCGGCAAGGCTGGCCTGAGACGATACGGCCGCAAGGCCTGGGAGAAGAATGTCATGAAGGTGATCGAGCTGATGTCGAGTGCCATGGAGGCAGAATACGTGGTCCTCGGCGGCGGCAATGCGAAGCTCATCAGAATGCTGCCGCCCAAAGTGTTTCTTGGATCAAACGACAACGCGTTCAAGGGAGCATTCATGCTCTGGGAGAACGAGAAGAACTGATTTTGCGATTCGATGTTTGTGGTGACCATGGAAACGAATCGCCGCCGGCCCCTTTCATGTCCTATGGGAGTGCTAGAGTCCCAGAAAGCTCTGCATCTCCTGCAGTGCCTCGTCCAGTGCCAGCTGAAATGCGCGGCCCCGCGGCCGCGAGTCGGCGAAGCCCAGTTCGTGCTGCAGCCGGCCATCGACCACCTTCAGATTGGCCCAGCCTAGTATTTGCTCGCCCCATAGTATGGGCATCGCGTAATGGCCCATGCGGCGCTTGTGGGCCGGCGCATAGGCCTCCAGCTTGTATTCCCAGCCCCAGAACAACTGGAAGCGCCGCCGGTCCCAGACCACGGGATCAAAGGGCGCGAGAAAGTGCAGCCTGTCGTCGACCCGGTGCCGGGCAGCCACGGGGTTCTCGCCCTGCGGCCAGAACCACATCCGCCCTTCGACCTGGGCATGGGCATAGCGTGACTTGGCGTGCTCCTGGAGCTGCCGCACCTCGGCGGCCACGTGCGGTACGCCATAGCGCACTAGTCCGCACAGATAGCTCAGGCTGGCCGCAGGTAACGGAGCGTAGAGCTGCACCACCATGTCGAGTAAGTGGCCGGCCCGCGTGAGCCTTGCCTCGGGACTGTCGTCCTGCGGCGGGTGATCGATCGTCTGATAGACGCGGGTGCCGCCCTCGCGCCGCACCACGCGCAGCAGCCCGCGATAGTGCAGGCCCTCCAGCAGATGCGCGCTGACGCTCAGGTTGCCGCCCCAACGCTTGATGCGCCCGTGGTCGAAATGCGCCTGCACGTCGTTGGCGCGGGTGCGACCATGCTGGCCCACAAAGGCCAGCACCTCATCGGCGCGCGCCTGCATGGTGGCATCCCAGGCGTCCAACGCCCGCGGCGTCCCGCGCGGATGCAGCAGGGCCAGGGTCTCGCGAGGAAGAAAACCGTAGTTGATGAAGAAGGCTTCTTCGATCGCCAGGCGCGGATAGCGGCGCTCCAGCTCGCCGGCGCGATAGCCTTTAACGCGCTGCATGAGGATCAGGTCCTGGGCGCGAGCGGGCGACCGCATCGGGTCGGCCTGGACAAAGCCCAGGCGCGCAATGGCCCGCAGCAGGCTGGTCGGCTTGAACAGGCTGCGGGCGATCGCGTACCGGCGGAGCTGCTGGAGGTTGGGAGCTTTGGGAGGGCTCACAGGTGGTGACCGGTAGGGGCTATGGGGCTCATAAGTGCTCACAGCCCAAGTACAGCAGCCCGCAGCCTGAACCCCATCGCGCCCAAGGATAGACGTTTTCACAGAACGGTGTACGTCTTAGGATTTACGAGAGGCGAGCGTGCTCGGCTGGGCTCAACAACGGCTTGCGCTCAGGCGAGACCGGACGCGCGGTCGAGCTTCATCAGCAGCAGGGTCATGTCGTCGTGCTGTGGCGCAGCGGCTGCGAAGCGGTCGGCTTCGGTGAC
>JBJMGC010000257.1:0-15688 GCA_045808105.1 Acidobacteriaceae bacterium | reverse complement strand
GGCTTCATGAATGACCGCTCTCGAATCATTGACCCGATCGGGATGGGCTGGTCGGCTGGGTAAGGGCCGCGGCCTGGGCCAGCGACAGATTCGGGGGAATCGGCGCTGCGCCGGAGTGGGTCGCGTTCTGATCGCGCGAGATGCTCTTGAGCAGCAGTACCTTCCCGTCCACGTGCACATCGATATGCGCGCTCTTCCAATCTGTCGCCGTCACGGGCACGCGTTCGACGCGGAAGTGGCTGCTGGGGTCAATGTGACCGAGCAGTCCGAAGCCGAAGCTGACGCGGTCGACCAGATGGCCTTCGATGCCGCAGAGGCGCTCGGCCGGCATGCGGATGAGGATCGTGCCGGCGAGGCCGTGGACGATCCGGTCCGCGTAAGTGGACGGGGAGAAGTCAGGATTGGGGCGAAATGCGATGCGCACGCAGTCACCCTGCATGCCGTCCGCGCTGAACAGAAAGCTCTTGGGCAGGACATCCAGCAGCTTACCTAAGCGCTCTTCGTCGGCACGACGGTCGGCATTGGCGGCTCGCAGCGCAGAGGGATCCGCAACCAACGCGGAGATGCGGCGATTCTCTGCAGTAGCGCGATCAGCAGAGAGCGGCTTGCCGTCTTCGGCAATCAGCCGGCGCAGCAGACCGTCCGGAGTCTCGACGACGTTTTCGGTCCAGAGATGGCCACCGGTACGGGTGGAGCGCTCGACGGAGGTGTAGCGGAAGAAGGTGGGATGCTGCCGGGCGTGCTTTTCGTTCTGCACCATCGCGGTCACCACCTGGAGGGGAGTCTGCTGCTGTGCAATTGCGCCCGATTCAAAAAAGGACGGGCCCGTTGCGAGCAGCAGCAGCATGACGAGCATCGTCCGGAGTGCGGGCGGCTGCACGGGAAGGCCAACTGCCCAGCGGCTGCGTTCTATCGGCCGCGAGAACCGCGTCGGCGAAGCAGAGATGGGAACCTTGGAAATCAATCGAGCTTTACCGGATCCCATTGAGGACTGAAAGCGAATTCGCGGCGCTGTCCATTTTTGCTGATGGTGGTCTCATATCTCGCGTGCAACAAATTCGATTTTGCCAATCTCCGACCACTTGCAGCCCTGACGACGGCGTCGGAAAACGGTCCGCTCTGTAGCATCGCCACTGCAATACGTAAGCTTACCGTCTCTATCTTTGACGCAGACGCGGATGGTTCCGTCTTATGGCTCTATTTTTCACCGCCACGATCTTTGCCTGGTTGAGAACGGCAACGAGACAGTATCACGGGTACGCGCCTCTGCGAATCCGACTGAAATGAAGTGGGTTGCGACGCAGGCGAACCATCCATATGCGGCTCAAGCGTTCAGATTGCAGCGGTGTGCTTTAGGCCACCCTGAACAGCCTCGCCCGCGAAACTGCATTGTTTGCGAACACTCCGCGTCGCGAAACTGGACACGGCGGCGATGCCTTCACTGAGGGGCGGCTTGGAAATCAGCGACTTAGCCGGATGACGAGTTGGCAATCGGCGTGCGTTGTGCAAGGTGGGCCTGCCGTCTGTTCCACCGTTCAACTCTTTCGGACCGGAGCGATCATGCACACGCTGCTTCAGGACCTTCGTTATTCTTTGCGCCAATTCGTCCACGCTCCTGGCTTCGCTGCCGCCGCTGTTGTCTCGCTCGCGCTGGGGATTGGCGCCACGGTGGCTGTGTTCAGTGTGGTGTATGCGGTGCTGATGGACCCGTATCCATACCAGGCGCCGGACCGCATGGTGCACATGCGGCTGACGGAAAAGGATGGACAGAACCGCTACTTCGGCCTTACAGGCACGCAATGGCAGGTACTCCGCCACTCTCCAGCGGTCGAAGACGCCTTCATGACCGACCAGTGGAACCTGACGGTCACCGGTCACGACCTGCCCGAAGATGTGAACGGGGTCTATGTGACCTCGAATACATTTCAGTTTATGGGAGTGCCACCCGCGCTGGGACGCGGGCTGCTGCCCTCCGATGCGGTGGATGGACATGATCCGCAGCCGGTAGCGGTATTGAGTTACAAGTTCTGGCGACGCCACTTCAGCGGCGATCCGGCCGTGGTGGGAAAGACGCTGCAACTTGTCAGGAAGAACTACACAATCGTGGGGGTTGCCGCGCCACGCTTCACCTGGAATGACGCTGACGTCTACCTGCCGCTGAAGATCACGGCGGACCCGCTGCGTTCGTACGAAGCAGAGCTGCGGCTGAAACCGGGCGTGAGCCTTGCTGCGGGAGCGGCTGCGCTGACGCCACTGATGCATGAGTTTGCCAAGCAGACGCCGGATCATTTTCCGAAGAGCGCCTATACTTTCTCCCTCATTGGGTTGAACGACGATTTCATCAAGCAGCTTGGCGGCACATTGGCGCTGTTATTCAGCGCGGTTGCGCTGCTGTTGGCCATCGGGTGCGGGAATGTGTCGATTTTGTTGCTGGCCCGCGGCACCGCGCGGCAGCATGAGCTGGCGCTGCGCTCTGCGATCGGGGCGAGTCCGCGACGCATCGTGCAGCAGCTGCTGACGGAAGCCTTGCTGCTGTCGTTTACGGGCGCGCTACTGGGTGTGCTGCTGGCGTACAAGACGATTGCCCTGATTGTGGCGCTGCTGCCGCAGTATTCCTTCCCGCATGAGGCGGCCATCCAGGTAAATCTTCCGGTGCTGCTCTTTAGCGTCGGGGTGGCGCTGTTCACCGGAGTGCTCTTCGGGCTATGGCCGGCGCTGCGGTTGTCGCGGCCGGATGTGGGTCAGGTGATGCAATCCGGTTCCCGGAGGGTCGCTGGACGGCTGGGCGGCCGGGCTACGAACAATTCGCTGATTGCCGCGCAGATCGCGCTGACCCTGCTGATGCTGGCCGGAGCGGGAGCGGCGATCCAGGGCTTTCTGCGGGCGATGCACACGCCGCTGGGATATGACCCGCACAACGTGATGTCGGTGGGCATCCCGATCCATGACGGAACTTTTAAAACCTGGGGGGAGCGCGCCGCGTACTTCGATCAGTTGCAGAAGAAGGTCGCGACGATCTCCGGTGTCACGATGACTGCCATCTCCAGCAAAGCAACGCCGCCCGCGAACGGATTTCCGACCCACGTCGAGTTCCTTGGAAAATCGGCTCAGGACGAGCAGAAGGTCCTGGTGAACCTGGTCAGTCCCTCGTACTTCCCGGCGTTACGTATTCCGCTGGCGCAAGGCCGCATCTGGGACGAGACGGAGAACCGCAACGGAGCCCGCTTGGCGGTGATCAACCAGACGATGGCGCGCCGGTATTTTCCCAAAGGCGATTCGATCGGCCATTCGCTGAAAGCGCCGGAGTTGCGGGACCAGCCGCCGTACAGTCTGGCCGCGCCGGATGCGACGGGCTGGCTGCAGATCGTCGGCATCGTTGCGGACAAGGTTGACGATGGGCTGCGCAAACCAATCCAGCCAGAGGTCTTCGTGCCGTACACGATATCGATGGGGATGTACACGCAGATCCTGGTGCGTTCCAACGTTTCGCCACTGCTCCTGGTGCACGCCGTGGGGGCGCAGGTGAACGCGATCAACGCCGATCAGCAGATCAACGGGCAGGTGCTGGACCTGGAGCACTGGATCACCACCCAGCCGGAGATCCAGCAGGAGCACCTGGTGGCGTGGCTCTTCGGGCTGTTTGCCGCGCTGGGTCTGGTGCTGGCGGCTGTGGGACTGTACAGCGTGGTGTCCTACAGTGTGGCGCAGCGGACGGGCGAGTTCGGCATCCGTATGGCGCTGGGCGCGCCTCGGACGCATGTACTGCGCATCGTCTTCGAATCCACCGTGCTGAGCGTGGGGTCAGGGATGATGGCGGGGCTGGTGCTGACATTCTCCCTGCAACGCGTGCTGGCACACTGGGCGGAGGGGAGCTCACGGGACCCGCTGGTGGTAGTAGGGGCGGCACTGCTGCTGGCCCTGGTGGCGGTGGTCGCGTGTTCGGTTCCGGCCCGCCGGGCCTCCCGGGTTGATCCGGTAACCGCTCTCCGTTACTAACATGTCATCTCATAGCTGAGTATGGACGATGGTTACTTGAGCGTGGCCGCGGGTGATGTCTCGTCTTTAAATTGGCACTTATTCGTGAGCGGAACGTCGGCTATCCGACTGTTTTGGCTGTATTTCTGGGCTAAATTGCGCCATCAGGCCGGATTTGGTCCCGAAAGGACGTCAGGCGACGGCTCTCGGGGTTGCAGTAATTCCTTGACGGGTGCGGATGAGCGTGCCGTATTCTAGGTCTTGACCCCATTGGGAAGTTTGGAGGTGTCGTTCATTGGCAGAGGTTCGTGTGCAGGAAGGCGAGCCGCTCGAAAATGCATTGCGTCGTTTTAAGCGGAAGGTGCAGCAGGAGGACATCATTAAAGAAGTGAAGCGTCACTCCTTCTACCTGAAGCCTGGTGAGCGGAAGCGCGTCAAGGAAGCACTGGCGCGGAAGCGTAACCGGAAAAAGGCGCGTAAAGAGCAGGACTAAGGTAAGAGACAATCCCCCGGGCCCGCAGATTCGTTTAACAATCGCGGGCCCGGCGTGTCTCCGGCTCATGTAGGAAAGCATAAGGGCGCTCGAATGATTCTTCCCCCCTCCAGCTTCTCCCTCCCCCCAAGGTTGACGTAGTTGCAGTAAGGCCGCTTCGGCGGCTGGGCCCTGGCAAGTTGCTTTGATTTTCGAGGAGGGCGGGAG
This sequence comes from Acidobacteriaceae bacterium, assembly GCA_045808105.1. Taxonomy (GTDB): domain Bacteria; phylum Acidobacteriota; class Terriglobia; order Terriglobales; family Acidobacteriaceae; genus KBS-83. Next base: position 11,013 of record JBJMGC010000257.1, on the reverse strand, counting down.
CTGCCGGCCATGTGCTACGGCGGCATGCAACCGGGTCATGGAATTCCAGGACAAGGTACTTAAATGTGTGGATTGCGGGAAGGACTTCATCTTCACCGCCGGTGAGCAGTTGTTTTTTCACGACAAGCAATTTCACAACGATCCAAAGCGCTGTAAGGCGTGCAAGTTGAAGCGAGGCGGCGGTTCCAGCGTCCGGGCAGAGACCCGGACCCACTGTTCGGTATGCGGGCAAGAGACCACGGTTCCGTTCCGTCCGACGCAGGGACGGCCGGTGCTGTGCCGATCCTGCTTCGAACAGAACCGGCGGGTGCCATCGTCCACCGGGCAATCGACCACCGGGACGCCAGGGGACCCCATCGTTGCAGCGATGGGACAGCCCACGGCTTCGGCTGAGACTGCTGGCGCCGAGGTGAAGTCGGTGGGCTAGAACAGTTTCAGTCGGCGGAATGTACACCGGCTCCGGCTGGCGCAGGAAAGTTCTGGGCCAGCGCGGGAGGAGAGCCGACGCGATTTGTGGGGTGCCGGCTCGCGCAGGTGGCTGCGAATCCCACGCTTTCGTGAGACGGAATCAGAGATCACCAGGAGCGGTCAGAACACGATGCCTGGTGCTCAGCTGGAGGCGGTCGCCTTGCGGCGCGCTCCATTGCTCTTTCTGCCGTCCGTGGCAGCAGCCGCGTAGTCGGGCTGAACGCTCTGCTTGGCCTTCTGCTTTTTGTCTTCATGGGTGACCAAGAGCGCTTCAATCTGCAGCAGCAGGTCGTTGGTGTTCATCGGCTTGACCAGCATCTGGTCGGCGCCTGCATTCTCCCACTCTTCGCCGGGCAGGGGGAAAGCGGTGAGCATGGCGACGGCGGGGTCGTACTCGGCTTCCCGAGCGGCGCGCACCACTTCAATGCCGGCACGCTCGTTCTCCATGCGCATGTCGCTGATGACCATGTGGTAAGTGTGGGCGCGGATCTTGGATTTCGCCTCACGCGCGGAGGCGGCGGTGTCCACATCGAAGCCGTGGAGTTCGAGAACCGCCTTGAGCGTCAGCAGGATCGCGAGCTCGTCATCTACCAGCAGAATGCGTCGTTTCATGGGTAACTTCCTTAGATCAACATACCAGCTAGGGCCCGGTGGAACGCTGACGGGGGACGTCTCCGCAATTCCATCTAGACTGGGGAACGTGGAAGGATATCACGTAGAAAACTTCGGCTGCCGAGCCAGCCACGCGGACGGCGATGCGCTTGCGGCAGAGCTCGGGCGCACGGGCAGATGCGCTGTGCCGGCGCAGAATGCAACCGTCATTGTGCTGAATACCTGCGCCGTAACGGCAGAGGCGGAGCGCACCGCGCGTGCTTATCTGCGGCGGGTGAAGCGGGAGAATCCCGAGGCACGTGTGGTAGTGACGGGCTGCTATGCGCAGCGCGCTCCCGAAGAGGTTGCGAAGCTGGGCGGCGTCAATGCGGTGGTGGGCAACAGCCATAAGAGTTTGCTGGCGCAGGTGGTTTCGCGGATACAGCGGCAGGCCATTGGTTCAGATACAGGGGCGAGCGGATTCGTTGCACTGGACGAACTGACAGGAGCCGGCGGTGTTCCGGTGCTGGTGGACGATCGCTTTGCACATGCCAACCTGGCTGCCGAGGACTTGACGTCCTCAGGCGATACGCGACCGAACCTGAAGGTGCAGGATGGCTGCGGGAATCGCTGCTCGTTCTGCATTATTCCGACAACGCGGGGCAATAGCCGGTCGGTCTCCCTCGGGGCCGTACTGGAGCGGGTTGTGCGCTTTGTGGGGGCGGGCGGCAAGGAGCTGGTGCTGTCGGGCATCAACCTTGGACGCTGGGGGCGGGATCTGGAGCCGGCGGAGCGGCTGGAGGACCTGGTCGCGGCGATCCTGGAGCGGACCGGGCTGCCGCGGCTGCGCATCAGCTCCGTGGAGCCAATGGACTGGAGCGCGGATCTGCTGGCGCTCTACCGGCAATATGGGCGAGAGAACGCTGCGGCGACCGGCCCGCGGCTGGCGCGGCATGCGCATCTGCCGCTGCAGTCTGGGGCAGATGCGACCTTGCGCGCGATGCACCGGCGCTACCGGCCCTGGCATTATGCGGAGAAGCTGGCGGCCATCCGGGCCGCTATGCCGGAGGCAGCGGTTGGGGCGGATGTGATGGTCGGCTTCCCGGGCGAAACGGACGCGCTTTTTGAAGAGAGCTACCGGTTTATCGAACAGCAGCCGTTCACGTATCTGCACCTTTTCCCATTCAGTGCGCGGCCGGGCACGGCGGCTTGGACGCTGGCGCAGGAGAAGCCGGTGCGGGGCGAGATGGTACGCGAGCGCATGGCGCGGCTGCGGGCGCTGATGGAAGACAAGCAGGCGCCATTTCGCCGGCGCGCTGGCGAGGGCAGGTTGCCGGTGGTGACGCTGAAGGGTGGGGAGCAGCATCGGCGGCGGGGGGTGACCCCGGCTTTAAGCGATAACTTTCTTGCCATCGAAATTGCTGGTGTATTTCCTGCGAACCAGATGCTCTGGGCAGCCGTATCTCATCCAAACAAGGGTGAGGATGGCGCCGCGGCAATGTGGCGGTCTGTCTGAGCCTAGAGGGCAGTCGGCAGAGCCTGTTTTAGGGCAAATGCTATACTCGTCCCGCGAGGGTGCGCCCTCGCAAAACTTCGGAGGATTCCCATAGCACTCGATAAACGTTCAGCCAAATCCTTTATCCGCACCAACGATCGTATTCGCGCGAAGGAGATTCGCGTGATCGACGACCAGGGCGAGCAGCTCGGCATCATGCAGCCGTTTGAGGCCCTGAAGATCGCGCGAGAGCGCGGACTGGATCTGGTGGAAGTCTCCCCCAATGCTGTGCCACCCGTATGCCGCATCCAGGACTACGGTAAGTTCCTGTACGAAAAAGACAAGAGCGAGCGGGCTGCACGCAAGAAGCAGAAGGTGATCGTGGTGAAGGAGGTCAAGTTCTCCGTCACCGTGGATGAGCACGACTACCAGACCAAGAAAAACCAGGCCGTCCGTTTTCTGAATGAAGGCGACAAGGTGAAGGCCTCGCTACGCTTCAAAGGTCGCCAGATGGCGCACCGCGAGCTGGGCTACGCCATCATCAACCGCCTGATCCAGGACATGGGCGAGACGGGCATTGTGGAGTTCATGCCGCGCATGGAAGGCACCACACTGCACGCCATCCTGGCGCCGGGCAAGAAGTCCGAGTCGCAGCGTGTGCAAAAGCCCGCGCCAACGCCGAAGCCTCCTGCGGCGCAACAGGCTCCGGTGAACGCGCAGGTTACTGCGCAGTCCTAAGCGAAAGCGGCGCCCGGCAAGGACGGTATGGGTGCATTGCGCGAAACGACTCTGCGCACGGCGACAGCTGCCGACCTGGACGCGATCCGCGCACTGATTGCCGCCTCTGTCCGCGGACTGCAACATGAATACAGTGAAGGCCAGCGCGAGCAAGCGCTGGCTTCTGTGTTTACGCCGGACACTCAGTTGATCGCAGATCAAACCTATTTTGTTATGGAAGCTGAGGACGGCGCGCTCCTCGCATGCGGCGGCTGGAGCTGGCGCAAGACGCTCTATGGCGGCGACCATCATCATGCGTCCCGTGATGCTGGGCGGCTTGATCCAGCGAGTGACGCTGCCAAGATTCGCGCGTTCTTCGTGCATCCGGCATGGTCGCGGCGCGGGTTGGGAACGCGGCTGCTCCAAGCCTGCGAGCGCGCGGCGTGGGATGTTGGCTTTCGCCGCTGCGAGATGGGGGCGACGTTGAGCGGAGTGCCGCTGTATGAGCGGCATGGATATCGGCGGGTGGCGGAGATTCTGGTCGATCTGCCCGGCGGCGATCGGCTGCCGGTGGTGCGGATGGAGAAGGTGCTCTAAGCAACATCGCTGCAGGTAGACAGAATTGCTTCGCCTGGTTTTGAATCTAGAGCCGAATGGCAAAGCGCAAGCCCAACCTGCAGTCGATGGACGAGTACATCTCGATGCAGCCTCCTGCAATGCAGATCGTGCTGGAGCGTGTTCGTAGCGCGATCGGCAAGGTGGTGCGGGATGCGGAGGAGTGCATCTCGTACCAGATACCTGCGTTCAAACTGAATGGCCGCGTGCTGTTGTACTTCGCGGGATGGAAGGAGCATTACTCCGTGTATCCGGCGAGCGATGCGATGATGGCGGCATTCCCCGGCGAATTGGACCGGTACCGGGTGAGCAAGGGCACGTTGCGCTTTCTGCTCTCTGAACCCGTGCCGGTGAAGCTGATAGCGCGGATTGCGAAGTTTCGCGCCGAGGAACTTGCTGAGCGCAAACCGGCGAAGGCAGCCGCGAAGAAGCAACCCTAGTCCAGGCCGCGGGTGACTAGGCTCCGGGTATCATGGAAGTGTTATGCCTTTTCCGATCAAAGTCTGCACGATCTGCTCAGAAGAGTTTGAACTGAAGCCCGATAAGCCCGGATTTGCCAACCGTTGCCCCGAGTGCAGCGCGCAGGACGAAGCCGATAGGACCGCAGCGCGCAGCGAGAGCAAGGCTGATACTGGCCTGAACGAAGCGCGGCGCCATGCGATGCGCGATCTGCTGTATCGCAAGGAATAGACCGCTTTCACAGCGCTATGTCCCCGCAGCGTGGCTTTTCGTCACGGCACGGTGCGTCAGGTTTGTCTCGACGCTACACTCTTCTTGAAACGGTCCGTGAAGTGGTCTGTGAAGCAGACTGGGCGCGGCGCGCCTAGAGGAGACGATGATTTGACGACGGCCCCGGGACAGCAGTGAGCGCAGCCGCGAGCGTCGCGAATCCGGAATCCGTGTGGACGCCGCGGGTAAATCCGTGGCTGATTGCGTTTGTAGTTTCGCTGGCAGCGTTCATGGAGGTGCTGGACACCAGCATCGCGAATGTCGCGCTGCCGCACATCGCCGGCAACCTGGGCGCGAGCAGTGACGAGAGCACGTGGGTTCTGACGTCCTACCTGGTTTCAAACGCGATCGTGCTGCCTATCACAGGCTGGCTGGTGTCGCTGATAGGGCGGAAACGGTTCTTCCTTATCTGTATTTCGCTGTTCACGGTGAGCTCGCTCTTCTGCGGCGTGGCGCCGACGCTTCCTATCCTGCTGCTAGCGCGCGTGATCCAGGGCATTGGCGGAGGAGGATTGCAGCCGATGGCGCAGGCGATTCTGGCCGATACGTTTCCGCCGAAGAAGCGAGGGCTGGCGTTCTCGGTGTATGGAGTGACTGCGGTGGTGGCTCCTGCCATCGGCCCGACGCTCGGCGGCTGGGTAACGGACAGCTATAGCTGGCGGTGGATTTTTCTGATGAATCTGCCGGTCGGCCTGCTGGCGATCTTCCTGGTGCTGCGGTATGTGGATGATCCGCCTTTCCTGAAGCGGACGACATTGCATGAGAGCAGGATCGACTACTTCGGTTTCGGACTGCTTGCGGTCGGCGTGGGTTTTCTGCAGATCGTGCTGGACAAGGGTCAGGAGGACGATTGGTTCGGATCGAACTTTATTCTCACGCTTACGATCATTTCCATCATTTGTCTGGTGGCGCTGGTCATCTGGGAATTCCATACCAAGGACCCGATTCTCGATCTGCGATTGTTCAGGAATGTGAACTTCGCCACAGCGAGCGTGATGATGCTGATGGTGGGCGCGGCTTCGTTTTCAACGACCGTGCTGATGCCGCAGTATCTGCAGAATCTGATGGGCTATACCGCGGAGAGCGCCGGCATGGTGCTTTCCATGGCTGCGGTGCTGCTGTTGATCGAGCTGCCGATGGTCGGCCAATTGACCGCCAGGATTCAGGCGCGCTATCTGATTGCCTTCGGATGGGCCATGCTGACCATTGCAATGTTCTATTCGACGCATCGGCTTGATCTCCAGATGAGCTTCGCGTCGGCGACCTGGCTGCGCATCGCACAGTATCTGCCGATGGGGTTCATCTTTATTCCGGCGACGATGGTGGCATATCTGGGGCTGCCGCAGGAGAAGAGCAACGCGGTGGCCGGCCTGATCAACTTTGTGCGGAATATTGGTGCGAGCGCGGGCACCTCCGCCGTGACCACCGTGCTGGCGCGCCGCGCGCAAGTGCACCAGGTGATGCTGGCGAACCACACCGGGCTGGGCAACCGGATGTTTCAGAGCTCGACGCGTTCGCTTGCCGGGCAACTGCAACACGCAGGCGGAGCACAGGCGCAGACGGAGGCCTACGGCAGGATGTATCGCGGAATGCTGAGCCAGGCGTCCACGCTGTCGTACATCGATACGTTCTGGCTGCTGGGGGTGATTACGGCGATCATGTTCTTCGCGTCGTTTCTGCTGAGAAGCAACCATCCGCGCAAGGCGGATTCGCAGGCGATGGCGCATTAGGCGCTGGCCGTACGGACAGATCTGCCTTTATCGTATTTTGTCGGGGTTGTTTCCTTTAGCCGGTCACGCTGGAGGTCACGAGCCTCCGGTTTTTTCGCGATCTCTTCGAGTGACGTACATAGCATCGATGCAATTGTGCCAAAAGATTTCTCGGTGATCGCCGAGTTATTCCGGTATCCGTTTGCCGGCGCGGGTGCTATGTTGACGGAGCGAGAGTGCCGAGAGCATTCCCGGGGACATTTGCGGTTCGCGTGGGATGCTTATGAGCAGCAATCGGCCGCGCATCTTCTACGGGTGGTGGATCATCCTCGTCAGCGTGGCGGGGGAGCTCTTTGGCGCACCTGTCTCGGTGTATTCGTTCGGCATTTTTTTGAAGCCGCTGGTGCATGATTTCCATGCCAGCCGTGCCGCGATTTCCTTCGCGTTTACTCTGCACAACGTCATAGGGGCTCTGCTGCTGCCGGCAATGGGCAGGCTGATCGACCGAGTGGGTGCGCGTCGCGTGATTCTGGCCTTGACGGCCGTGTTTGCGTTGGCGCTGCTCTCCGCATTGGGAATCGGCCAGGGCATCTGGCAGCTGTATGTGTTTTATACGGCTCTGGGTGTCACGCTGGGCGCGGGCCCGGGCCCGTTGTCGTATGGCGTGGTGATTTCCCACTGGTTCAATCGAAGACGCGGACTGGCATTGGGCTTGGTGGGTCTGGGCATCGGGATCGGCGCGTTTGCCGTTCCGCTCATGTCACAACGGCTGATCACAAACTTTGGCTGGCGAGCGGCGTATGCAGTGTTTGGGGGAGCGATGCTGCTGATCTCGATCCCGGTGGTCGCGATATTTCTGCAAAACGACCCTTCCGATCGCGGACTGCAAGCGGATAACGCGGAGCCCGCGATGGAAGCGACTGCGAACAAGGAGGGTCTACGCTGGGCGGATATCCGTCGCAGCGCCGATTTCTGGCTGATGATCGTCGTTTTCACATTGACGAGCGCGAGCATGCATGCGGGCGTGCTGCATATGCCGGCATTGCTGACCGATCGCGGCGTGAGTGCCGGGCGCGCGGCGATGGCCAGCGCAGTTATCGGGATCTCACTGATAGTAGGAAGGCTCGGTTCCGGCTATCTTCTTGACCGCTTCTTCGCTCCGCGTATCGCGATGCTTTTTTACGGTGCATGCGCCATCGGACTGGGGATCCTGTGGTCGGGCGAGGCGCGGAGCAGCGCAATGCTAGCGGCGTTTCTCGTGGGCCTGGGCATGGGTTCGGAGGTGGAGCTGATGGCTTACCTGGTGAGCCGCTACTTCGGTCTGCGCTCGTTTGCAACTGCGTACGGCTATGCCTTTGCTGCATTCATGCTCGCGGGAGCCGCGGGGACTCTGCTGATGGGAGCGGCATACGATCATTTCCATTCCTATTCCGTGCCGCTCGGTTGCTCCTGCGTGGCGGTGATCTGCGCAGTGGTGCTGCTGGCTCGCCTGGGGCCGTACCGGTATGGGGTCGAGAGTGAGCCAAAGCTGCCGCTCGAAGCGGTGCCTGCAGTGATTGGTGCGTAAGGCGGCATATGGCGGTGTTGATGTTGAGTTTAGAGCGTCAGGTTCCACTCGACCGCTGATCCCGATTCATGGAGCGAGTAGTATTCCCCGGGCAAATGCGCACAGTATTCGCGAATGCCGCCATGCAGTTGCAGAGTGCTAATCGGACGTAGAATGGTAGTGCGATGTTGATTACTGTTGCGGATCTTCAGCTCGATCCTGTTGAGTTTGACCAGCATTTCCCTGCCGAAGCGATCGATTATGGCCCAGACATCCAGCAGGTGGGCGTTCTGGATGTGAAGGGGCGCGCGGACCTGATCGAGGAGCACCGGGGGCACAAGCAGGTGGTGCCGGATATTCGGATGCGCGGCGATTTCTCCGGAAGGTTTGAGATGCCCTGTGCGCGGTGCGTGGAGCCGGTGAAGCACCCGTTGGAGGCGTCCTTTGACCTGCTGTACCGGCCGATTGGCGTGGATGCCACTGGTGCGGAGCGGGCCATCTCGACCTCCGAGACCGAGATCGGATACTATAACGGAGACGGTCTAGTGCTGGAAGACGTCTTGCGCGAGCAGGTGTTGTTGTCCCTGCCGGAGAAGACCCTTTGTCGCGCGGACTGCAAAGGGCTGTGCCCAGGCTGTGGCCGGAACCTGAATACAGAGGAATGTTCCTGCGAATCGACCGAGGTCGACACGCGCTGGAGTGCTCTGTCAGACCTGCGCAGCAAGATCAAGTCCTAGAAGCAGGATCAAGCTTAGAGAAGTACGAGGCCTGGAGACTGGCGCCGCGACGGATGAACCCCGCGAGCCTGTTGATGGCCGGATCGAAAGGAATCTGCCATGCCCAATCCGAAGCGGCGCCACTCGAAGGCGCGCACCTCCAAGCGTCGCGCGCACGATGCGCTGACGCCCACCGGCCTCTCCGAGTGTCCGAACTGTCACGAGCGCAAGCTGCCCCACCGTGCCTGCGCAAAATGCGGCCAATACAAAGGCCGCGAAGTGCTCGAGGCGAAGGAAGCTTAGGACACGGCTGGTGCCCTCGCTGACGGACATCGCTCTGGATGCCATGGGCTCGGACCAAGCGCCGGATCCTGAGATCCGCGGCGCCATTCTTGCCTGCCGTGCCTTTCCTGTTCGCGTTCACCTGATCGGTCCTGAAGCGAAGCTGCGCGCCGGTCTCGGCGTGCTGGGCCGTCGTGTGCCCATCGAGATTGTCCATACGGACGAGTGGATCACGATGGAAGACAAGGCCGCGAAGGCAGTCCGCGAGAAGCGCAACAGCACGATGCGGTTGGGCCTGAAGATGGTCAAGGAGCGGCGCTCAGCCGGCTTTGTGACCGCCGGCAACACCGGCGCAGCGATGGCTTCCGCCAAGATGGTGCTGGGCGCGCTGCCGGGTGTCGATCGCCCCGCGTTGGCGATGCCGCTGCCGACCACGACCGGCTCGCCATGCGTGCTGCTGGACGTGGGCGCCAATGTGGATTGCAAGGTGCAGAACCTGGCGCAGTTCGCCATTATGGGCGAGATGTATGCGCGCTCCGTGCTGATGATCGAGAAGCCGCGGGTTGGGCTGCTCTCGATTGGTGAAGAGGAGAGCAAAGGCAACGAACTCACCCGCGAAGCGCTGCAGGTGCTGAAGCAGTTGCCGATCAGATTCATCGGCAATGTCGAGGGACGCGACCTCTATAACGGCCACGCGGACGTGATCGTGTGCGACGGCTTTGTCGGCAACGTTGCGCTGAAGACCTCCGAGGGTCTGGGCCGCATGGTCCGCGAGATGCTGCGCGAGTCGCTGATGTCTACCGTGAGCGGACGCGCAGGGGCGCTGCTGGCGCGCCGCGGCTTCAAAGAATTCAAGAAGCGCTTCGACCAGTCTGAATACGGTGGCGCGCCGCTGCTCGGCGTGCGCGGTCCGTGCATCATCACCCACGGCTCAGCAGACGATCGAGCGATCCTGAACAGCATTCGGGTGGCGGCGGAGTTTGCAACCTCCGGCGTGACGGACCGGATCGAACGCGAGTTCAGCGCGCCTACGGTTTCGTAGTTCCTAAGATAAAAAAAGTAACGATCCGATCCTGCTCCATCAGCTGACCGTCCGGTCGAGCAAGCCGAGGATCATCTCCCAGCCTTCCTGGGTGCGATCTGCCCACTCGGGCAGGACGCCTTCGTGCGTGAGGGTGAGCTTTGAGCCGCTACCGGCGGGCACGATCTCAATGCTGACCTGGGTGTAGACAGCAGAGTATTTAGGAACTGCAAAGGTAAAGACGAGGCGGCGCGGCCGATCGATAGCCAGATACTCTCCGAAATGTTCCACATCGTCGCCGTCTGTGCGGCGCACGATGACGAACTTGCCACCGACGCGGGCATCGATGTCCACGCGCACTATCTCGCCGGTGGGAGTCGCAAAGAGGAAGCGCCGAGCGATCTCCGGATTCAGCCATGCGTCAAAAATGCGCTCCGGGGTGACAGCGAAGGTGCGCGTGACCTTCACGGTCTTGCCGGACATCGTCTCTGTAGTGTTCATGGATTTGATCCTTTCGTACCAGGAGTTTTGGTCCTGCGAGGAGATTTGGCGCGAGCGTCGTCTTCGCGCAGAGCCGCCTCGAGAGCGTCGAGACTCTGCTCCCAGAAGCGCGAGTAGTAGCGGAACCAGGCGTTCGCGTTGGCGAGTGCTGCAGGCTCAAAACGGCAGATGTGAGTGCGTCCCAGGATCGTGCGACGAAGAAGTCCGCTGCGCTCGAGCGTCTTGACGTGCTTGGCAGCCGCCGCGAGCGACATGCGAAAGGGTGCGGCTAGTTCGCCAACTGTACGCTCGCCATTTGCGAGAGTGCGCAGCATCTGGCGGCGCGTTGGGTCCGAGAGTGCGTGAAACACACCGTCGAGCCGGTCTGCCGATCTTCGCCGCAGTCCTTGTTCAACCATTTGGTTGAATATTGCGCCCGACCCATTGTTAATGTCAACCACTTGGTTGAGTAATTATTTTGATGGGATCGTGAAGGGCTGCACGTCCCTGCCGCCGCCGTGCGAGAATTGCGCTTTGTTATGAGTGACGAACTATGAGTGATCAAAAGATTGCGTTTCTTTTTCCCGGGCAGGGTTCGCAGGCGGTAGGGATGGGCCGCGACCTTGCGGAGAAGTTCACGGTGG
>JBJMGC010000256.1:0-9218 GCA_045808105.1 Acidobacteriaceae bacterium | reverse complement strand
GTTGTTCTTCCGGCCTACAACGCTGAGAAGACCGTGGAACGGACCGTGGATGAGATTCCGCGCGACATCGTGGACGACATCATCCTCACCGACGATGCCAGCCGGGACAATACTGCCGCAGTGGCCAGCAGGCTTGGCGTCCATGTGATCCGGCATGACAAGAACCGCGGCTACGGGGGCAATCAGAAGACGTGTTACGAAGCTGCGCTTGAGCGCGGCGCGGACATCGTGGTCATGCTGCACCCTGACTACCAATACACGCCGCTGTTGGTCACTGCCATGGCCTCAATGATTGCCTATGACCAGTACGATTGCGTGCTGGCTTCGCGCATTCTCGGCAACGGCGCGCGGAAGGGCGGCATGCCGCTCTACAAGTACATCTCCAACCGCCTGCTGACGTTGATACAAAATCTGCTGATCGGGCAGAAGCTGTCCGAGTACCACACCGGCTATCGCGCCTGGAGCCGGACAGTGATCGAGCGTCTTCCGCTGTTGAGCTGCTCGGACGATTTTGTGTTCGACAACCAGATCATCGTCCAGGCGGTGTATTTCGGATTCCGCATCGGCGAGATATCCTGTCCGACGAAGTATTTCGACGAAGCGTCGTCCATCAATTTCAGACGCAGCGTTGTGTATGGAGTAGGTGTGCTGAAAACGGCGCTTCAGTTCGTGCTGAAGAAATGGGAGCTGGCTCATCCAGCATTTCTCGAGGACAGGGAAGCCTGCCGGCTTCCGCAGCGCGCTCTCTCTTAAAAATCAGTTTTCGATTAACTGCCGCGTTCGCCGGAGTGTTCTTCTCGGGCGCCGGGCTCGGGGAAGTCGCTGTCGTTTTCCTTTACATCCGAGTCGGAAGTGCGGTGGCCGAGTTGGCCGGCGATGGACGGCCGGCTGGTGGTGGCGCGGGGCGACTCTTCTTCAACGACACCTTTGTGTTTGTCACTATCGGGGTGTTTTGTCATAGCTCGGGATGGGATGATGGAGCGCGGGTCTGTCGTTGTATCGGCCGAGTTGTTGTCAGCGGTACGCGGTGGGTTTGGGAGCGATGCGGATGCCCAGCCCGTTCAATTTGCTGCGCGCTTCGGCAGCTTCCGGCGTTTGCGGATAACGCTGGATCAGCGACCGCAGCTCCTGTGCGCCCGCCTCGCGCTGCTGCGACTGCAGCAGGGACTCGCCTTTCCGTAGCTGCGCCGCGGGCGCCTTCGGATTGCCGGCGAATTGCTCCAGCACGATGTCGTATTGCTTTTCAGCCTGGGCGTACTTGCCCTGCCGGTAGGCGATCTCGCCCATGTAGAAGTGCGCGTTTCCCGCCAGGTCATCCTGCGGATAGTACTTCACCACGTCGCTGAACTCGGAATTCGAGAGCTCGTATTTGGCGGAGTTGTAATCGCGCAGGGCAGCCTGGTAGGTCTGCTGCAAGGGCGGCGCCGGAGGGCCGCTATTTCCGGGTGCCTGCGACGGGGCCAAGTTACCGGCCGGAGGGGCGTTGTCAGCCATGCCTGGTCCGGTAGGCGCCGGGCCTGCCGGCTGCGCCGGTCCACCTGCCGACGGGTTCTGCACATTCTGCAACTGCGCCTGCATGGATTGCAGAGTGGTATCCAGTTTGCCGATCCGCGTTTTCAGCTCGTCGACCGAGTCGTTCAGCGCCTGCATCTGGCCGGATAGCTGCTGGCTCTCGTTCTGCGAGGACATGGCCTGCTGCATCGAGTTCACCTGGGTGGTCATGCGCGAGATGCTGTCCACGTTTTGCTGAACCATGTGGAGCAGAACGCCCATACGTTCGTCGTTCGACTGCTTCATCTGCGTGATCATGTCCTGAAGCTGCGAGACCTGGGTTTGCAACTCAATGATTTCTTTGGCGACGGCGTGTGCGCGCGGCGGAAGGGCAGTGACGGAAAGCAGCAGGACAGCGGCGGCGGAAAGAAGCGATCTACGCATGTGAAGCCTCGAAGAGCGTTAAACTCTCGTTCATTTTAGACGTTTTGCGGCAATGAAAGGGGCAGCGCAACCGGCTTGGTCACGCTGCCCCTTAATTACTTTGGCACTAGAACTGTTTTGGCACTATCAAGGTTACCGGTCGACAGAGAATCCCGCGCGCCGATTCTGCTGATAGCACTGCTCATTTGCCTCGGTGCAGAACTGCTTCTCCTTGCCGTACGAGACGGTGCGGATACGATCCGGATTGACGCCGGCAGCGACCAACGCCTGTTTAGCTGCATTGGCGCGGTTCTCGCCCAGAGCCAGGTTGTACTCCGTCGATCCGCGCGCATCGCAGTAGCCGCCGATGACGATCTTCAGCTTGGGATGGGAAGCGAGGAACGCCGCGTCTTTGGAGACCACAGTCTGCGACTGCGGATTGACGTCGTAGCTGTCGTAGTCGTAGAAGATGTCGGTCACGTTGGTGTGGAAGGTCGCGTCGTCGACAGTCTCACCGCTGAGATCGCCGCTGGTCCCTGCGCCACCTACGGTGACGTGCGCCGTTGCATCTGTCGAACCGCCGAGCCCACGTGCGACGAGGTGATAATCCGTGGTCGCGGTCGGCGAAACAGTCTGCGTGCCCGAAGATGGCACGGCGCCGATGCCGTCGATGGAGACGTCGGTTGCATCGGTGGTCTTCCAGGAGAGGATGACCTTGTCTCCGGCGCTAATGTTGTCCGGCGTTGCCGTGATAGTGGCTGTGGGCGCTGCGCCTGACTCAGCGGCTGGGGGTGGCGGGGGTGGCGGCGGAGCATGTTTCTTACCGCACCCGGCAAACGCTGCAATCACAAGGACGGCCAGGCAGGAAGCCGCACGGCGGCGCATATTCCAGGTACGGACAGGAAGCGAATTCACGGTCTCTTCTCCTCAATCAAAAACTTTAGCGCGGCCAGGTCGAGAAGGCCGCGGGAATCTGTATCAGTACCCGTTTCGCCAAGAGCCCCAATGACTGCAGGCAATCCGCTCATCAGGGTACACGGAAGCACAAATTGTCCCACGCGTTTTATTTCCAGCTCCAGCCGGGCATGGTGTTGTTGCCGTCGTGTGTCAGTGCGTGTTGCTGTGTACCGTCGGTGAGCATGGCCCATATCTCGGAGTGGCCACCCGTCTGCCTTTCAAAGACGATATGCCGGCCATCCGGCGCCCAGGAGGGGAAATCATTGCGTCCGGCATCGTGCGTGAGTTGCACCCAGCGCTTGCTGGCGATATCCATGACGTAGATGTCCTGATTCCCGGGAGCACCCGGACCGTACTTGCGATCCCAGGCGAAGACGAGGAACTGTCCGTTGGGCGACCAGGAGGGCGAGGTAGCGTAGCCGCCATCTGTGAGGCGCTGCACGTTCGCGCCGTCGGATTCCATGGTGTAGATCTGCGGCAGGCCGGTGCGGCCGCTCACCCAGGCAAGCTGATTGTTGGTCTTGGGATTCCAGCAGGGCGAGACGTCTGGTCCGCGGAAGGTGGTGACGCGATGGGCGCCGCCACCGCTCGCGTCGGAGACCCAGATCTCGGGATCGCCCGATCTGTCGGACGAGAAGGCGAGGTGGGCGCCGTCGGCCGACCATGCCGGGGAGATGGTGGTGCCTCCCGGGGAGGGGAAGCTCACCATGCGGCCCAGAACCAGCGAGTACATGCGGATCGTCCAGCCCGTTTTACCAAGCGACGCGAAGGCGACGCGGCTGTTATCCGGAGAAACGTGCGGTGACAGCGAGACCTCACCCAGGTGGGTAACCGGATGTTCGCCCTGACCGTCGTAGTCCATGGCCCAGATTTCCTTCACGCCGGAGCGCGAGGAGACGAAGAAGATCTTTGTCTCGGCGATACCGTTCACGCCTCCGCCGAGGCGAAGGATTATCTCGTCCGCGAACTTGTGGGCGATCAGCCGTGCATTGTCCTGTGTGGCCACTTCGCCGTATTGCTTGCCCACGATGGCGGGCGCGCCAGCCTCCTTCACATCCACCAGGAAGCCGCTGACGTTCAATCGGCCGCCCTGCACCGCGAGCGAACCAAGGGCCAGCATCGCAGCATTCGCAGGCGCAGCCGACCACTGCGCGAGATTCACCTCAGCAGGGGTTGCCGGAGTCACGGCCGGAGCCAGTGCCTTCGAAACCATGTCGAAGATACCGGCGTTCGCCAGGTCGTTGTAGAGGGTGTTATCGAAGGTCGTCTTCAGGACGGGTGTCTGCGGATCGGTGGAATTGGGCTTGAAATCGGCAGCCGCCATCCGGATCTTTTCGACGCCGAGATTGGACCCGGTCCGTACCCAGTCCTGTGCATGGGCGGTGGAGGAGAAGGGGAGAAGCAGCAAAGTAGAAAGGGCGAGGTACAGGGAGGACCGCAGTCGTTGCACCGTGCTGGATGTTTTCACGTGGGGGTGGATCTCCTCAGCGACCTGTGAATTCACAATAATATGACACCTGTAAGGTCGAGCCGCTATAACCCGATGGGAGTGGACCGTAACTGTCAACACGCTGCACGGCACGCAAGCAGGACTGATCGAGCGATGCCGAGCCACTGGATTCCCCGACCTTGACGTCGGAAGGAGCGCCGTCCCGAGAAAGAGTGAAGTAGATATAGGCCTTCGCACCGGCGGGAGTGGAGGGATCGACTTCCTGCTTGAGCCAGTTTTCCTGAGTTTTGCGCTGGATAATGGCCACGTAGTAAGGGAAGCGGAAACCGCTGCCGCCAGTCACCGAGACTGGTGCTGCGGGCGACTGCGATTGTTGTTGCGCCATCGACTGCGGCAGGCTGGACTGCTGTTGCTCGCCGAAGTTCGCACGATCCTTGAGCTGCTTTTGCGGCTGCGGATGCTTCTGCTCCTGCTTTGGCGGAGCTTCCTTCTTGGGCGGCGGCTCTTTCTTTGGAGGCTGCTTTACTGGGATCGGGATCGCCTTGAGATCCGGCGCCGGTACAGTCTGTTCCTTCTCGATTGCCGGAGCGGGACTGGGGTTTTCGGTAGCGAGCACATTGTCTGTCGGCTTCTGTATCTGGGGCAGAGGAATGGACGGCGCATTTGAAACCAGGTTCGCCTGGATAGCGCTGGCGTCCATATTTTGTCCCCATTCATTGCCACGGACGCGGCCATGTATCCACACCGAACCCACCAGCGCGCCAACAATGAGCAGGTGCAGGCCGAAGGACTCTGCGAAAGGCACGCCGAATGGCGCGCGCCGTTCGTATCGCTCTTCGAGATCCATCGGCATCTTTGTTCCTACTTCTTACCGGGCGGGTTGGTCAGCGGCTGGGTCACGATCGAGACGTTGGTGATGCCCGCCTGCTTTACCGCGTCCATGACTGACGCAAAGGCTCCGAAGGGCACGCGCTCATCGGCGCGCAGATAGATGATCTGCTTCGACGGATCGACGTTCGGATTGTGCAGCCGCTCCGGAATTTCGTTGATGTTGATGGGGTGATCGCCCAAGAAGACACGCTGATCGCGATCGATGGTGATGACCTCGTGTTCCTGGGTGGCCTCGCGTACCGTGCGGGTCTTGGGTACGGCGACATCAATGCCTGACTGCAGCACAGGCGCGGTGAGCATGAAAATAACGAGCAGCACCAGCACGACATCCACCAGCGGCGTGATGTTAATGTCGGCAAGTGCCGACTTGGTGCGCCCGTCTGCGCTAGTAAACGCCACGGCCAGGCTCCTGCATTGCCTCGCGCTGACCTGCGCGCTCGCGCTCCAGAGGATCCTGCTGCGGCCGCAACGTGATCTCCTCCATGCTGTTCAGCAGCTCGCGGGCAAAGTCGTCCATGCGCGAGCCGAACTCGCGGATGCGCGCGGAGAACTGGTTGTAGGCGACGACTGCCGGGACGGCGACAACGAGACCGGCGGCGGTGGTGATGAGCGCCTCGGAGACGCCGGGTGCGACGGCGCGCAATGTCGCGGCGCCTGCCGTACCCAGGCCGTGGAAGGCATCCACGATGCCCATGATGGTGCCGAATAGCCCGATAAACGGCGAGATGGCGCCGATGGTGGCCAGCCAGGTCAGGCGCTGCTCCATAAACGTCAGCGCTTCGCTTGACGCCGACTGCGCGGTGCGCTCTAACGCAGTGATATTGCGTGGCGGCCCGTAGCCTCCGGTCTGGCGGCGGTAGGTCTCGTAAACCTCGTCAAAAACATTGACTAGCGGACTTGGTTTGTACTGCTCGGAGATGGCGCCAATCTCCTGCAAACGCGCTGCCTTGCGGAAGGCGCGCAGGAAGGCGCGGCTCTGGCTGCGCGCTCGTCGGAAGCCAATCCACTTGCCCAGAATGATGGCCCAGGAGAAGAGACTGGCAAGCGCAAGCAGTCCGAGAACGGTGAGCGCGATCGGCCCGCTGGCCCGCAGCATCTCCAGAATCGCATTGCTGCTGGAGTGCGGAGGCGGTACTGGCGCGCTCTGGTCGTCGGCCTGAAAGAACAATAGGATCGCAAAAAAAATTGGTTGGGCTATCATCTGCGGCTCCTAGAAAGGGTAGCAGGAAGCAACCCGAGCGGATAGAGATTGCAAGTGACCAAAGGGCTACTCCATACGGTCAGGCGGAGGGAGAGGCGGCCCGCAATCCGATGCGCTGACCTCTGCTATGCTCGGCCTCGGACGCGCCTATGCTGTTGGAGTTGCGAGCGGAAAATTATGCGGTCATCGATCACGTGGCGGCCGCCCTGGGTCCCGGGTTGAATCTGCTGACCGGCGAGACCGGCGCCGGCAAGTCGATCCTGGTGGATGCACTGGCGCTTCTGCTGGGCGGCAAGGCGTCGAGCGAGGTGGTGCGGCACGGGGCAGAAAAGGCGGTCGTCTCGTGCGTCTTTGAGGCGACGGAAGAGGCTGAGCGCATTCTGGCGGCGCACGGCATTGATGCGGGAGATGGCGAGATTCTGCTGCGCCGTGAGATTGCTGCATCGGGCAAGGGCCGCGTCTTCGTGAACAGCCAGCCGGCTACTGCGGCAGTCTTGAAGTTGCTGGCGCCGGAATTGGCGCTGATCCACGCTCAATCCGAGACACTCGCGGGCTTCGATCCCACACAGCAGCGTTTGCTGCTGGACCGATTCGGCGGCATCTCGACCGAGCCGGTGCAGGCGGCGTATACGGCGTGGCGGGATTGCGCCGACAAACTGCAATCGCTCGAGAGCGATGAACAGGAGCGGCTGCGGATGGCCGATCTTTGGCGCTTCCAAGCGCGCGAGATCGAGTCGGCCGGACTGCGCGATGGAGAGGATGGTCAGCTGGAGACCGAGAAACGCGTGTTGAGCAACGCGGAGAAGCTCTATGCGGCGGCGATGAGCGCCTATGAGCAACTTTACGAGGGCAGCAATGCGGCGGAAGCGTCGCTTCGTGCTGCGCAACGCCACTTGGAGGAATTGGCTCGGTATGAGCCGCGTTTTGGCGATGCCGCGCATCAGCTGGCGTCGGCGCGCGCCACGGTGGAAGACGTTGCCGAGACGGTGCGGGATTTTGGAAATGGGATTCAGAGCTCACCCGAAAGGCTGGCCGAGATTGAAGACAGGCTGGCACTGCTCGATCGGCTGAAACGCAAATACGGGTCGAGCGTGTCTGACGTGATCGCCTATGGGCAGGATGTTGCGGCCAAGCTGAATGAGATTGAGAACCGCGATGCCGTGCTGGCGGAACTGCGAAAGCAGCTTGCCAATTCGGCCGCGGAATACCGCCGTGAAGCAGAGTTGCTGACCGCTGCGCGCACGGCGGCGGCGAAGAAGCTCACCGGAATGGCAGAGCGGCAGATCAATGATCTGGCGATGAAGGCACGCTTCACTGTCGATGTGGATGCGCACACAGACGAGGAGCACTGGTCGGCGCACGGCTGGGACACAATCGCGTGCCGTATTGCGACCAATCCCGGCGAACCACTCAAGCCGCTCGACCAGATTGCCTCCGGCGGCGAAATGAGCCGCGTGCTGTTGGCCTTGAAGGTCAGCGTGGAAGAATGCGCCGCACGGGCGGGAAAAGGGAAGCGCCGGACGCTGCTTCCGCGGACGCTGGTTTTTGATGAGATCGACATCGGCATCGGCGGGCGGGCGGCGGAGGCAGTCGGACAGAAGCTGAAGGTACTGAGCCGGTCGCAGCAGGTGCTGTGTGTCACGCATCTGCCGCAGATCGCTGCGTTTGCCACCCAGCACTTCGTCGTCGAAAAGCGCGAGGAGAAAGGACGGACACGGACGGCTATCCGCAGCCTAACCCCGGTCGAGCGGGTCGAAGAAATCGCACGTATGTTGAGCGGAGCAAAAAAGTCAGAAACGTCTCTCCGGCATGCGGAGCAGATGCTTGCTGAGGCAGGCGGTTCCTGAGAGGGATCAGCACTGCAAATGGTGCAATCTTGCCTGACAAGCAGTCCCCGGGCCGGTATACTAGGGATTGTGAATTCTTACCCGATCGAGTCCCCTCCCGCCGAGCCTGTAAGCAACGAATCGACCGCGACAAAGCGCGTCATGCTCCTGAAGCCACGAGGCTTTTGCGCCGGCGTGGTGCGCGCGGTGGACATTGTCCGGATCGCCCTTGAGACCTTTGGCGCGCCCATTTACGTGCGCAAGGAGATTGTTCACAACAGCTTTGTGGTGAACGAGTTAGCAGAGAAGGGCGCGATCTTTGTCGAAGACATCGATGATGTTCCTGAGGGAATGCGCGTTATTTACTCGGCTCATGGTGTCTCTCCGGCAGTGCGGCAACGGTCTAAAGAGCGTGGCCTAAAGGTGATCGATGCGACATGTCCGTTGGTCACCAAGGTACATGTCGAGGCGGTAAAGTTTGCCCGGCAGGGGTATTCGCTGGTGCTGATCGGCCACCGTGACCATGACGAGATTGAGGGCACGCTGGGCGAGGCTCCGGACGTGACTCAGGTAGTTTCCTCGGCGGAAGAGGTGGCATCGCTTCAGGTACCCGATCCGAACCGGGTGGCGTATCTGACGCAGACCACTTTAAGCCTTGATGAGGCACGTGACATTATCCAAGCGCTGAAGGAGAAGTTCCCCAACATCGTTGGCCCGCATTCGCAGGACATCTGCTACGCGACGGAGAACCGGCAGGTAGCCGTGAAGAACGTGGCTCACGCGGCAGACCTGGTGCTGGTGGTGGGATCTACGAACAGCTCCAATTCCAACCGGCTGGTAGAAGTTTCGCGCAATCTGAACACGGTGGCGCATCTGATCGACAACTGGAATGCAATCCAGCCCGCGTGGCTGGAGGGCGTTTCCACCGTTGCGGTTACCGCAGGAGCATCGGCGCCGGAGATTCTGGTCTCGGAAGTGG
>JBJMGC010000255.1:0-9775 GCA_045808105.1 Acidobacteriaceae bacterium | reverse complement strand
CGCCAGCGTTACTTGCGCCGCAGGCGCGTTCGCCTGGACGGCCAGTCCTATAATTGCGTTTCGCATGGACGATTCCCTCTCTAACCATCCCCACGCAGCTTCCATAGCTGAACTGGAACGGCGTCATGCCCTGGCCGAAGAGGCCGGCGGCGCTGAACGCCGCGAACGCCAACACCGCGCCGGCAAACTCTCTGCCCGCGAGCGTGTCGAATTGCTGCTCGACCCTGGCTCCTTCGAAGAAACAGACAAATTCGTCACCCACCGCGCCACCGATTTCGGCATGGATAAGCAGCGCATCCCCGGCGACGGCTTTATCACCGGCTACGGCACCATCGACGGCCGGACCGTCTTCGTCTACGCGCAGGACTTCACGGTCTTCGGCGGCTCGCTGTCGGAAACGAATGCCGCCAAGATCGTCAAGATCATGGACACGGCCATGCGCGTCGGCGCGCCCATCATCGGGCTAAACGACTCCGGGGGCGCGCGCATCCAGGAGGGCGTCGTCTCGCTGGCCGGTTACGCAGATATCTTTCTGCGCAACACTCTTGCCTCGGGAGTGGTGCCGCAGCTCTCGGCCATCATGGGTCCGTGCGCCGGTGGTGCCGTCTACTCGCCGGCTATCACTGACTTCATCCTTATGGTCGACAAGACCGCTCACATGTTCGTCACTGGCCCCGACGTGATTCGCACCGTGACGCACGAAGAGGTGTCGAAAGAAGAATTGGGCGGCGCGGCCACACACAATGAGGTCTCCGGCGTCGCGCACTTTCTCGCGCATGACGATGAGGAGTGCCTCGCGATGCTGCGCGAACTGTTCAGTTTTTTGCCGGCCAACAATCTCAATCCGCCGCCTCGCCGGGCTACGGATGACTCGGCTGATCGCGAAGACACCACGCTCGACACCATCGTCCCCGCCGATCCGTCGCAGCCCTACGACATCAAGGATGTGATCGCCCGCATTGTGGACGACGGCTACTTCTTTGAGGTGCAGGAGCATTTCGCGCGCAACATCGTCATCGGCTTTGCACGGCTCAGCGGCCGCTCCGTCGGCGTGGTCGCGAATCAGCCCGCGTTCCTCGCTGGTGTGCTGGATATCGATGCCTCGACCAAAGCCGCGCGATTCGTGCGGTTCTGTGACGCCTTCAATATCCCGCTGGTCACGCTGGAAGATGTTCCCGGCTTCCTGCCCGGAACCGAACAGGAGCACCGCGGCATCATCCGCCATGGCGCCAAGCTGCTCTATGCATTTGCAGAAGCGACTGTGCCCAAGCTGTTGGTTATCACGCGCAAGGCATACGGCGGCGCGTACTGCGTCATGAGCTCGAAGCACATCCGCACCGACGCCAACTTCGCGTGGCCGACGGCGGAGATCGCCGTGATGGGTGCGGAGGGCGCGGTGAATATCGTCTACGGCCGCGAGCTGGCGCAGGCCGTGCGCGCGGCCGAAGAGAAGGAAGGCGATCTCACAGAAGAACGCAAGGCGGAAGTGCTGGCCGAAGCGCGCAAAGAGCGAGTCGCCGAGTTTCGCGAGCGCTTCGCCAATCCATACATAGCCGCCGAGCGCGGTTATGTCGATGCAGTGATCCGTCCGCGCGAGACGCGCCGCCGACTTATCCGTGCATTGGAGATGCTCGATGGCAAGCGTGACAGCAACCCGCCGCGGAAGCATGGCAATATTCCGCTGTAGGGTGAGCCGGCATTGCACATGGGCAATGTTTAGGAGATCGGAGTGGACACCGAATCATGGCACCGAGTTCTCATTGGCCCAGATAGATCCTCTGTGGCGCCTGCGTCCTCGTGTTCGGCGCAGACACCTGCACCTTCAGATTCACGATGTTCTTTGCGCCTGTCGGCGCTGTGACGCGCAACTCATATTGATTTCCCAGCTTGCGATTGATCTGGTTCAGATAGGGAGTGAAGTCCACGGGATTGCTGAAGCCCTGGAAGAAGAACTCCCCTCCGAGTGTCGAGCACATCTGCGTCAGGTAGTTCTGTCCACTGTTGATGCCGGCGTCGGTGCGGTCGGCGAAGCCGGCATTGTGAAAGTAGATGGCGTACACCACCACGTGGTTGCGGAGTGCATCGCGCATGGTCGCTTCCAGGTAGGGATTGGACGGATCGTAACGCAGCCCGTTGTAGCGGTCGATGCCGTCAGTGATCATCACCACCTCGCGCCGCTCGTCCGGATTGTGCGCCGGCCACTTCTTCAACAGATCGCTCAGTGAGAAGTAGGGACTGCCGTTGGCTCCCGGCGCGGAGCTGGGCAGCCGCAGCGTCCGCGCGGCTTCCTGATGGTTGGTCGTGAACGCTCCCGTCAATTGCGCCGTGCCGTTCCGCATGTAGGCCACGGCCACCTCAGTCGTCGGCGGCTGCTGGTTGATGAAGCGCTGCAGCTCCTTCAGGTGCAGCCCGAGGCTGGAGCGCGCACCATCATCGATCAGCAATACCAGCTGCAGGTTGGGCTGCGTGCCATTCGCGGTAAAGGCATGCCAGTCTTCCACCTTGGCGTCCTTGCCGTTTACCTTGGCTTTCACCGCCGATTCCGGCACCGGTTCAGCCAGCTCGCCGCTGCCCTTTGGTTCCACAGTCACAATCGTCGATGGCCCACTCGCAGACTCCTGGGCGAAGAGAGGGGAGAGAGCGCCACACAACAGGACGGCATAGGCAGAAATAGAAAAGGAGAAACTCAGCTTCATCAACGTACCTCGCTTCTATGAAGACGTGTCTACTCAGTATGGAGTCGCGCTTACGCCGTTAGGATGCGATTTTGTGTCAGATTCGGCTACAAAACGGAACCAGAGCCGGGCCTTGCATATGGCTTCCTTCTTCCTTGAGCAGTCTCGTCAAAGCCGTGGAAGCCGTTGCGTGTCCCGTCAACCGCGCTTCTGTTTTAAACTAAATTGAAAGGGGGAATGGAGTTTCCCCTGAGGACTCGCTCCTCAAGCCCGCCACCCGGCTGATAACTCCTGCCAATCCCAACCGCAGCCTCGGTATACGGTCCGCTGCGGTGACAAGTGTGAGGCAGGAGATGAATCTCTATCTATGGGTTGCGCTCGGCAGCGCCGTCGGCGGTGCTCTTCGTTATGCGCTCGGCCGCGAAATGCTTCCCCAGCACAGCGCCAGCTTTCCCTGGTCCACCGTTCTCATCAACGTCCTCGGCTCCTTCATCATCGGCTTCTTCGGCACGCTCACGGTTGCCGGCAGCCGCTTCCAGGTGCCGGAGTCGATCCGCATCTTTGTGATGATCGGCCTCTGCGGTGGCTTCACCACCTTCTCATCGTTCAGCATGCAGACCTTCGACCTGCTGCGCACCGGCGCGTGGGGCAAGGCACTGCTGAACGTTGGCCTCTCGGTGCTGCTCTGCCTAGGCGCCGTAGCCCTGGGTCACGTCGTCGCGCAGCAAAGCAGCCACGCCATAGCGATCGCGCAAACCAAAGAAGAGGAATACACCGGATGAGGACGACTTTGTGATCACAGCCTTGAGCTACGGCCGGTAATCGAACCGCGACTGCGTTCCGAATAGCTCACGCACCGGCAGGGAAGCGCTCTTGCAAGCCTCCCGAAAGCCGTCGCGCCAACTTGGCCAGCGCGGCGTCCAGCTCAACTCGCGCTTGACCTTCGCGTTCGATACTCCGCGTATCTCGTTCATTAGCGCTACCACGTGCTCGCCGATCAACAGCCGCGCTATCCACGCAGAGACCTGACGCGGTGGCTGGGCATGGGCACAGTGCGCCAGAAACGACAGCCATTCCGAAGCCGGGGCCGGTTCATCATCGACCACGTTATACACGCCGGCAAGTCCAGCCTCAACCACGGCAGCCGTCGCGCTTGCCGCATCCTCGATGTGAACGAAAGACCAAACCCCCGCGCCTTCGCCCACCAGGGGGAGCTTTCGTCGGCGCACCGCCTGCACGGTCGAGCCATCCTTCGCAATCGAAGTGTGCGGGCCATAGAACGCGCCGTATCTCAGGACCGTTCCGGTAAGCCGCGACTCGGAGAGCACTGCCCGTTCGAGCGTCTTCAACGCATCGAGCGTCGTCCGCAAGCGCTTCGGCGGCGCGGGATCGAATGCGTCTTCTTCCGTTTTGAGCTTCGCTTTAGAGCCATTTGCCGAGTGCCCATACGTCCAGCCGGCAAAACTCTGCGCGATAAAGTGCGTAGCGCCCACATCCACTGCACCGGCCAGCAGATTGCGCGTGCCCTCGGTGCGCAGCAGGTTGGTCAATGCGAATTCGCGATCGAAATGCCGCATGTCCAGCGTCCCCGGGATCGCGGTGAGCTGATGCAGGATGGTCTGCGGCCGCACTTCGCGAAAACATTTCAGGACTGCGGCGGCATCGAGCGCATCGACGGTCCGCGGCTCCGCCCCCAGCGCGTGCACCACCTCCACGCTGCGCGGACGCTGCACCATCCCCACCACATCATGCCCGGCGCCCACCAGCAACGGCACTAGCGCCCGCCCTATCGCACCGGATGCTCCCGCAACAAGGATCTTCATGGCTCTGATGTTCTATACGGAGGATTTCGCTTCCGGTTCCCTGAATCATCAGCCCCGACTTGGATGGAGCTGAGAATGATACTGATCGATGCTGGCCAGCACACGTTCCGCCATGTTTTCCGCGCGCCAGACGAAGTTGGCTGCCACCTGCTGCGGAAATAGCTCAGCCGCAGTCTGCCGCCACAAAGCCAGCCAGCGCTCAAAGTGCTGCGCTCCAATGCGCGGCAGCAATTGCAGGTGCGCCATCATCGGGTTGCCCTTGTATCGGCCGCTAGCCAGCACCAGCGACGACCAGAAGGCGCGCATCTTCTCCAGGTGCGGCTCCCATGCATCGCCAACCACCCGCTCGAAGACCGGTCCCAAAGTAGCGTCCTGCCGCACGCGAGCGTAAAAGGTGTCGACTAGAACAGCAATCTGTTCTTCCGTGACCGGGTTCCCTGAACTCTGACTCATATCTCTATGATACTTATTCCAATCTCCATCGTGGGCACTACCGTGTCATGTCCGGCACTGCCCTCATCTGCGCCCGTTTCGCTGAAAACCCTTTGGTATCCTTGCCTCAACGCGCGGCAGTTCAGCAGACTCCATCAGGAGCCGCATGGCGACCTCAGCAGCCCCAGCTCTCGAACGTCCTCTCTGCGTCGACCTTGACGGCACCCTCGTTAAGTCGGACACGCTGGTGGATTCGTTGCTGCTGCTGGTCCGGAGCCGCCCGCTCGACGCACTGAAAACTCCGCTGTGGGCTCTGCGAGGCAAGGCTAATCTCAAGCGTGAGGTCACTGCGCGCGTGACGCTCAACGTCGAGCACCTGCCCTACAATCGCCCTCTGCTCGAATACCTGATGGCGCAGCGCGGCGAAGGCCGCAAGCTCTACCTGGCCACCGGCGCGGATTCAGGCCTGGCCGAGCGCATCGCCCGGCATCTGAATATCTTCGAAGACGTGCTCTCCTCCGACGGCATTACGAATCTTACCGGCTCCAATAAGCTCGCCGGCTTTCGCAGCCGCTTCGCCGGGGAGTTCGATTACATCGGCAACGCGCGTCCGGACCTGCCGCTGCTCGCCGCCGCCGCCGCTCCCATGACCGCCAATCCAAACCTCGGGCTGCGGATGGCACTGCGCGCCCGCGGCCTCACAGCGCAGCGTACCTTTACCGATCGCGCCAGCGGCCTTCGCACCTTCATCAAAGCCATCCGCGTCCATCAATGGGCGAAGAACACGCTCATCTTTCTGCCGTTGCTGCTCGCCCATCGCATCCAGGCTCCCGTTGTGCTCGCGGCCGTAATCGCGTTTGTTTGCTTCTCCCTCTGCGCATCGGCCACCTACATTGTCAACGACCTGCTCGATATCGAAGCCGACCGCCAGCATCCGCGCAAGCGCAAACGCGCCTTCGCCTCCGGCAATCTCTCAGCCGGTGTCGGCATGGCCATCTCCGCCAGCTTTCTGGCTGTTTCTATCGCAGCAGCCGTAATGTTTCTCCCCGGCGCCTTTCTCGGCTGGCTCATTTTCTACCTCGTCACCACGCTTGCGTATTCACTCGCGCTCAAGCGCATCGTCATCCTCGATGTGGTCATCCTCTCCGCGCTCTATACGCTGCGCATGCTCGCGGGCGCCGCCGCCAGCCAAACCTTCATCTCCCCATGGCTCGCCGCCTTCGCCATATTCATCTTCCTTTCGCTCGCCATGGTGAAGCGATTCAGTGAACTGCAGAACGTCCGCAGTGCAGGCACGCAACTCTCCAACGGGCGCGGCTATCTGCTCAACGACATCGAGCAGATCCGCTCCTTCGGCACCTCCAGCGCCTTCGCCTCAGTGGTTGTTCTCTCCGTCTACATCGGGCAGCCTGATGTCCTCAGCCTCTATCACCACCACGAACGCATGTGGTTGATGGCTCCCCTGCTCATTCTGTGGCTGTGTCGTGTCTGGCTGCTGGCCTCCCGGGGCGAGCTCGACGAGGACCCTGTCGTCTTCGCCCTCACCGACCCGATGAGCCTGGTGATGGGTGTAGGCGCTGTAGCCATCGCAGTCGCCTCGCTCTAAGCGAACCGCGGGACTCGTCATCCTTGGCAAATCCACGCAGTGGGACATGTTCAAAATCGAACAGCCATTCGCGATAGTGAACAACGCCGCCTGGTCTGGCGGGTGAGATTGCCTCGAATCAATGGCAGTTCCGCGCCTTATGACGCCGATTTGTAATCTGGTGTTTGGTGCGCCGATTGCTCTTCGTACTCCGCAACTGACAGTCCGTCCTGAAAACGGAGGCAAACGATGGCGCAGTTTGAGCGGATACGCGATGTCATCTCCGGGCCCTTTAACCCATCCATCCTGCAGGAGCGCACCGCCTCCGGATGGCAGCTAGTGTCCATCGAATGGCGGCGCGAGCTGCCTGCCAACGAAGCGCCGTCGCAAGGCGCTTTCCAGGACGACATTCCTTACGGCCTGCGCATCTCCGACGACTGCACGCGCCTCGAAGTCGATCTCCGCGAGAACCAGATCCTCATCCAGATGATGGACCTGCTGGTGCAGGATTTTCCCTTCTCCAGCATCGCGAGCGATCTGAACGAAAAAGGCTTTCGCACACGCGAGGGCAAGATGTGGAGCCAGGTTTCGATCTTCAACATGCTGCCGCGCCTCATCGAAGTCGGCCCGCGCCTCTTCTCGACCGAAGAATGGGAAGCGCGCCGGCACAAGTTCTGGAAATCGGCCTAAGATCGTTGTCTGTCTCTGAGTAGCCGCGTTTCGACTGTAAGGAGAAGGCATGTCCGACGTCGCAACAGCGATGCAGACCGAGCACGCGCGGAGTGCAGAAGCTCCTACCGCTCGCATCCTTTCGGTCGATTTCATGCGTGGTCTGGTCATGATCATCATGGCCATCGATCATTCGCGCGACTTTCTTACCAATATTCCGTTCGAGCCGGAAGACATCACCCATACTTTTCCCGCGCTCTTCTTCACCCGCTGGATCACGCACTTCTGCGCGCCTATGTTCTTCTTTCTCGCAGGGACGGGCGCGTACCTGCTTCGCCGCAAAACGGATTCCGTCAGCGCAGCGTCGCGCTTTCTATGGACCCGTGGGCTCTGGCTCGTGCTGCTCGAATTCACCATCATCGAGTACGCCTGGACCTTCACCGTCTGGCAAATGGGCGGCATCATCTGGTCCATCGGCTGCTGCATGGTCCTGCTTGCGTTGCTCATTCGTCTGCCGGACCAGGTGACACTCGCCGTCGGCCTCACCCTCATTCTCTTTCACAACCTCTTCGATCCTGTGGCGCCGGCGCAGTTCGGAAAATTCAGCGGAGTCTGGATGATCCTCCATCGCAAGGGCGTCATCCCGCACACTCACTTTTTCGTGCTCTTCCCGTGGATTCCGCTGCTCGGCGTGATGGCGATCGGCTATGTCTTCGGCAAGCTCTTTGATCAGTCCGCGCAGGAACGGCAGCGCATGATGCTCCTGCTCGGTGGCATTGCCACGGCGACATTTCTGGTGCTGCGCGGATTCAATCTGTACGGCAATCCAGTAGCCGGCGTGGCAGGAAGCTCACTCGGACCGTGGCAGCCGCAGAGCACGTTGGCCATGAGCGTCGTCAGCTTTCTCGACCTGGAAAAGTACCCGCCGTCATTGCAATTCCTGCTGATGATCCTCGGCCCATCCCTGATCCTGTTTTCCGTGGTCGACAGGCTCAGCCCATCGAAGCGATTCGAGCGTTGGGCGAAGCCCATCGTGGTCTTTGGTCGAGTGCCTTTGTTCTTCTACATCCTGCATCTTTATGCTATTCATTTCGCTGCCATTCTTCTCGCGAAACTCACGCATCAACCGGTCGGCTGGTTATGGAAGGGCAGCTTCTGGATGAACGAAGTCCCCGCCGGCTACGGTCACGGTCTGCCGGCGGTTTATCTCACCTGGTTTGCGGTCGTGGTGCTGCTCTATTTCCCGTGTGCATGGTTTGCGGAATACAAGCGGCGCCACAGAGCATGGTGGTGGTTGAGTTACCTATAGCGGAGAGATTCTACGGTCTGAGAACTTCCGCCTCACCGCCCGCCGCCAACCTCCAGAATCGCTCCCGTCGTATACGATGCCGCGGGTGAAAGCAACCACAGCACCGCCTCTGCTACCTCGCCCGGCTGGCCCGCCCGCTGCATCGGGATGGATCCCTTCATTCGCTGCAGCCGTTCGGGCTCGCCATTTGCAGCATGCAGCTCCGTATCGATCAATCCAGGAGCGACGGCGTTCACGCGAATCCCTTCCGTAGCGACTTCACGCGCTAGTCCGATCGTAAAGCTGTCAATCGCGCCTTTCGACGCCGCATAGTGCACCCACTCGCCCGCCGAGCCCCTATGCGCTGCGCGCGAAGAGATGTTGACGATCGCTCCGCCCGCTCCGCCCCGTCGCGTTGACATGCGCCGCACCGCCTCTCGCGCGCACAGTATCGCCCCCTCAACATTGACAGCAAACACACGCCGGATCGCTTCGCTCGTCACCTCCTCCACTCGCGCGAACCCACCGGTGACGCCAGCATTGTTGACCAGCCCTTGGATCGGGCCAAGTTCGCGCTCCGCCGTTTCGAACATCTTCACGATCTGGTCTTCTTGCGCCACATCGGCATGAATTGCCATCGCCCGGCCGCCGCCGGCCACAATGCCCTGAGCCACCTGCTTTGCCTCGACCTCGCCCGAGCCGAAGTTTACGGCTACCGCGTATCCGCGTGCGCCTGCAAGAACAGCAACAGCCGCACCAATACCGCGGCTGCTTCCGGTCACAATCAGCGTTTTCAATTGTTGTTCATTCATTGAGGGAAAGTATCGCGCATCAAGAAAGAGGAGGCCAACGGTTGCGGTCGTTGGCCCCCGTTGCCTCCTGCGTGCTACTTGTTGATGTCCACTTTGTTCTGCAGTTGTGTGATGAGATTGTTTAGCTGCCCCTTCACGCTCTCCGGAGCTACAGGTATGGCGAGCTTCATCTCCTTGATAGCGGCATCGAAGTCGCCATTCGCAACTGCGAGCCGAGCCGTTTCATTGTGCGCCACCCAGCTTTTGGGATCCTTCTTGATATTGGCTCGGAACAGTTCCAGCGCTTCATCGTAGTGGCCCTGCGTCTGAAGCCCCCTCGCATAACTCTGGACCTGCAGTTGGCTGCCGATCTCAATCGCCCGATTACGCGCGGCTGTCGCCTCATCCTTGCGTCCTAGGGCAGTTAAGGCGCGTGCCTTTACGAATTCATTCTCAGAGCGGTCCTCGTTGCCGATAGATGTCTCTGTATATTTCAACGCCTCTTCTGCGCT
>JBJMGC010000254.1:0-4478 GCA_045808105.1 Acidobacteriaceae bacterium | reverse complement strand
CAGTGCGACCGGTGGAGAAGAGTTTTTTCGATGGCATCGATACGTCGCTGCCAGGGCTGGCAAAGCTGGCAGGTCCGCAGGGTACTTTCTTGCAACAACCGTTGGCACGTATTCACGAGATCCTGGCACAGGCGATCCTGAACTACTCGCCCGACCATCCCGACAAGACAGCGCCTCTGCTGGCGGATGTCTATCGCCGCACGACGAAGCTGCTGGACGCGGTGAAAACCAGCAATCTGGGCGCCGAGCAGAAGGCCTCGATTGAACGCGAGCTGGAGATCAGGCTGACGCAGACGAACGATGCTCTGGCTGAGGCGCTCGGCATCGAGATGACTGCGCTGGTGATGCCGGGCGGCGGAGGCCGCGGCTTCGAACTCTATGCTGGCCCGCGAGGCGGCCTCTCCTCCACTCCTCAGCCGATCGCCGCGCAGGTGACACCGGGGTCGGAGTTCCGCGTCCGTGTGCACATCCGGTCGCCCAAATCCGCTCAGCTGGGCAAGATCACGCTGGAGACGCCGCAGAACGAACACTGGACGGTGACACGCGAGGGCGCACCGGGGCTCGATGATCCGCACAGTACCAGTGGCGATGCGGTTCTCCATTTAAGCGCCGCGCAGGATGCCGCGCCGACAGTGCCTTATTTTTCGCGGCCTTCGGTTGAGCAGGCGTACTACGACATCGCTGCGCCGGAGTACCGCAACCTCTCCTTCGCACCTTATCCCGTGACCGGCGTCGCGACCTTCGACTATGACGGCGTACCGGTGCGGCTTGCCCAGGCAGTACAGACAATGCATCTCGAGCTTGGCCCTGGTGCCGTCTACGCACCGCTGGTGGTAACGCCGGCAATATCCGTCTCCCTCGGACAGGCCTGGATCGTGTCGCCGCTTGTGCCCTTGCACGACGGACAGCAGCACGAACTCACCGTACCGGCGCGCGTTCATGCGACAGGAGATGCTGCCGGCACGCTGCGGCTGGAGTTGCCGCAGGGCTGGCAATCAACGCCAGCAACAGCAGACTTCCATCTGCACTCCGGTGAGGATGCGGTTTTCAGCTTCCAGGTGCATGCACCAGCGCTGGAAGCGGCAAGCTATCCCATCACTGCGATCGCGGAGAGCGGCAATCATCGTTATACGGTGGGCTACGAGACGGCAGGGTATGGCGCGTTGATTCCCTACAATCTGTACCGTGCGGCGCGTACAACTGTGCGCGGCGTGGACGTTAAGGTCGCCGGCGATCGCCGAGTCGCTTACGTCATGGGCACCGGCGACACGCTTCCCAGTGCGATCGAGCAGCTCGGGCTGCATGTGGATCAGCTGACTGCCGCGGATCTTCTGAGCGGCGACCTTTCCCAATACCAGACCATCGTGCTCGGCATCCGCGCTTACGCCGCTCGGCCGGAGCTGCCCCTGGCCAACCAGCGCCTGCTGGCGTGGGTCCATGCGGGCGGCACTTTGGTGGTGATGTATCAAGGTGCGGAGTTTGATCACGGGTATGCCCCATACGAAATGCATCTGAACTCCCAGGGCATTCCCGAGCGCGTGGTCGACGAGCGAGCGCCTGTGGCACTGCTCGATCCGAAGGACCCGCTGCTGAGCACGCCGAACCACATCACGGAAGCCGACTTCGATGGATGGGCGGAGGAGCGCGGCCACTCCTTCATGAGCTCGTGGGCGCCGGAGTTCGCAGCCCCCACCGAGACGCACGATGCCGGTCAGGATCCACAACGCGGGGGGCTCCTGCACGCGAGTTTCGGCAAGGGCGAATACATCTACGTCGCCTTCGCCCTTCACCGCCAGACGCCCGAGGGCGTGCCGGGTGCGTACCGGCTACTGGCGAACCTGCTCAGCGCAGGATCGAATCAGACTGCAGGCGCGAAACCGTGAGTTCCCGGGGCTTGTAACGCAGCGTTCATCAATTCCTAACAATCTATTCAATCTCTGTTCTCCGGACCGTCATGTTCGGCTGTCAGCCTATGGCTACGTCACCCGTGTGTCCTGCTGGCTTAGAAACATTTCGGGTCATCGCGTGACGAGTTCTGGAGAGAGGCTGAATGAAAAACCATTTGAAGGCGATGGCGACCTGCGTGCTTGTGTCGGCCATGGCGACCGCCCACGGGCAGACCACTGCCGCGAGCGACACCGCTAAAGGAAAGACCACAGTCCGGCACCGTGCAGCTCGGAAGGTGGAGCATCGTCCGTCCGTCGAGACGCAGATCCAACAGCTGCGCACCGACATGGAATCGCAGATCAACCAGCTCAAGCAGCAGTTGAACGACAGCAATGCGCAACTGCAGTCGGCCCAGCAACAGGCTGCGGCGGCCAATGCAGCCGCTGCTCAGGCGCAACAGCAGGCTCAGCAGCAGCAACAGCAGACGACTGACAACGCCTCTGCCGTCTCGAACCTGCAGGGCGCGGTCAGTGATCTGAAGACCAACAGCACCTCGCTTGCCTCCACGATTCAGGAGACACAGACCAACATCACCAAAAAGGTGGAACACCCTGACGAGATCCACTACAAGGGCGTCACCATCTCGCCGGCGGGCTCCTTCATTGAAGCTGCAACCGTGTATCGCAGCGCCGCTACTGGCGGGGATATCAACACGCAGTTCACCGGCATTCCACTTGAGAATTCGAATGCAGCCCAGCTGAGCGAGTTCCAAGGCACGGGTCGCCAGTCTCGCCTTGCCCTCAAAGCAACCGGCAAGCTGGCCAGTGTAGATATGACCGGGTACTACGAAATGGACTGGTTGGGAACCGGCATCACCTCCAACAACAACCAGTCGAACAGTTATGTCGTCCGCCAGCGCCAGCTCTGGGCGCGAGCCGCCTTCCACAGCGGGTGGAACATCAGCGGTGGCCAGATGTGGTCACTGGCTACGGAAACTACCAAGGGTCTGGATAACGGCTCGGAAATCCTCCCCAGCACCATCGATCCACAGTACGTCGCGGGCTTTGTTTGGGCGCGGCAATATGGCTTCCGCGTAACCAAGAACTTCCATGACAAATTCTGGATCGGTGCTTCGGCGGAAAATGCCGAAACCCTGAACCCTGCCGGATCGAGTCTGCCTTTCAACTTGCTGCTGGGTTCCAACGGCAACGGCGGCGGCCTCTACAACTCGACCGCAAACTACTCCTTCAACCTAGCGCCGGATATGCTCGCCAAGATCGCCTTCGAGCCAGGCCCCTGGGGGCACTTCGAGGTCTTCGGCATTGCCCGCTTCTTCCGCGATCGTATCTATCCCAACATGGTGGTCACCACGGTCAATGGCGTGACGACGGTTACCGGCACCTCTGCTGGCGCATTCAATGACAATACGGTCGGCGGCGGCATCGGCGCCAGTGGGCGCGCGTACCTGATGAACAAGAAGCTCACCGTCGGCCTCAAGGGCCTGTGGGGTGATGGAACCGGCCGCTATGGCTCTTCGACCATCGCCGATATCACACTTCGTCCCAACGCGCAGATGGCTCCGCTGCACAACTTCGACGCCCTGGGAACGATTGAAGCCAACCCAACCAAGCGCCTGAGTCTGTACGTGAACTACGGCGGTGATTACATCGGACGCCGCTACTTCGGCAAGGTTGGCTACGGCTCGCCGCTTACCAAGATGAGCGGCTGCAATACCGAACCATTGCCAAGCGCGACGGTCACATTCCCGAGTAGCGGCGACGGATTTACACCGTCGACCCCAGCGAACTGCGGCAACCAGACCAAGGATGTCCAGGAGCTCGCCACCGGCTACTGGTACGACTTCTACCGTGGGCCTATGGGCCGTTTCCGTCAGAGCATCCAATACAGCTACTTCCAGCGCAACATCTGGTCTGGTGCTGGTGGTACGACCAACCCCGGCGGCGGAGCGCGGGGCACCGACAACGTCTTCGAAACCGCGATCCGCTACTACCTGCCCTAGTCCGGCTGATGCATAACCTTCAAGGGCGCCCCACACAGGGCGCCCTTGCTGTCTTCGCGCTCTGCCACGCCGTTCAGTCAGCGCGCACTCCTGTGGTACCGTTAGTTAGCAGCAGAGCGGTACTGTGAGCTCGTAGCTCAGTTGGTAGAGCAACGCACTTTTAATGCGTGGGTCCTGGGTTCGATTCCCAGCGAGCTCACCAGCAGATCGCCGCTGCTCCCGTCCCATGCCTCCATCGCTCTCTACTCTGGTCGACGCGCGCGCCATTGTGCTGTTGCAGGATGCGCGCACTCGGTTGTGGCACGAGGCGCCGCCAGAGCCGAGTGAGAACGAGACATCGGAGGGAATGGTCGAGGCGCTGCATGCCAGCAATTGTGTGCTCTGGCACGCGGAAGACGAGGCACGGCGGCCCTCCGCCGATGACGCCTCCATCGCGGCCGTGAAGCGGGAGATCGATCGTGTGAACCAGGTGCGCAATGACACCGCGGAGCGGCTGGATGCGTTCCTGCTCGCGAGTCTCCGGACGGCATCGCTCGGCGGGCATGGTGAGCAGCACTCCGAAACGCCCGGT
>JBJMGC010000253.1:0-16311 GCA_045808105.1 Acidobacteriaceae bacterium | reverse complement strand
GCCCGGCACGCTGCCGTTCGATACCGTCGTGCTGCTGGACCCGAGCAGGCTCTACTTTGAGCGCTGCGGCATCTTTATGGAGGCCGTGCACGACAGCGGCTTTGTCGCGCCGCCGCTGCCCGGCCAGCGCTGACCTTCGAACGGTACAACTCGGCGCGCGAGACGCCTGCGGTCGAGATGACAGAAGGACGCAATCAGCGATTCGCTGAGTGCTCTATTTCGGGGCGAAGTAGCCAGTGCGCGCGTGGACCACATAGCCGCTGCGGAGCGCGGTGAGATAGATGGTGCGGAAGGAGCCATCCGCGCGGAAGTCTGCCGGCTTGTAGGCGAGTGAGTATTGCGAGCGCAGCTCTTCCTCGATGCGATGGAACTCGTTGGCGATGTCTTCAATCCGCTGCGGATACAACGCGGTGCCGCCAGTCGCGAGCGCCATCTTCTTCAGCACGTCGTCGCCGCGCTCGCGCGTCGGGCTGGTATTGGTGCTGATGCTATAGATCGTGGTCTCTGCACGCTGGCACATCTTGATCGCGTCATCCAGATAAGCGCGGCTCTGGTTGTCGTCGCCGTCTGAGACGAGGATGAGCGCTTTGCGTACCTCGGCATTCTCCGGAACGCCGCGCAGCATCTGGTCGCGGCATGCCTTGTAGACCGCGTCGTAGAGCGCGGTGCCGCCGCCCGGCTTCAGGCGATTCAAACCGGTCTCCAGCAGGTCCGGGTTGTTGGTGAAGCCTTGCGTTACATACGAGGTCACATCGAAGCCCATGATGAAAGCGCGGTCGGTGCGCGGTCGCAGGATATCGAGCAGAAACTCCGTAGCAGCCTGCTGCTCGAATTTGAAGCGCGCGCGGATGGATGTGCTGGCAT
This sequence comes from Acidobacteriaceae bacterium, assembly GCA_045808105.1. GTDB lineage: Bacteria > Acidobacteriota > Terriglobia > Terriglobales > Acidobacteriaceae > KBS-83. The sequence goes on along the minus strand of JBJMGC010000253.1, from coordinate 15,447 downwards.
CGATGACCAGACCTACGCGTAAGGGCTGATTCGTCTGCTGCCTGAAGCTATAGACCTGTGCGGGCGCGCGCTGATCATCGAGCAGCGCGAAGTCGTGCTGCTGCAGGCTGTTGACGAATCGGCCGTGATGGTCCGTCACCGTGAAGGTCAGGTTGACCTCGTTCACGTTCTGTTTCAGCGTGTAGGTGCCCTGCTCGTCGCCCGGTGCGGCCTGCTCCGGCTCCTGATCGTTCGCGGAGGTCTGGTTCGATGGCGCGGCCTGAGCCGGAGTTGGAGATGTGGATGGTTGCTGCGCGGGAGGCGCGGTCGGAGTTGAAGGAGCCTGGGGCGTGGGCGCCTGAGGTTTCGGCGCGGGTGCAGGCGTCGTCTGGCCCGGTGCATTGGGCAGCGTGCTCGGCGGAGCGGACTGTTGCGCCGTTCCCTGGGCCGCCGGAGCGGCCGGAAGGGTCGTAGGCTGAGCCGCGGTCTGCGCGGCAAGCGGGAGCGCACTGAAAAGCAAGCCTGTCAGCAAAACGCCAGAGACGCGGTGACATAAGCTGAAGCGACGGGAGCCCGAACGGCCCTGGGCAGAGGGATGACAAGGACTCATGGAGGCTGCTTTCATTGTATGCGTTCCCTGCCCGCAGAAGCGGCTGCTGATGCAGAGAGGCGCTGACTGATCAACTCAGTCGTTAATTGCTTGAGAAACTGCTCCAACTCCGCGGGCAGCGGCGCCTCAAAGGCCAGCGGGCGGCCGGTGACCGGATGCGCGAGCGCAAGCTCGGCGGCGTGCAGGAAGTTTCGTTCGAGCTGCAGTGTGGGGTGCGCTGTGCCGGGCTCGGCTGCTTTGCGTCGTGGAGTGTGTGCGCGGCCGGTCGCCGGCGCCAGATGGATCTGCGCTGGGGCGCCGTAGAGCGTGTCGCCCACAACCGGATGGCCCAGCGATGCCATATGAACGCGGATCTGGTGAGTGCGACCGGTCTCGATGCGCACCGAGACCAGAGTGAAGCGGCCGAAGGGCGATTCGATGCGGCGCAGCACACGATAGTGACTGATGGCAGAGCGGCCATCGTCGCGGCGCGTGGTCATGCGCGTGCGGCGCACGGTATCGCGGCTGATGGCAGCATTCACCGTTCCGGTGTCGGCGGTCACAGCACCATGTACCAGCGCAATGTAGGTCTTGCGCACCTGGCGGCGCGCGAACATGTCGGCCAGCTTCGCGTGTGCCTTGTCGTGCTTTGCCACGAGCAGGAGCCCGCTGGTCTGCTTATCCAGGCGATGCACGATGCCGGGACGCAGCGCTCCACCGTGTGAGGAGAGCTCCTGAAAGTGATGGAGAAGCGCGTTCACCAGCGTGCCGCGGTTGCGTGCGTCCTCTGTCGAACCGGCGCCCGCGTGCACCATCATGCCGGCGGGCTTGTTGATGACAGCGATGTCGTCGTCCTCGTAGACGATGTCGAGCGTGATGGCCTCGGGCACGGCACGGAGTGGCCGCGCTTCGGCTTCCCCGGTGACGGAGATTTGCTCGCCGCCGCGCAGCTTCAGGCTGGCCTTGGGCGCCTTGCCTTCCAGCAGGACCTTGGCTTCTGACAACAACCACTGGACGCGCGCACGGCTGACCTCCAGCGCTTCGACGAGATATTGGTCGAGCCGGCGGCCGGCGGCCTCTGCCGGAACCACCAGCATGCGCGATGCAGCTGCGGTATCAGGCATGGTGCACCGCAGACTGCGATCCCCGATGTTGCGATCCCCGATGTCTCGATCGTGGACTGAGCCAGCACGCGCCGCCGAGCACCACCATCAGCATGGCAATGGCCTGCGCGGAGGTGACCACGTGCAGGAAAACAGATGCCCCCGCGTAGTCGCCCGACAGAGGCGCAAGCACAAAGCGGAGGATGCCCTCTGCGAAAAGTGCCGTGCCGAGCACATGCGCTGGCCGACTCTCGTGCCGCAGCATCGTGACCAGCACTGCGGCAAGCGCGAAGTGCGCGATAGCTGCGTAGAGCTGAACCGGATGCAGTGCCACGCCGAGCGGCACGCCCGTGGTGCGCGCGGCAAAGCGGCTCGAGTAGACGACACCCCAGGGCACGCTTGCCGGTGCGCCATAGTGGGATCCTGCCGCGAAGTTTCCGATGTCGAGGATTGCAACAGCTAGCATCACCGCAGGCGCTGCCGCGTCGAGCGCAAGCAGGAGAGGGACACGAACACGGAGCAGGTAAAGAACGACAGCAATGACCGCAAGCAATGCACCGAAGATCGCCGCGCTACCGGATGCCAGTGTGCCGGCGCTCAGGATGAGCAGCGGCGCTTCGAGAAAGCCGCGCCAATTGGCGATGACAACCGCCAGCCGCGCTCCGACCACGATGGACAGCACGACAATCACGCCAGCGTTCTGGATCTTTACCGCCTCCAAACCGATGCGGCGCGCGATGCTGGCCCAGAGCGCGATGCCGCAGAAGGCCGCGACAACGGCGAGGACTCCATAAGTGGAGATCACAAACGCGCCGAACTGGAGGAAGCGAGGATACATTCGCTAAGGCAGTGATCCTGCAACGCAGTGAGAGAGATTCGGCGGGAAAAGAAAGAACAAAACCGACCCACGGGGCCGTGCGGTGCGCGCTGGTGAACCCGTCCTAAGACGGTGGGACTCTCCGCAGCTCTTTAGGCATTCCGGACTGGCGGACACTGCACACCGAGCCAATTATTCGAGTCGAGTCCCTGTTCAATGAATATAGGTTCTACCAGCGTTAGCTCCGCACCTGCTTTGCAGGCCGGTTTCTGTTTCGGATGCTACCGAGCGGCGCGTCGGTTTGCAAGCTACCCGTTTGGGGGATGGCGTCGGCGGCATGCCCGAATGCGAATTTTGGCTCTTGACATCAAAAGCGAATTCATCGCTACTGATCGGAATTTTTCATGCCCAGTACCGGATTCACGGCTACCAGACCTCTCTCGTCAAACCACAATTCTCCATCGCCAAGCATAACTTCTCCCTCATGCACGAACATCTCATGTGAGACATCCATTCGGATTTTGACGAGGAGCTCGCGAGTGAAAATTTGCGACCACTGTGCCTTGAGTTCCGATGGGTTTCGGATCAAGAGAGGGCGAGGCGTTGCGTTCACCCGTAAAGGGAAGTGAACATAGTTTGACGCAGTGTTAGCGTCGCCATCCAAGATCGCTTCTTGAGCGGATTTCACCATGGCTTCGAAAGAGGCATCCGACCGAGATGTGACCTGCGAGTACAACCGCTGCCCCGGGTTCTGGGTGCTATGCACAAACCGGAGGTCCACGGGGAGGTCGCGGCCTCCATGGGACCACGAACCGCGCACTCCAATGGAGTTATAGAAGGTCAGCGGTTGACTCCCATTGCTTCCGTTCCCAACAAAATGGAGCCGAAACGTCGAGCCGTCTGTCCCTTGTAGTTCAACGGATTCGCCGCGTACGGTACCCGTAAGCGGGATGTCCTTCAGTTGTGAAACATAAAAATAGTGCGCAGCTACGAGTTCCGTGTTACGACGCACCGTGTAATTGAGACCTATCCGATAGGGACCTATGGTGCCCCGCGTCTCCATGGATTCAAGGGGGTCGGTTTTCGCAGCCTGAGCGCTCAGTTGATCTACATTTAAGCCGGCTGCCGCTACTGCAAGTGCAATGAGGAAGACACGCATGCCCAGTATAAGGCGGTTCATATAGGCAATCGTCTCACTAAGACTGGTGGCGAGCTAGATTTCTTCAACTTCAACAGAAGGAATGGCTCCAACGGAAATTAGGCCTTACAGTGGCGTATTTTCGTTGTCTGTTCCGTCAGCCTCCTCGAAGATCCCGATATCTTCCGCGCGCTGCGCGAGCGGCCGCGGCAAGCGTTTCGTTGGCTGCACACCGAGCGTGCGCAGCATCTCCACCTGGCGCACCAGGTTGCCGCGCCCCGTGGCAAGCTTGCCCATGGCCGCGTCGTAAGTGACACGCGTGCGTTCAAGTTGTGCGCCGAGGGCGCTCAGGTCATCGACAAAGCCGACGAACTTGTCGTACAGATCGGCGCCACGGTTTGCGATCTCTTGCACGTTGCGCACCTGCTCTTCCTGTTTCCACAGATGCGCCACGGTGCGCACGACGAAGAGTAGTGTGCTGGGCGAAACCAGCAGAATGTTCTTCCCCCACGCGTCTACCCACAGCGTATTGTCTGTCTCCAGTGCCAGCAGGAACGCTGGCTCAATAGGCACGAAGAGAATGACGAAATCCAGCGCCTCCAGGCCGGGCAGGCGGTGATAGTTGCGGGCCGCAAGATCGCGGATATGCTCGCGCAGGGAGGCGCAGTGACGCGTGGCGGCATGCTTGCGTAACGCCTCGTCTGTCGTCGCACAGTAGGTGCCGTAATCGAGTAGCGAGACCTTGGCATCGATGACAAGCTTGCGATCTCCCGGCAGATGCAGGACTACATCAGGCCGCGCGCGCGTCGCATCCACCCGCGTGATCGTCTCCTGCAGCGTGTACTCGTGGCCGCGGCGGAGTCCCGCAGCTTCGAGGATGCGCTCCAGCACGATCTCGCCCCAATCTCCCTGCGTCTTCGCGGAGCCCTTCAGCGCCTGGGTCAGGTCCCTGGCCTCCGCGGCGAGCCGTTGATTCATCTCCAGCAGCGAAGTCACCTGCTGCGCCAGCGCGCTGCGGTCCTTGCTTTCCTGCACGTAGACCTGATCGACTTTCGACTGGAATTCCTGCAGCCGCGTCTTCAGCGGATCGAGGAGCTGCCCAAGATTGGCGTGATTCTGCTCCATAAAGCGGCGCGACTTCTCCTCCAGAATGTCATTCGCAAGTACGCGGAACTGATCGGCCATGAGATCGCGCCCATCGTCCAGGCGCGTCTGCGCCGCGCGCTCAGCGGCCAGAGTGGCGTCCAGTGCGGCGATCTGGCTGCGCAATTGCGCTGCGTCTTCGGCCATTGCCGCGCGCTGGGAAAGCGCCGCCAGATAGCCCGCCAGCGCCCCGATGGCGAGGCAGGCGAGCGCAGCGAAGAAATAGCCCGTAAGGTTCATAACTGCTCTTTCGCAATGTACGACCGGACGCTGCTGTTGTGGCGCCAATCCGGCCAGGTTGCCCGCCTTTACACCCCAGACCCCCCTCAGTAGACTTGGGAGTTCGGGAGCCGCATCCACACACCGGGATGCAGGCGTGCCGTTGGTGCGCCTGCACTTCGCGCACCTGATAGTCTCAAAGTGATTCAGTTCATTCGATTTTTGAGGAGATACGCATGGCAGCAGTGGACGAGAAGGTAAAGCAGATCATCGTAGAGCAGCTCCAGGTGGATGAGGCGGAGGTGACGCCCAGCGCCTCGTTTCAGGAAGATCTGGGTGCGGATTCGCTCGACGTGGTGGAGTTGGTGATGCAGTTTGAAGAGGCCTTCGACATGGAGATCCCGGACGAAGACGCCGAGAAGATCAAGACCGTCAAGGATGCGACCGAATACATCGAGAAACACGCGAAAGGCGGCAAGTAACCTTGCGTTGCGATCGACGGGTAGTGGTGACGGGGCTTGGCCTCATTGCCGGACCCGGAAATACGGCTCCGGAACTCTGGCAGAATCTGCTGGCCGGCAAGAGCGGCATGGCGCCGATTACCGGCTTCGACACCACCGGCTTTCCTGTTACCTTCGCGGCCGAGGTGAAGAACTTCGACCCACTGCAGTTCATTGAGAAGAAGGAAGCGCGCAAGATGTCGCGCTTCATCCACTTCGCCCTCGCCGCGACCGACGAGGCGATGAAGCATTGCGGCCTCCAGGTGACACCGGCAAATGAAGAACGCGTTGGCGTTCACATCGGCTCGGGCATCGGCGGATTCGACATTATCGAGCGCGAGCACAGCAATATGCTGAACGGCGGCCCGCGCAAGATTTCACCATTCTTCATTCCCGCCGCCATTGTGAACCTGGCCGCCGGTCAGGTGAGCATCCGCTACGGTGCCAAGGGCCCGAATGAAGCGACCGCCACTGCCTGCACCACTAGCGCGCATTCGATCGGAGACGCGTATCGCATCATCCAGCGCGACGATGCCGACGTGATGATTGCCGGTGGCTCGGAAGCCGCCATCACTCCCATGGGGGTTGGCGGATTCGCAGCGATGAAGGCGCTCTCCACGCGCAACGACGACCCGGAACACGCCTGCCGTCCCTTCGATAAGGACCGCGATGGCTTCATCGTCGGCGAGGGCGCGGGCATTTTGATCCTGGAAGAGCTGGAACATGCAAAGGCGCGTGGCGCGAAGATTCTGGCGGAGATTGTTGGCTACGGCATGAGCTCCGACGCATATCACATGACCGGCATGGCGCCGGCGGGCGAAGGCTGTTTTCGCGCCATGAACAATGCGCTCAAGTCTGCAGGGCTCTCCCCGGACAACATTGGTTACGTGAACGCGCACGCGACCTCCACGCCGCTGGGCGATGCGCTGGAATCCGCTGCGATGAAGAAGCTGTTTGGCCAGCGCGCACTGAGCGGCGAGATGCCCGTGAGCTCCACCAAGTCCATGACCGGTCACCTGCTGGGCGGCGCGGGCGGACTGGAAGCGGGCATCACGGTGATGGCGCTGATCGAGCAGATTGCCCCGCCGACAACGAACCTGGTGAATCAGGACCCCGTCTGCGAGCTGCACTACGTGCCGAACAAGCCGCAGAAGATCCAGGCGGAGTACGCCCTGTCGAACTCCTTTGGGTTTGGCGGCACGAATGGGTCGTTGGTCTTCCGGCGCTGGACGGAATAGCTCCTCTTATCTTGATTGCTGCAAAGCGTTGCGGAATTCGCGGCGCTTTCGCATTTCTAGTTCACTGTGATCGGCGGATGTGGCTCAACGTCCGTCACCGGACATAGAGCGAGAGTGTGTAGCCTGAATCTGAACCGTCCCTCAGCGCACCCCGGAGGCGAGCAGCGCCGAGGACTTTGATGGGCTCGCCGGAACTGGACGAGGTTTCAGGTACGTCCGGTAGACCGAGATATGGAAGCAGGACTGCTTGAACTCTTCCTCCACATCGATCTTGCCTGCGGTCTGCAGCGGCAGCAGATAAGCGCGCATCCACGCCACTTCCGATGAGGTAAGCCCCTTCTTCGCTATGTCCACGGCCTGGCCGGTAAGGTGCGGCGAGGCCACATCGCCATCTGCAGGCGCGGCATTCCCGTTGATATGCAAGAGGTGCCGCTGGTATTCGACGGTGCGCACCGCGGAGTTGATTTGCAGCGGCTTATGGAAACGCTCGTAGTGAACGCGAGCGAGATCGGTGAGGAATTCTCCCGTCCACACGCGGCAGTATCGGCGGTTGGCCGGCAGCCGGCTGTCCACCCGCAGGCAAGCGAGCTGCGGCAGCGCGATCAGGCTGCCCTGCCGACGCAATGTGACCAGATCGTCGTCGTCTTTGACGCGGAGAATACCCTCCTGCTCGGCCCGCTCGTTCTGGCGCACCAGCGATTCATGGCTGCCACGCAGCGGCGGCAGATTCATGCGGGCAAGGGGCTGTTCCGGCAGGTTCAGCGATGCAGATTGGGAATCGTCATCGGTGTCTTCCCCACGCGCCACGCGCTCGGTTTCCTGACGCGCCGCTGCGCGAACCGCTTCGGTGCCGTGTTTTCGAGCGTGCTCGAGAGCGCGGGCGGTGTGCGGGCGCACCTGGTGCTTGCGGGTCCGCGCAGTATGCGGGTGCACCAGCCGCGCGCCGGCGCTGCGCACCGAGGCGCGCACGCTTTGAGCGTGATGACGTGCCGCGTCGTGCCGCCGGGACGCCAACGCCGTCGAAGGCATCAGCCAAAAACCAAGGCAGAGAAGAGCAGCTATCGCTGCATAATCACGACGAATCAATTGAAGAAAAGGGTGAAGACAGCGCATGCCCGAGAGCAGGTGCGCGAAGAATGCCAGAGGTCTTCATGCTAGCTCTCGGGCCCACCGCCCGCGAAGTGCCCATTCGGATACGTTCGCGTCAGAGACCCGCAAATGCTGTGGACTTCGGATGAAGAATCGTAGTCGTGACGGCTACGATTCGAATGCGGCAGCGCCTGCTTCCGCAACGGCCTGGTCCTGCTTGCCAAGTCCCCCGCTTACGCCGATCGCGCCGACCACTTTTCCCGCCTTCTTCAGCGGAATACCGCCGGCGAAGATCATGACTTTACCGCCGTTCGATGCGTGAATGCCGAAGAACTGATCGCCGGATTGCGAATTCTCGCCTAGGTCCTGGGTCGCAATATCGAATGCCCGCGCGGTCCATGCTTTGTTGATGGATATGTTTACCGAGCCCAACCATGCACCATCCATGCGCACGTGAGCCACCAGGTTGCCGCCCTCGTCAGCCACTGCTATGTTCATGGGCTGCCCGATCTCTTTCGCCTTCTTCTCCGCCGCCGCGATCACGCGGCGCGCTGCATCCAGCGTCACTTCACTTGCCATAAATGTTTTGCCTTTCTGCTTTGCATGCGTGGCAGGATTCTACGTGGTTTCACTGAGCTCTGCCTCCTCCGCTACGATGCGCGTGCCCCCGGCTCAGTTTTGAGGGCGCGTCTTATAGATTGCGCAGTCTTCCGCGCTCGAGCCGACCCGGTCGGCCAGCCGGTCGCTTGCATCCATTGCTACGGTCGCGCTCCACACCTGATCAAGATATGGCGCCCGATCCAGAGCATCGCGCAGCTCGTGATTGATGTAGATCACGGCGGCCTCTCTTGGCTCCTCCGCGAGGGAGCGGCCAAGATTGCGGAGCACTTTCTCGAGCACTGGGCGGCAGAAGGGGTGATAGAGGTACACGAGAAGCGGCCCGCTGGGGAACCGGTAGTTCGCCGCGTCTTCGAGGAGAACGCGCATCGGCGCTACATCGCGCGCCTCTGCCCGCCGGGCGACGTCGTAGCGCGCAACATTCTCGGCCGCGATGCGATGCAGTTGCGGCACGATCTCTACGCCAATAGCCTGCGCGAAGGGATACTCCGAGGCCAGCAGCACGGCCCGGCCTTTGCCGCACCCAAGATCGATGAAGGTGGCCGACCGCTGCAGCGATTCCGGCACATGCGCCATGACATGGTGAAAGACTGAAGGGCCAATGCCGTAGTAAGCCGTATTCCAGGCATCGCTGGGGCTGCCCGTCTTCAGATCCACGCCCCAGACGAGTCCGCTGGTGTCGACGCCATATTGGCGATCGAACTCATGTTCGGCAGTTGGCAGCCATGTGGTCGTGTCGGAGACCGGCGGCTGGACGCGACGCAACTGCTGCCGCAGCTGGTCGCCGGCGGTCCGCATGGCCGCGGCCCAGCCATGATTTGCCACCATCTGCCTCACGGCTCGTGCAGTCCGCCTTGCATACATAGGCATATCCATTTTGCACGGTGGCCGTGCCCGGGCACTAGGCCCACCGCCAGGTTGACTTCTGTCGCTGGAACCGTCAATCCGGTAACCAGGTAATCACGTCGTTGCGAAAATGATAAATAGTTTCAAACAAGCTGCTTCATTTGTGTGATTTGCGGTGACACATCCCAGCGGCCATGAGAAATTTACATTACACAAGTTACTAATTTCACGGCTGGCACACCCCGGAAAGTGCAGTCCCCCGTAAGGGGTTAACTACACCGTCTGCAGCGGTTTCGCTTGGCCATTTCCACCATGCGTGGGATTCTCACTTCACGCGCAGTACCAGAAAAAAAGATGCACTTGAAGTATGGGAGGCACCACATGAAGACTTGTATCGTTTCACTGGCAATCGCCGCTGCCTCGGCAACCTGCCTTGCCCAATGCCAAAGCAATCGGATTTCCTTGAATCAGGAGCTCCACGAGACCGGTACTACGGTCGTCGCCACAGTGGAAGCTGCGGTTCCGGTCCCGGATTCCTCATTTCATCTGGATGGCATCAACTACATCGTGCACGTGGATCGCGTCCTGAAGGGACGCATGATCGACCGCGATGTGGTCGACATCTTCAGCGAGAATAGTCCGACCAAATTCCCGATGCAGATTGGCAAACAGTATCTGCTCTTCGTCCACCGCAACTACGACACTTATGAGGTGGACAACTGCGGCAATTCCGGTCTGCTCCAGGCTTCCAGCATTGACAGCCTCGCGAAGCTGAAGGAATACGCGAAGAAGTAGGCGGCTCCGGCTCTCTGAAACACTGTGGTCCTTTGGTTCTCCAGGCTAGTCGTTGTGATCAGGCCGACGAGAGCGCCTACGCGGGCGCTCTCGCTGCGTTTGGGCCCATCAATGCACGCGTTCGTGGCGGTAGCCGGCCGCGGTCAGTGCATCGGCGATCGCTGCAATGTGCGCTGCACCGCGCGTTTCCAAGGTGATCTCGATGACAGTGTCACCCAGATTCACGCCATAGTACGAACGGTTATGGCTAGTCTGCACAATGTTCGCTTCGCACTCGGTGAGAATGCGGGTGAGCTGATGCAATGATCCCGGCCGGTCCAGCAGGTACACGCGGATGCGCAACAGCCGGCCGTCCTTCGCCAAGCCGCGCTCGATAATGCGGGCCAGCAGCGTGACATCGATGTTGCCGCCACAGACCAGCGCAACCGTCTTCTCCGCATGCAGGTGCGTCTTTCCCTGCAGTAGCGCCGCCAGCGCCGCTGCGCCTGCGCCTTCCGCCAGCGTCTTCTCCTTCTCCAGCAGCACCAGGATGGCGCTCGAGATCTCTTCCTCATCCACGGTGACAATCTCATCGACATAACGCTGAACCAGCGGAAATGTGCGTTCACCGGCGCGGCGCACCGCGATGCCATCGGCGATGGTGGCCTGCGCCGGGAGTGTGACCGGAAATCCTGCCTCTACCGCCCGCAACATAGAGGCAAGCCGCTCCGTCTGGACGCCGACGATCCGGACATCGCGCCGCGCTTCTTTCACGGCGCAAGCGACGCCGCCGATCAGTCCGCCGCCGCCGATGGGTACCACGATGGCTTCCACATCCGGAAGCTGCTCCAGTATCTCGAGCCCGATCGTCCCCTGCCCTGCAATGACCTCATCGTCATCGAAGGGATGAATGAAGGTGAGCTGCTTCTCCTGCTGCAGGCGCGTGGCCTCGTCGCAGGCTTCGTCGTAGTTTGCGCCATGCAAGATGACGTCCGCGCCGAAGCCGCGTGTAGCGGAGACCTTCACCAGCGGGGTGGGTTGCGGCATGACGATGCGGGCGCGAATGCCGAGCCGGGCCGCGTGAAAGGCAACGCCCTGCGCGTGGTTGCCGGCGCTGGCCGCGATCACGCCATGCGCGCGCTCCTCCGGCGTGAGCTGCAGCAGTCGATTCAGCGCACCGCGTTCCTTAAATGCACCGGTACGCTGCAGATTTTCAAGCTTGAGATAGATGGGATGGCCGGCCAGTTCGGAGAGATCGTGCGAGATCTGGCACGGCGAATAGTAGAGATCATCGCGGATGCGCTCGCGAGCGGCCGCGATACGTGCGGGTGTCAGCATGAACTATTCATTATAAGTTGGGCCATCTGGATTAAGGTCATTGACCCGGAATGGACAGAGCAACTTTGCCTTTGCAGCTTGTGTTTATTCCCGCAGCAGTGAACGAACTGCAGGAGAAACGACCATGAGAAAGCTCATTGTGGCTGCACTTTTTGCCTCGGCATTGGCCGTCGGCACGGCGCATGCTCAAGCCTATGTCCGCGTAGGGCCACCTCCACCCGTGGTGGAGCATTACGGACGGCCGCCGCATCCCGGCTGGGTTTGGCGCGCTGGTTATCAGCGCTGGGATGGCCGTCGCTACGTCTGGATTCCCGGCAGTTGGGCAGCGCCGCCGCGTGCGCGTGCGGTCTGGATCCCCGGCCATTGGGTGCAGCGGCGCCGTGGCTGGGTATTCGTCCAGGGCCACTGGCGGTACTGAACGGTCAGCAAAGAGATGAGGCCTCCTGTCTGGAAGGCCTCATCTGCGTGCCCGCAGCGATGCTATTGCAATAACGTCCCGTTTTCTGGTTCGATCTTCGCTTCTTCCGGCGGAATGACGACAGCTGCGGCCACCTTGTCATCCTCTTCCAGATTCAGCAGCTTCACACCTTGTGTGGAGCGGCCTGCTGCGCGGATGGTTTTGGTGTCGATGCGAATGATCTTGCCGTACTGACTGATCACCATCAGCTCGGACGAGTCATCCACCAACTGGATCGCATTCACCTTGCCGTTGCGCGCTGTGGTCTTCAGGTTGATCACACCCTTGCCGCCGCGCGTCTGCAGGCGATACTCGTCCACATCCGTACGCTTGCCGAAGCCCTGCGTCGTGACCGAGAGGATGAGGCAGGCGCAGTCACCGCCATTCCCATTCTTCTTACGCTCCTTGGGCGTGACCGCGAGGCCGACCAGGTAATCGCCCTTTCCGAGATCGATACCGCGCACGCCATATGCCGGACGTCCCATCGACCGGACATCGGTTTCATGGAAGCGGATGGCCATGCCGTCATGGGTGGCGAGGAAGACGATTTCGTCTCCGGAGGTGATCCGCGCCCCAATCAGCTCGTCATCCGTATCGATACCGATAGCAATGATGCCGCGTGCCATGACATTGGAGAAGTCCTTGAGCGGAGTGCGTTTCACCGTGCCCTTCTGCGTCGCGAAGAAGACGAACTTGCCTTCCTCTTCGAGATTGCGCTGGGCCAGGATGGTGCGTACTGTTTCGCCCGGCTGCAGATTCAGCAGGCTGGCCATCGACTTGCCCTTGCCGGCTGCGCCCACGTCGGGAACCTCGTACACCTTCAGCCAGTAGACGCGGCCAGTGTTGGTGAAGCAGAGCAGATACGCGTGGGTCGAGTCGATGATGAGCTGCGAGACGAAGTCTTCCTCGCGCGTCTTCATGCCCAGCCGCCCTGTGCCGCCGCGCCGCTGCTGGCGATAGGTGGAGATCGGCGTCCGCTTCAGGTAGCCGGAATGAGAAACCGTCACGGCGACCTGTTCGTCTGCGATCAGGTCTTCCAGTTGCAGCTCCGCTGTCTCGTCCAGAATCTGGGTCCGGCGCTCGTCGCCGAAGTCTTTGCGGATCTGCTCCAGCTCCTTCACGATGACCGCGCGCAGCTTCTTTTCCGAGGCGAGGATCGATTCGTATTCAGCGATGTTGTCGCGCACCTGCCTCAATTCATTCAGCAACTCATCGATGGAGAGCTGAGTCAGGCGATAGAGCTGCAGTTCCAGGATGGCGTCGATCTGGCGATAGCTCAGGATCAGCGTAGCCGTGGTCTGCGTCGCCATGTCAATGCCGTACTTCGCCGCATCGAGCGACACACCCTTCAGCTCCGCTCCGCGTAACTGGATCTTCGTGCCGGAGAAGAAGCGGAAGAGGTTCTCACGAGCATCGGCCCGGGATGACGATCCGCGAATGATCTTGATCACGCTGTCGAGGTGGTCGAGGGCGATCTGATAGCCGAGCAGGATATGCTCGCGCTCACGCGCCTTGCGCAGCAGGTAAGCGGTGCGGCGGCGTACTACGTCGACGCGATGATCGATGAAGTGGCGGATGGCATCCGGCAGCGGCAGCTCCCGCGGTTGACCGTTCACCACCGCGAGGAAAATCATCGAGAAGCTTTCCTGCATCTGCGTGTGCTTGTAGAGCTGATTGAGCACGATCTGCGCCTCGGAGCCCCGCTTCAGCCCGATCACGATGCGCATGCCGTCGCGATCGCTCTCGTCGCGGAATTCGTCGCGCGCAATGTCGGTGATCACGCCATCGTTCACCAGGTCGGCGATGCGCTCGATCAGCTTCATCTTGTTCACCTGGTACGGAATCTCGGTGACGACGATGGCCTGGCGCCCGCCGGAGATATTTTCGATGGCGCACTTGGCACGCATCAGGAAGCGTCCGCGCCCAGTGCGATAGGCCTCCGGAATACCGCTGCGGCCATAAATGAATCCCCCGGTGGGAAAATCCGGCCCCTGCACATGCTTCAGCACCTCGGCGAGACCGGCGTGCGGATTGTTCACCAGCTCGATAGTCGCGTTGATGATCTCCGTCAGGTTGTGCGGCGGGATGTTGGTTGCCATGCCGACGGCGATGCCGTTGGACCCGTTCACGATGAGGTTGGGAACACGCGCCGGCAGCACCGCGGGTTCAAGCGTGCTCTCGTCGTAGTTCGGCGTCATGTCGACCGTCTCCTGGTCGATGTCCGCCAGCATTTCGCCCGCAATGCGCATCATGCGAGCTTCGGTGTACCGCATCGCCGCCGGGGGGTCGCCGTCGACCGAGCCGAAGTTTCCCTGGCCGTCGATCATGGGATAACGCAGGCTGAAGGGCTGCGCCAAGCGCACCATCGTGTCATAAATGGCGCTATCGCCGTGCGGATGGTACTGGCCCATGGCCTGGCCGACCACCTTGGCGCACTTGGTGTACTTCTTGTTGTGCTGCAGACCCATCTCGTGCATCGTGTACAGGATGCGGCGGTGCACGGGCTTGAAGCCGTCGCGCACATCGGGCAGGGCGCGGCCGATAATGACCGACATCGAATAGTCGAGATACGACCGGCGCATCTCGTCTTCAATGTTGATGGGAATCAGGTTGGCGGCTCCCGGACCGGTCGGGGGCGTGGTGCTGTCCCCGCTGTTGCCGTTTGGACCGCCGAGGGGAAGCTGAGGATTCTGATCGTCTGCCATAGATAGGGAGAGCCGCTCGTGGCACTAAAAACGGTGCCATCCAGGCACGTTCTGTGCGTTGGGATAACGATTAGCTCTGTGTCCATTTTAGCAAGGAATGGCGCATATTTCCGCGTTACCGGCGTGGTTCTCAGAGGTTTTATTTTCAATGCCTTCCAGACGATTCCGCATTCGCTCTTCCGCCCGCTTTGCTCCCCGTCAAATGCTTTGCTTGGAGCACTGCCCGAAGCGGAGTACAGTGGTGCCATCCGTCAGGTCGAGCCCTCGTTGCCTCGATGCCGAGTGCGCTGCCCCGATCCCGCCAGCGCCTGCAACGTTCACGAGGGTTTCTCCCCTTTGCCAGATTTGGAGGATTTCCTGATGCCCGCCGACCGCTCTTCTTCCGTCTCCCGCCGCTCTTTCCTGCGTATCGCCACCACCGCAGCCGCTGCCGTCCCCATCGTTACCGAGGCCCATCTTGCATGGGCTTACGCAACCGGAGCGCAGTCCACATCCAACAATGGCTTGCGCACAGCTCGGCGCTTTCACGGTGGAATCACACCGGTGCCGCCGGATGCCATTCTCATCAACGCGAACGAAAACCCGCTTGGCCCATGCACACTAGCCTGCGAGGCCTGTAGCGATATCGCCCCCAAAGGCGGCCGCTACGACTTCGAACAAACCATCGCCCTCGGGAACACCATCATGAAGCAGGAGGGATTGGGGGATGATTCGTTCGCCATCTACGCGGGCTCGAGCGAACCCCTGCACTTTGCCGTCATGTCGTTCACCAGCCCGTCGCGGCCCTATGTCACCGCCGATCCGGGTTACGAAGCGGGGATGCGCGCCGCCGACATGGCCGGTGCGAAGATCATCAAAGTGCCGCTGACCCGGGACACGCATGCCCATGATGTG
>JBJMGC010000252.1:0-15092 GCA_045808105.1 Acidobacteriaceae bacterium | reverse complement strand
GGGCTCACCGAAAGCGAGAAGGTGAGGCAGCGCTGATTGCCATCGCCGCGCGGCTGCATCCGGATCTCCATCGCGCTTTCGCATACCGGATGTGCGTAGTCGAACCGCGTCAGATGCTGGATCGAGTAGTACCTCATATCGCTCTCCTTCTAACTCATCGCCAGCGCTGTCTGGATCGAGTACTGGATGTACAGCCGGAACACCCGCTCATGCACCTGCCGGCATTGCTGCAGAATGCTCGATAGATACGCGCCGACATCCTGTGACAGCACATCCTCAATATCGACAAAGCTTAACGAAGCCTGCAGCCGTCCGGAAACGCGCACCAGCTCATCCGCAACGCGTAGCCCGCTCTTCGCCCCGATCGCCATCAGCGCACTGCGCAAGCAATCCACCGAATAGCGCACGGAGTGCGGAAAGTCCGGATTCAGCAGCAGAAACTCGGTGATGCGCTCCGGTGTGAAGTCTGCGGTATATGCATTGCAGTATGCCTCAAAGGCGCTGCAGCAGCGCAGCATGCCCGCGCCTTCCAGGAAGTCGTAACCGGCGACGGCACCATTTGGCGGATCGAAGGTCTCGCGATGATACACATCGAGCAGCCTCGTCGTAGCCGCCGCGCGTTCGATATAACGGCCCAGCTGGATAAACTGCCAGCCCTCGCCATGGCTCATCGTCGAATCGGTCACTCCCTGGAACTGATGCAGCTCATGCACCACCGTGGGCAGAAAGCTGGTAAGCCCGTTGTAAGAATTCACCTCGCGTTGTGCCGCAGTCATGATGTGATACAGCCGGTTCAACTGCTGCCACTGCTCAGAACTCAACTCGTCGCGTACCTGCCGCGCATTCTCGCGCGCCTGCGCAATGCAGTTCACGATCGCCGCGTGGCTTCGTGTGCTGAAGGTCAGATCGTGTGTCAGTTGGTAGAAGTCGCCGCCCCATTCGATCGCTGCCGGCTGACCCAAGGAAGCCAGCACGCGCCTCCAGCGCCGTTCCAGGCTCAGGTTCGCCGTGGTGCTGGCCTCGTCCAGCATCAGGCTCATATTCACGTCGATCAGCCGCACCGTGTGCTCCGCCCGCTCCAGGTAGCGGCTCATCCAGTACAAGCTGTCTGCAACGCGCGAAAGCATTCTCTCGATCACCTCAGTCGTTCACAACCCAAGTATCTTTACTGCCGCCGCCCTGCGACGAATTCACCACCAGCGAGCCTTCCTTCAGCGCCACGCGCGTCAAACCTCCCGGCACCACCGTCGCCTTATCCCCGAACAAAATATACGGCCGCAGGTCCACGTGCCGCGCCTGGATGCCGCCATCCATCAGACAAGGTGCGCGAGAAAACTCCAGCGTCGGTTGCGCGATGTAATTGCGCGGATCGGCTTCGATGGCCCGCCGAAATTCCTCGCGCTGCGCCGCCGTGCTCTGCGGCCCGATCAGCATTCCGTATCCGCCCGACTCGCCCACTGGCTTCACCACCAGCTTGTCCAGATTTGCAAGCGTGTGCTGGCGATGCACCGGGTTTGTCATCAGGAATGTCTCGACATTGTTCAGCAGCGGCTCCTCGTCCATGTAGTAGCGGATGATCTCGGGAACATACGCGTAAATCGCTTTGTCGTCCGCGAGGCCGGTGCCAAATGCATTCGCCAGAGTTACATTTCCAGCCCGATACGCATTGAATAGCCCCGCCGCCCCCAGGATCGACTCGGCGCGAAACGCCAGCGGATCGATGAAGTCGTCATCCACGCGCCGGTAGATCACATCCACGCGCTTCAATCCCGCCGTGGTGCGCATGTACACCACGTTGTCGTGGATCACCAGGTCGCGCCCCTCCACCAGCTCAATGCCCATCTGGCGCGCGAGATACGTGTGCTCGAAATACGCAGAGTTGAAGACGCCGGGCGTCAGCACCACGATGGTCGGCTCCGGCCGCCCCTCCGGTGCCAGCGAGCGCAGCGTTGACAGCAGCAATTGAGAGTAGTGCTCGATAGGCCGCACATCGTAAGCGCGGAAGAGCTGCGGAAAGATGCGCTTCATCACGCGCCGGCTGGTCAGCATATAGCTCACGCCGCTCGGCACCCGCAGATTGTCTTCCAGCACCACGAACTCACCCGACTGCACGCGCAGCAGGTCGGTGCCGCTCACCGCGATATAGATGTTGCGCGGCACCTGCAGCCCGCGCATCTCGCGCCGGAAGTGGCGGCACGTGTATACCACCTCGCGCGGCACCTTGCCGTCGGCCAGGATGCGTCCATCGTTGTACACATCGTGCAGGAACATGTTCAGCGCGGCGATCCGCTGCACCAGCCCGCGCTCGATATGCGTCCACTCCGCGTTGCTGATCACGCGCGGCAGCACGTCGTACGGAAACACCCGCTCCGTCCCCTGCTCCTCCCCGTACACCGTAAACGTGATGCCCTGGGTTAGAAACGAAAGGTCCGCCGCCTTCTTGCAGCGTTCAATCTCCTCCTGCGGCATGCGGGCAAACATATCCAGCAGCCGGCGGTAGTGCGGTCGCGTCTCGCCCTCGCGAGAGAACATCTCGTCATAGGCGCCGTCCAGCACATACTTGCGCAGCATGGAGTTGCGAAACTCCTCCGTCTCGCTGAACAGGCGGCTCTGGCCGGCTTCCATTTCCATGCCGATGTTCTGGTTCATTCCGCCACCTCATCGCTGATCACCAGAAACTTCTTCAGGTTCGCCGTGCCGAATGCCGTCGTCAGCGCAACATCGGCAGCGTCCCGTCCCGTGGCCATCAGCACGCGGCCAACCCGCGGATGATTGTGCCGCGCATCCAGCGTCCACCAGCGATCGCCCAGGTACACTTCGAACCACGCGCTGAAGTCCATGGGCGTCACCCCTACAGGCACGCCAATGTCCCCCAGATACCCGGTGGCATACCGCGCCGGAATATTCATCGCGCGGCAGAAGGTGATCGCCAAATGCTGAAAATCGCGGCACACCCCTCGCCGCTCCGTGTAGACATCGAGTGCCGTCTTCGTCGGGCGGGCGAAGTGATACCCAAACTCGACCTTCCAATGCACCCACCCGCAGATCGCCTGCACCCGCGGCCAGCCAGGCTCGATGCCGCCAAACAAGTCATGCGCCACCGGCGACAGCAGATCCACCTCGCAGTAGCGGCTTGCCAGCAAAAACTGCAGCGTCTCGGTCGGCAGCGCCGACACAGGATGCTCCATTACGCCCGCACCCGCTCGATCCGGCTCGCCGCTGTCCACAATCAACGTACTTCCGTGCAACTGGAGCTCTCCCGCCGGGGCAACCAACCGTGTGCAGCGATTGCCAAAGCTGTCGACGTACTCGTCTTTGGTCACACCCGCGTTTGTTTCCAGCACGTCCGGCTCACGCAGGTCGCCTTCGCGCGATGGATGCACGTGCAGCATCGCCACCATGGCAACCTCATGAGGCGTCTCAAACGCAATGTCGTATCCCAGGCGAATCTTCATCGGCGAAGCTGTGGTCCTCCTTTGGATGATGGAGTTCAGCTCGCTTCGAACGACGCGGGTCGGAGCGGGGTAATGCGTGGGTCCTACCAATAACCGGGAGCGCCGGGGCTCCGGGGAGACTAGGATATGCCATTAACCGAGACCTTGCGGCTGCTTTTCTTACCCGCCGGGTAGCAATTCTGCCACGCCTGCGAGAGGATGGAGCCCATGACCTATTGCCTCGGCATCATGACCCGCGAGGGTCTCGTCATGGCCTCGGACTCGCGCAGCAACGCAGGCTACGACCAGGTCAACGTTTGCCGCAAGATGCACACCTTCGTCCTCCCCGGCGAGCGCGCCTTTGTGCTGCTCACCAGCGGTAGCCTCTCGCTCACGCAATCGACCATCACTTTGATGCAGGACGACTTCCAGCAGGGTAGGGGACTCGCCCGGGCCGAATCCATGTATGCTGCCGCCCGCGCCGTTGGCGATGCCGTGCGCCGCGTCTCCGATCTCGATCGCGCCGCGCTCGAGCGCGACGACTACAACTTCAACATCCACCTGCTGCTCGGTGGCCAGGTCAAGGGCGGAGGACCACCTGCGCTCTACTGTATCTATCCCCAGGGAAATCCGCTCAGCGCCACCCAGGATTCGCCCTATCTGCAGATCGGCGAAGCCAAATACGGCCGTCCAATCCTCGACCGCGGTGTCGTCCATGACAAGACGCCGCTGGACGTCGCCGCGCTCTACGCCATGCTCTCCTTCGATGCCACCATTCGCTCGAATGTCACGGTCGGACCGCCGCTCGAGCTGCTTGTCTATCGCGACGGCTCACTCGACTTTACCGAATACCGCCGCTTCGCAGCCGACGATCCCGAGCTGCTTGAGTTACACGCCCGATGGGAGACCGCCCTGCGCCGCGCTGTAGAAGACCTGCCGCGCCTAACCTACAAAGACCGGCCATCACCCGTGCAGCAGCTGCTCATGGAAACGGCTGCTCGCCCTTAAGCCACCGCATCTTGAACGTATTTCCGGTCTGGCGATAGGTCCGCTCGATCAGGTCTTTCACCTCCAGCGATTCACCCAGCGTCAGCGCCAGCAGCGAAGGTCCGGCGCCGCTCAGGCATACACCCAACAGCTTTGGATGCTCCAGTTCCAGCAACTCTGAAAGCCCCGGCACGATGCCCTTGCGATACGGTTGGTGCAGCTTGTCCACCATGGCTTCGCGCAAACTCTGCGTATGCTCGTTCTCCAGCGCGCACAGCAGCAGCGCCACCCGCTGCATATTGCTCACTGCATCGCGAAAGGGCACCTGCGCCGGCAGCACCTCGCGAGCGCGCGTTGTGGTCAGCGCATAATCCGGGGTCAGCACCAGCAGCCGTATCGAAGGCGGCCACGGCAGACTCACCGCGGTCACGCCGCCATCATCGGTCTGGCAGCTCACTGTCAGCCCACCCAGCAGCGCGGCCGCGACGTTATCCGCATGTCCTTCGAGCGCTGCCGCCACTGCCAGCAGCGGCGTCGGCCCCAGCGACACCCCGCTCACCACTTCGAACAGTCGCAATCCCGCAACTGTCGCCGCTGCGCTCGATCCCAGTCCCGAGCGCGGCGGAATCTGGCTCCGCACCTCGACGTGAATCGACGGCAACGGCCGCGCATACTCCTCACGCAATTGCGCATAGGCCGCATGGATCAGGTTCTCGCCCATCGGCTCGCAGCCTACGAATTCAAACGTGACCCCATCCAGTCCCTCGCGCCGCTCCACCAGCAGACTGAGGTATAGATTCACCGCGACGGCAAGCGTGTCGAAGCCCGGCCCTAAATTCGCAATCGATCCCGGGACGTGGATCTCCGCAGGCTCGGCGCCGATCGGCAGGGAGTCAATAAGCGGGTCTTCTGGCATCGTCATCCTCAGTGGCCCTCTTGTTGACCCTGATTGCGAGTCCCGTGCTGCTCCAGGATGTACGCCGTGTCCTTCAGCCCGTGGCCAGTCAGCATCGCAACCACTTCCGCATCGCGCTCCACCACGCCCGCTTCGCGCAGCTTCTTCAGTCCTGCCAAAGTCGTTGCGGACGCCGGCTCGCACCCAATCCCGTCGCGCCCAATCGCCGCCTTCGCTTCGCCAATTTCCTCATCCGTCACGTCGATCACAGTGCCGCCCGTCGACTCCACACCATGCAGCGCTTTCCGCCACGAGCGAGGATTGCCAATCCGTATCGCGGTCGCGCGCGTCTCCGGATCGAGCGGCTGCAATACCGCCTCAGGTTTCTTCGCGCGCTCACGCCACAATCGCGCAAATGGGTTCGCTCCCGCGGCCTGCACAACGATCAGCTTCGGCGCACGCTCAATCAGTCCCCACCGCAGCAGCTCATCGAATGCCTTTCCGAATGACGCGCTGTTGCCCAGGTTCCCGCCCGGCACAACCAGATAGTCCGGCGCCCGCCAGCCGCGCTCCTCCATCACTTCGTACATGCACGTCTTTTGCCCCTCGATGCGAAATGGGTTCACCGAATTCAGGAAGTAAACTTCCTCCGGCGGCAGCGCTAGCAGCGTATTCAACGCATCGTCGAAGCTGCCGTTCACCTCGACAATCTCCGCGCCGAAGTCCAGCGCCTGCGCCAGCTTGTTCATCGATACCTGTCCCGCCGGCAGATACACGCGACCAATGACGCCCGCACGCGCCGCATACGCCGCCAGCGAGGCCGCAGTGTTCCCCGTCGACGCGCAAGCCACCACCTTCGCCCCCAGATGGCGCGCCTCAGTCATGCCCGTTGTCATCCCCAGGTCCTTGAAGCAGCCCGTCGGATTCCATCCCAGATGCTTGAAATGCAGCTGCGTCACGCCGGCAAACTCCGCCGCTCGCTGCGCGCGCACCATCGGCACGTTGCCCTCCCGCAATGTCACCACTGTTTCGGCCGCATACTGCGGCAATGCTTCACGGAATCGCCACACGCCGCTCGCGTCGATCGCCGCAAAGGAGCGCCGCCGCTCCGACCATAGTGTCTTCAGCGCGGCCGCATCCTGCTGCGGCGCATCGACCACCACCTCCAGCAACTCGCCGCATTTCGGGCACGCCATCAGCGGTGTGTGCAGGTCGAACGTTGCGCCGCACGCGGCGCCGATGCAATGCAGATGGGTCACGCGCGCTTCCTCAGGATAGGCAGGCACAACGGCGGCTGTGCCAGGAAATGCAGCTTGCCGATCTCCGCCAGCGCCGCGTCCAGCGCCTGCTGGCTGCATGGCTCCAGCGTGATGGCAAACGGCAGCGCCTCACGCGAGTGCCCCGGCAGCTGCAGCACCGCATCCACATTGATCGCATAGGTCGCCAGCACCTGCGAGATCGCCGCCAGAATCCCCGGTCGATCGCGCACCAGATAGCGCGTGTAGTGCGGCATGACGAACTGGCTGGATGCCAGCATCTTCTTTAATACCGGACTCATCGACTCCGAGGACGTTGTGCCCAGCCGCGCTAGCGCCACCAGATCACTCACCACCGCAACGGCGGTAGGGTTTCCGCCCGCGCCGTTGCCGGAGAAGGTCGTCTCGCCACCGTAACGCCCGGTGCTGACCACAATGTTCTGTGCGCCCACCACGCGCGCATGCGGGAGCGACCGCTCCACCAGCATGGGCTGCACGGCGATGTGCAGCGCGTCCTCCTGCACCTCTGCATGCGAGATCTGCCGGATGGTGCAACCCAGCTCCGCCGCATACCGCAGGTCCACCGCCGTGATCGGCCGGATCGACCGGCATAGCACCGTCTCCAGATCCACATCCGCGCCCAATGCCACGCGGCTCAGGATCGTGATCTTCGCCCGCGCATCGTAGCCATCCACGTCGGCGCTCGGGTCCGCCTCCGCAAAACCCGCGCGCTGCGCCTCGACCAGCGCATCGGCAAACGACAATCCCGCGTGCTCCATGCGCGTGAGAATGTAGTTGCACGTCCCATTCAGGATGCCGCTCACCCGCACCAATTGGTCGCCCGCGAGCCCCTCCTGCAATCCGGAGAGCACCGGCACACCACCCGCCACCGACGCGCCATACGCCAGGTGCTGCCGATGCCGGCACGCCAGCTCACTCAGTGCCACGCCTTCCGCCGCAATCAGCGCCTTGTTTGCCGTCACGACGGATTTGCCGCTAGCCAGCGCGCGCCGCACCCAGGTCCCTGCCGGGTCCAGGCCGCCCACCAACTCCACGAGCACATCGATGTCCGAGTCCAGCACCTCGTCGATGTCGTCCGTCCACCGTACGGAGCGGGGTATCCACTCGACGCGCTTCTGGGCAATGCGCCGGTTCAGAATGTATGCCAGTTCAAACGAGGAGGTGCCGCTCTGCTCGATCAGGATGCGCGCCACCGCCGATCCCACCGTGCCAAAGCCCGCGATCGCCACGCGCAACCGCCGGTTCACATCCTTCGTGACCTCCGCACGGGTCTCCATCGCCTCGTCCTTCCCTGTCTCTCACAAGAATGAGCAGAGGTGCGCCGTCAGGGGCGGTCGCCTCAGCCGTGTCGTCCTCTTGTTGTATCAGGGACTGCGCAGCACTCCAACTTGCACCGTGACACAGGCGCATCGTCAAAAGAAGGGTGTGCTTCGCTGATTCGCCGCGATGTGTCATCCCGACCGCGAGCCATGGGATCTGCTGTTCTCCCTTGGCTCCCGGCCCTTAAACGGCGAGCCTCAAACTCGATCTACTGCACGGTAAGCGTGTAGCTCGCAGTCGAAGTAGTCGAGCTGGAGGTCGCAACCACCTTGAAGGTGTAATTTCCCGGTGCAGTTTTGGTCGCGCTCGACTGCCCGCCGCCACCGCAGCCCGTCAAACCACCCGCCGCGACAAGCAGTGCAAAACCGGCGCAAAGCAGCAGCCGTCGCCCACGACCCACCGGCAACAGTGCCAATAGCCCCAGTAGAGGCAGCCCGCAGGCCAGCGCAGTCATTGCGCGCAATGACCCGTCACCCACCACGCTCGCCGTTGCCGTCGCCGCAGTCGAGACAGTCAGCGTTGTATTCGCAGCCGTAGTCCCGGAGACGGTCATCGACGCCGGACTGAAACTGCACGATGCATTTGCCGGCAAGCCAGTGCAGGACAAGTTCACCGTCCCGCTGAATCCACCCGCGCCCGCTACGCTTACCTGCGTCGTGACGGAGTGGCCGGATGCCACAGTCAGCGTCGTCGAGCCGCCGCTAGCAGCTGCAATCGTAACTGGCGCTTCCACCGCCTGGTTCACCGTACCGCTCGAAGCAGCATCGTTAGCGTCCCCGCTATAGCCTGCGGTGATGGTCTGATTGCCGGCGCTGGACAACGTCGTCGCATAGCTGGCGCTGCCATTGCTCACCGTCGCGGTGCCCAACGTCGTCGATCCATTCGAGAACGTCACCGTTCCACCCGCACCAGGCGCCAGCCCCGCAATCGTCGCGGTAAACGTGACGCTCTGTCCCGCATAGCTCGGATTCGCCGAGGACGTGAGGGTCATCGTAGTTGCCGCCGCAGCAACAGTGACGGTGACCTCCGGCGAAACAGCAGCCGCATACGTGCTGTCACCGGAATAATGAGCGGTGAGCGTGTGCATTCCCGCACTCAGCGCCACGCTCGTGCTCGCGTTGCTGCTGTCCAGCGGCGTGAACACCGCATTCGCGCCGGTCGGCACGTTAAGGTAGATCAGGGACGGCCACGAATGAGGAAAGAGGTTGGCCTGCAACAATGGGTAGTTCACAGGTATCTGCGGGTTCGCAGGCTGCGAGAAAAGCGGCGTCGAAAGCGTGAACGTGCCATCGCCGTTGCCAAGCGCCAATTCGCCTGATCCGACAACCGCGTCGAGTTTTCCATCCGCATTGAAGTCGATGAGTTGTACCTGCGGGTTATAGATGCCCATCGTTAGAAAATTGATGAGCTTCAGTTGAGAGAATGCTCCGAAGGTTCCATCTCCATTTCCCAATGCGGCTCCCAGGAAAACATTTTCGTTCTGACTCGAATAGGCCACCACCAGGTCTTGTTTTCCATCACCGTTGATATTCCCAAACGCTACTCCATCACCACCGATATCAAGGAGAGCCGAGTTGTCGACCGGCTTGGGTGCGCCAAATGTCCCGTCCCCATTGTTGAGCATCACATTCAGGTGAAGCGCTGCGGAGCTCTGGGTATTTGGGACGACATTACTCTGCGAAAGCACGTCGAGCTTGCCATCGCCATTCAAGTCGGCAAAGCTCAATCCGTTGATGCCGTAAGTTGCGCAGCACAAATTTCCGGTTTGAAACGAAGCAGCCAGTGGAAAGGTGCCGAGTGAGGTGAAAGTTCCGCCCCCATCGTTGCGGAAGACCGTGAACATATACTGCACAGTAGTTACGGAAATACTAGTGGGCTTAGGGGGCGTATTCACCGCCACGATATCCAGCTTTCCGTCCCCGTTGATGTCCACGGCATATGCCTGGCTGAAGCCTGTAGCCAACACCGGGAGCACGGTGGGGTTTGAAAAAGTACCATCACCTTTCCCGTAGGCGACCGTATTCCCGAGCAACAAGTCGAGGTGGCCGTTACCGTCTATATCGATCACCGCCACATCGCCGGCGTAGCCGGGGTAAGCAGGAAGCGAAGGCATCGGTATGGTCTGCTCCGGTAGCGTGACGTAGCTAATAGGACCATTTGAAGAAGGAGTCACCTCCCCGTTGCTGATGAAGGCCTGCAGCACTAGCGCGCTGGAAGACGTGCCTGGCTGCGCTACAGAGTAGAGCACCAGATCAGGCCGTCCGTCGCCATTGAAATCTCCCTGGACCTGCCCGCTCCGCGATGCGCTTACAGCCGCATCCGGCGTGCCAAAGGTCTGCGCAAAGGTAGCGGACGAATACGCCACACCCGTAGTCAGCGCTGTGCCGCCAGTATTCAGCGCGGTCCCACCATCAAAAAAAGTGAGCGACCCACTCGGATGCGGCAATGCAGTCGGAATGCTGGGCATCAGCGGCTGCACCGTGCCGGTCAGCGACACACCGCTCGCGGTCGGATTCGCGGGAACCGAGAGCGTCACATCCGCCTGGGTAGATCCAGCTTGTGCGAGCGCAGGCAGAGTCGAGAGACACGCCAGAGAGAGCAGAGCAGAAACAAGAGAGCGATACAAGGAAAGGCCTCAGGCCCGGAGCCGGCGTAATGCCGGCTCTCTTAAACGCGGCCCGAGTATACAGATCAAATTGCTAAGTTTGCGTCAAAAATTCTCATTGCTCGGTTACGAATGTCGGCCGCCGGTGAGGCACCCAAAAGCAAAAAAGAGAGGGCAATTGTTTGCCCTCCCCTCGTCAAACCATTCACAGTACTTCGATCTAAAAGAAGCCCCACAAATACTGGTTGTACACATCGTGGTGGTACTGCACCTCCGGCACCTTCACGAATGTCCCCAGCAGCCGTGGGCAGCGATCCGCCGCCGCCTGCTTCAGGTCCGCATAGCGCGCCTTCACATCTTCGCCCAGCAGCTTGGTGGTCCAGGTTGCATTGCGGAAGTCCTCCAGCGCCGTATAGATGTTGTCTGGCAGATACCGCTCCGCCTGACGCAGGTTCGCAATCTTCGACGTCGTCCCATCCAGGCCCGTCTTGAAGATCGAGTACAGCACCAGGTATGGATTCGCATCCGGGCTCACCGAACGCACCTCCACCCGCATGCTCTTCTCGTTCCCGATCGGAATGCGCACCATCGATCCGCGGTCCGTCGCCGACGCCTTGATCTGGTTCGGCGCCTCGAAGTGCGGATCCAACCGCCGGTACGCATTCACGCTGGCATTCAGCAGCAGGCACAAATCGTTGCCATGGGTCAGGACCTTGTCGACGAAACCCCATCCAAAGGCGCTCAGCTTCTCCTGCCCCTTCGGATCCCACATCAGGTTCTTCTTGCCTTTGCTGATGGAAACATTGGTGTGCATGCCGCTGCCGTTCACGCCCACCACCGGCTTCGGCAGAAAGCTCGCCGTCAGTCCCAGCTTGGTCGCTACCTGCCGGCAGATCAGCTTGTAAAGTTGGATCTGGTCCGCCGCCCCCACCGCATCGCCGTAGCTGTAGTTGATCTCAAACTGCGACGGCGCCACTTCGGGGTGGTCCTTCTCGTTTTCGAAGCCCAGTGCGCGCTGCACCTCTGCCGCGGTATCGATGAACGTGCGCAGGGGATCGCCCGGCAGGGA
Source organism: Acidobacteriaceae bacterium (assembly GCA_045808105.1). Taxonomy (GTDB): domain Bacteria; phylum Acidobacteriota; class Terriglobia; order Terriglobales; family Acidobacteriaceae; genus KBS-83. Next base: position 3,505 of record JBJMGC010000252.1, on the reverse strand, counting down.
ATGATAGTAGCCGCCGGTATTTACGTAGTCGAAGCGTTGCTTCTGGAAGAAGTGCTGCTCCGCATCCACCCCCTGGAAGAGGAAGCCCTCGATCTCGTTCGCAGCGTTCAGCGTGTAGCCGTCCTTCGCGAATTTATCGTCGGCAAAACTCTTCAGCACGCCGCGCACGTCGGCCGCATAGGGTGTGCCGCCCTTGTCGATCACATCGGCAAACACCAGCACCTTGCCCGCGCCGAAGAAGTCTTCCGGCACCCAGTAAAACGAACCCCAGTCCAGAAACAGCCGCAGATCGCTCTCCCGCTGCGCGGTAAAGCCGCGGATCGACGAGCCATCAAACGTCAAATTGTCCCAGCTCTTGATCAGGAACTTCTTGTCGTAATCCAGCATGTGCAGGCGGCCTTCCAGGTCGCTGAACATCACTGTCACTGCCTTGATGCGCTTCTCGTCCGTCAGGTACTTCAGGCGTTCCTCGCGAACCGTGTCGGCCGCCACGCGCTTCCGCCGCTGGTCTTTGGCCTTCAGGTTCAGCTCTTCCAGCTCTTCATAGGGAAGGGCAAGAAAATTCCGCTGTTCGTTTGACATCTCTCTCCTCTGACAATGGGGTGCGTTGCGTGATCCAGTCCAGCGGCAACATGGGCGCTGAGTGCATTTCCGCTAATACTCGGGTCTGTGGAATGCTCTTCGGCGATGGCTTTCATCGGGGAAAGCCACAGGAACACCCTTGGACGATCTGACCTGTAGAGAAAATGCTTTAGGCATCAGCATAACTGCTGATTCCCGCAGCCCCAAATGCTTTTGCCTCGCCTTCCGGCCTGCTCCGCCCCCAATGCAGCGGGTTTGGGGCATGGACACCATCCCTGTATGGAATAATTCGGACTTCCTGTTCATTCAGCCGTCAATCCTGCATCGAAGCCAAGCGGTATGTTGAATCGCCAGACGCGCTGTCGCGCCCATCTCGCTCTCGCGCTCATTCTGCTTCTCGTCGTGCCTCCGCCGCCGGCCCGCGCCTACTCCGTCCTCTCCCACGAGCAGGTCGTCGACCTCTCCTGGAAATCCCATATCGTCCCGCTGCTCCAGCGCCGTTATCCCGGCATCACGCCCGATCAGATCAAGGAAGCTCACGCCTACGCCTACGGCGGCGCCATCATTCAGGACCTGGGCTATTACCCCTTCGGCAACAAACTCTTCTCGGACATGACGCACTACATCCGCACCGGAGACTTCGTTTCCAACCTCATCCGCGACGCGCAGAATCCGAACGAATTCGCTTTCGCCCTGGGTGCGCTCGCCCACTACACCTCGGACACGCTCGGCCATCCCGCCGTCAATCGCGCCACCGCCAGCGAATATCCCAACCTCAGCCGCCGCTACGGTACCGCCGTGCTCTACGACGAGGCTCCCCGCCAACACCTGCAGACTGAATTCGGCTTCGACGTTCTCGAAGTAGTGCAGCAACGCTATGCGCCAGAAGCCTTCCACGACTTCATCGGTTTCCAGGTCGCCAAGCCGGTCGTCGAACGCGCCTTTCTGGACACCTACGGAGTCCCTCTCAACCAGGTGCTAACCAAGGAAGATCTCGCCATCGGCACTTATCGCAGGACGGTCAGCACGCTGCTTCCAAAGATGACGCAGGTCGCCGTCACTGATTACGGCGAGAAAATGAAGAAGGCTGATCCCACCTTCGTCCCCAAAAAGCTGACCTACCGCCTCAGCAAGGCCGACTACCAGCGCCGCTGGGGGAACTCCTACCGGCGACCCGGCTTCGGCACCCGTGTGCTGGCCTTGATGCTCAAACTCATTCCCAAAATCGGTCCGCTGAAAGATCTTTCGCTGCGCGTGCCCAGCGCCGATGCGCAAAAGAATTTCCTCTCCGGCATGGACCGCGTGGTCGACCGCTACAGCCACTATCTCGACACACTGAAAGCCGAGCCCGCCGATCGCCCATCGCTCAAACTCGCTTCGCTCGACCTCGATACCGGCAAGCCAACCGGCCCCGCCGAATACGGGCTTGCCGACCAGACGTACGCCCGTTATCTCGCCCTGCTGGTCAAACCGCGCCGGCCCGCGCCGCCACCCACGCCATCCACTCCCTGGGTAGCTCCTGAACCGTCCAGCCCCGAAGCCCCTGCCGCCGGCACCCAGCCGCAAGGCGACCAACATAAGGCAGCCCAGCCTCTGCAACCCAAAGCCCCCGAACCGGATAGAAGCCAACCGACGCCGCAACAGCCAGAGCAGAAGCCAAGCCTCCAGCCAATCAATCCCGCCGTCCGGGCCGACATCGAGCGCTACTTCGCCCGCTCCGCGCCTGGCGACCTCCTGCTCAAGAAAAAGCAGTGGAAAGACCTGCCGAAGAACCTTCAAACTCTCCGCCAACTCCCACCGGCACCATCCCATCCATCTTGATCGGAAGGGCACCCCATGGGTGCCTCACGTCTCGCTCCTGAGATGGGATACCGCCATCGCGGCCCATACAATAAACAGGTGGCCACTCTCGCCAATCCCGTCACGGACGCCATAGCCGCAAAGGTCCACGCCGGCCAGCGCATCACACCCGCGGATGCAAGCCATCTTTGGCAGCACGCTACTGACGCCGAGCTTTGCGATCTAGCCTCGATCGTCCGCGCCCGTTTCCACCCCGCCGGACGCGCCACCTACATGGTGATGCGCATCATCAACTACACCAACGTCTGCGTTGCCCAGTGCGACTACTGCGCCTTCTACAAGCTCCCCGGTCAGGAGGGCGGTTACGTCCTCTCCCGCGAAGCGGTTTTTTCGAAATTAGATGAGCTGCTCGCCCTGGGGGGCGACCTCGCCGCATTCAACGGCGGCTTCAACCCGCATCTCCCGCTCGACTATTACTGCGAGCTCTTCTCCGCCATTCGTCACCGATACGGCGACACATTAGAGTTCTACGCGCTCACCATCGCGGAATTCCTCTACCTCGCCGACCATGCCAAACTGACGTACGCGGAAGCCGCCGCGCGCTTCCAAGCCGCCGGCGTGCGCTGGATCACTGGCGGAGGCTCGGAAATTCTCACCGAAGACTTCCGCCGCCGCCACTCCAAATTCAAATACACCGTCGCCGAATACTTCGCCGCCCAGCGCGCCATCCTCGAAGCCGGCCTCAAGACTACCGCCACCATGGTCATCGGCTTCGACGAAACGCTCGACGAGCGGATCGAGCACCTCGAGCGCACCCGCGCTTTCCAGGACGAAGTCTCTGCACTCGGCGGCGGCCTCAAAAGCTTTCTCTGCTGGACCTTCAAGCCCTACTTCACGCAGCTGGGTGGGATAGAAATCTCGACCCAGGAATATCTGCGCCATCTCGCGCTCTCCCGCATTTATCTCGACAACATCCCGCGCATCCGCACATCTGTTCTCACGCAGAACGCAGGCGCGCTCGAAGGCCTTCGCTACGGCGCCGACGATTTCGACCTCCCCATCGAAGACGAAGTGACGCAAAAAGCCGGAGCCACAATTTCGCTCGATTTCGAACGCCTGCTCG
>JBJMGC010000251.1:0-13168 GCA_045808105.1 Acidobacteriaceae bacterium | reverse complement strand
ACGGTAAGCGAGGCCGCGGTAGTCGGTGATGGACCAGAGGTGGTCATCGTAACCGCCAACGTGGCTGATGACGGCGAAGATGCCGACATTCATGGCGACGTAGCAGAGCACGTAAAAGGCGGCTGCGGCAACGCCCTGGGGCGAGAAGCTGGTGAAGGCGACCAGCAGATAACCGGCGTGCGCGATGGATGAGTAGGCCAGCATGCGCTTGACGGTCTGCTGGCGCAGCGCAGCCAAGTTGCCGAGCGTCATGGAGACGGCGGCGAGAATCCAGAAGAGGCCCCACCAGTGCTGCTGGATCGAGGGATATGCGCCGTAGAAGATGCGCAGCAGAACCGCGAACGCTGCGGCCTTGGGAGCGGTGGACATGAGAGCAACGACGGGCGAGGGCGCGCCTTCGTAAACATCCGGCGTCCAGACGTGGAAGGGGGCGGCGGAAACTTTGAAGCCGAGGCCGATGAGGATGAGGGCTACGGCGGTCCAGGCGAGGATCGGGGTGGTGGTGTTCGGGAGCGCGGCGGCGATGGCGGCGATGCGGGTGGTGCCGGTCGCGCCAAAGGTGAGCGCAATGCCATAGAGAAAGAATGCCGTGGCGAACGAGCCGAGCAGGAAGTACTTGATGGCGGCTTCTGGACTTCTGCCGGTACGCTTGCGAAAGCCCGCGAGGATGTAGGTAGAGATCGACGAAATCTCGAGACCGATGAAGACCAGCAGTAGCTCGACTGCCGAGGTCATGAGCAGCATGCCGACGGTGCCGAAGAGGATGAGGGCGAAGAACTCGCCCATGTCATGGGTTTCCGGACGGACGGAGTCGATGGCTGCAAGCAGCGCGACTAGCACCGTGCCGCAGATCAGCAGATGGAAGAAGACGCTGAACGCGTCGGTTTGGACCACGCCAAAGTAGGCGGTGCCGGCGGGCAGTTGCAGCTGCCAGGCGCCGGCGGCGAAGGCTGCCAGAGTTGCCAATACGCTGAACCAGCCGACGGATTTGCGGCTGGTGGCGCGCGGCAACAGCGGATCGACCAGCATGATGAGGACGCCGGCGAGGGTGAGGATGACCTCGGGCAGGATGCGGTAAATGGAATAGACCGGCATGTTATTGGGCCTCCTCATCATGCGAGGGGCCGGATGCGAGTGCGGCCGCCGGATGGGAGACGGCAGGCGCGTTGCTCAATGCATGCACGCCGCGATCGATGGCGCGTATCCAGTAAGGCGAGAAGACGCCCATGATGACCATGAGGGCCGCCATGGGCCACAAGGCGAGGTGTTCGCGTGCCGCGAGATCATGAGCGGGTGAGCGGTGCACCAGCGGCGATTCGGGACCGTAGAAGACGCGCTGCACCATCCATAGCGTGTAAGCCGCGCTGAGAATGACGCCGACGGTGCCGAGTGCGCCCCAGACGTGGCTGGTGGCGAAGCCGCTGGAGAGCGTGAGGAACTCGCCGACGAAGCCATTGAGTATGGGAAGGCCGATGAGCGCGAGCACGGTGAGGATGAACAGGGTGGCGAGCCGCGGTGTTCTGGCTGCGAGTCCGCCGTAACGCTCAATCTCGTAGGTGCCATAGCGCTCGTACATTACGCCGAACAGGACCAGCAGAGCGCCACCGGTGATCGACTCACTGAGGATGTGGAAGACCGCACCATCCAGGCCGTTGATGGCGAAGGTATAGATGCCCAGCGTGCAGAAGCTGAGGCTGGAGATGGTGCCGAAGGCGAGCAGGCGCTTCAGGTCATTCTGGACCAGCGCGACCAGGGCGCCGTAGAGGATGCCGAGCACGGCCAGCATGATCATCCAGTGCGCGACGCGGCGAGACTCGAAGGGAAAGAGCCCGAGGTGAAAACGGATCAACGAATAAAGTCCGAGCTTGCCGGCGACGACCATTGCCATGGCGGTGGGCGCTTCGCTGAAGACATCGCCGAGCCAGCCGTGCAACGGGAAGACGGGCACCTTGACCGCGAAGGCCAGGAGGAATGAGAGCGAGATGAGCCACATCGCTCCCGGCGGGAAGAGCGACGGATTTTGCATGAGCTGCAATTTCAGCTCGAGATAGTCGAAGGTGCCTGTGCGAGCGTAGAGGGCGAGGATACCGACCAGAAAAAGTGCAGACGGAATGAAGGTATAGAGGAAGAATTTGATCGCCGCGCGCGAGCTGTTACGGCTGCCTGGATCGCGGCCAAACATCGCGATCAGGATCGCCATGGGTACGAGCGTGAGCTCCCAGAAGGCGTAGTAGACCATCAGGTCGAGGGCGAGAAAGACGCCCAGCATTGCAGTTTGCTGCAGGAGAAAGAGGGAATAGAACTCCTTCACGCGCGTGTCGATCGCGCGCCAGGAGGCGAGCACGCCGATGGGTGCGAGGAAGCCGGTGAGGACAACCAGCCACATGGAGAGGCCGTCGATGCCAAGGTGATAGCGAATGGGAGGCGAGACGATCCAGAGCCGGTTGATTTCGAACTGGAAGCCGGGGTGGTTGTAATCGAAATGCGTGGGCAGGTGGAGCGTGAGCGCGAAGGTGGCGAGCGCGATGAGCAGTGTCCAGCTCTGCACCAGCTTACCGCGCTCCGGCAGAAGCGCCGCGACCACTGCGCCGAAGGCGGGCAGCAACAGAATCCAGGTGAGGATGGAATGATCTATCGAGGTGATGGAGGTCATGGCGCCTATCGGACCCCCACGTGGAGGTGCGCTCCAAAGCCGAAGAAAGAGAGCAGCAGAATGGCCGCGGCGCCGAGGGCGAGCCAGCCGGCGTAGGAGCGAATATTACCCGACTGGATGCGGCGCAGGACGGCCCCGACGCCCTGTGTTCCACCGGCGAGAACGCGGCCGCCACCGCCGATCACACCGCGATCGAAGCCACCCCACAGAATGTAACGGGAGACGATCAGCAGCGGTTTGACGAAGAGGAAGCCGTAGATTTCGTCAATCCAATATTTGTTGACGATGAGGCCGTAGAGTGCCCGCGAACTCGCTGCCATTTTGGCGGGAAGCTGCGGCTTACGGCGGTAAAGCGTATCTGCGAGCAACAAGCCAAGCAGCGCGGCGAACACGGAGCAGCCAGTCAGGATGCGCTCTGTCTGCGGATCTTTCGGCGTGGATGGAGGCTCGGTGGTGGGGATTGGGGCACCGGTACGCATGGCGATCGAAACCTGCTCGAAGGAGGCGGGAGCGCCAGTGCCATGCGTGACGGGATCGAGGAAGCGCGCGAAGCGATCGCCGCCACCAAGCGCGTGCGGAATGCCGATCCAGCCGCCGGCGACGGAAAGAATTGCGAGCAGCACGAGCGGAACCAGCATCGAGCCGGGGCTCTCGTGAATGCCGTGCACATGCTCATGGACCTGGGCATGATGGCCATTCGTGGAGTGCTCCGTCGCAAGCAGCTCATCGTCGAGCGCAACTGGCACGGCTTCGTGCTGAGGGGTCTGCAGGCGAAGATGACCGAAGAAGGTCATGTACCAGAGGCGGAACATGTAGAAGGAGGTGATGGCCGCCGTAAGCAGCCCGACAGCCCACAGCAGCGGACCGCCGTTGGGGGAGTGGAAGACCTCAGCGAGGATTGCATCCTTCGAGAAAAAGCCGGCGAACGGCGGAAAGCCGGAGATGGCGAAGACCGCCATGGTCATGGTCCAGAAAGTGACCGGGATAAAGCGGCGCAGGCCCCCCATGACGCGCATGTCCTGCTCGCCGCCGACGGCATGAATGACCGAACCGGCCGCAAGGAAGAGCAGAGCTTTGAAGAAAGCATGCGTCACCAGGTGAAAGATGGCTGCCGAGTAGGCAGCGGCGCCGCACGCGAGGAACATGTAGCCGAGCTGCGAGATGGTGGAGTAGGCGAGCACGCGCTTGATGTCTGTCTGGACAACACCGACGGTCGCGGCGAAAAATGCGGTGGCTGCACCGATGACCGCGACGACGCTGAGTGCCAATGGTGCGCGATCAAAGAGCGCATGCGTACGCACGACCATGTAGACGCCGGCCGTGACCATGGTGGCGGCATGGATGAGTGCCGAGACCGGGGTGGGACCTTCCATGGCGTCCGGGAGCCATATGTAGAGGGGAATCTGTGCGGACTTGCCGGCTGCGCCTAGCACCAGCAGCAACGCTATTACGGTCAGCACGCCGCCGTGCCAGTCGGGACGCTGCGCGATCTGGCTGGCGACCTCGCTAAAGCTGAGTGTCCCGAAGTGAATGATCAGCAGAAACATCGCAACCAGAAAACCGAAGTCGCCGATGCGGTTGACGACAAATGCCTTCATGCCGGCTTTCGTGGCGGAGTGCTTCTTGAAGTAGAAGCCGATCAGCAGATAGGAGGCGAGGCCGACACCTTCCCAGCCCACAAACATCAGCAGGAAGTTCTCTGCGAGTACGAGCGTGAGCATGAAAAACATGAAGAGGTTGAGATATGCGAAGAAACGCCAGTAGCCCTCTTCGTGCGCCATGTAGCCGACCGAGTAGATATGGATGAGGAAGCCGACGCCGGTGACAACCAGCAGCATGACCAGCGTGAGCTGATCGAGCGCGAAGGCGAAGTCAGCGTGAAAGGCGGAGGTGGCGATCCAGGAAGTGTGCCGCTCGATGTAGGGAAGCGAGAGCGCGGAGAAGCTGGTGTAGACGTGAAGGACCAGCAGCAACGGCGCCGCGGTGAAGACGAGCGCGACGGTCGAGACCAGCGCTTTCGGCAGACGCTGACCGAACAGGCCATTCAGCAGAAAGCCGACGAGTGGCAGAACCGGAATAAGCCAGAGATGGAGGCCGTCGTTCATAGTTTCATCAGGTTCACCTGGTCCACGTTGAGCGTGTTCCGGGTGCGGAAGATTGCGATGATGATAGCCAGCCCCACCGCGGCTTCAGCCGCCGCCACCACCATCACGAAAAAGACAAAGATCTGGCCGCTGACCTGATGCCAACTGTGCGCGAAGGCGACGAAGGTCAGGTTTACGGCATTGAGCATGAGCTCGATCGACATGAAGACGGTGATGATGTTGCGCTTGATGAGAAAGGCGGCGACGCCGATGGAGAAGAGGATCGCGCTGAGCACCAGATAGTAAGCGATGGGGACAACCACGTCAGGACTCCTTTCGCGCCAGGGCTACGGCGCCGAGAATGGCGACCAGGATCAGGACGGACGTGACCTCGAAGGGCAGAAGCAGGTCACGGAAGAGCACGCGGCTGAGATCGGATGTGGTGACCAGCGATGCTCCGCCGAGACGCGCGTTGCCGAGCGGCGTACGCACAGAGAGAAAGATGTAGGTGAGCAGGCCGAGCAGCGCGGCGACACCGGGAAAGCCGACCATGTAGGCTGCGCGGCTACCGCGCGTGCGCTCCTCTTCGCCAGCATTCAGCAACATGATGACGAATGTGAACAGCACCATGATTGCGCCCGAGTAGACGATGACCTGCGCGGCGGCAAGAAACTCCGCTCCGAGCAGAAGGTAGAGAACGGCCAACGAGGTCATCACGACGATCAGCGAAAGAGCGCTGTTGATCGGATGCCGCTGCAGCAGCAGATTCAGCGCGCCGCCGATGCACAGTGCTCCGAAGATAAAGAAGATGACTAGATACATGCCGAAAGCCGTTCACCAGCAGGAAGGACTACAGACAGCGGAAGTTTCATAGTAAATCACCGTGGCGCGAAGATCAGGCTGGCGACGATGATGTTGGCGATGGCGAGCGGCACAAGAAACTTCCAGCCGAAGCCCATCAACTGGTCATAGCGGAAACGTGGCGTAGTGCCGCGCACCCAGATATAGAGAAAGACAAAGAAGAAGACCTTCAACACGAACCAGAAGACCGGCAGCAGCGCCTGAATGACGATCCAATGCGGCGTGGGAAGCAGGTTGCCGAAGGGGCTGCTCCATCCACCGAAAAAGAGCAGCGTGGCCACGCAGCCAACCGTGATCATATTTGCGTATTCGGCCATGAAGAACATGGCGAACTTCATGGAGCTGTATTCGGTGTGGTAGCCGCCGGTGAGCTCGCTTTCCGCTTCGACCAGGTCGAAGGGCGCGCGATTCGTTTCGGCATACGCCGAGATGAGATAGATGAAGAAGGCGATGATCTGGAATCCGCCAAAGACATTCCAGGAAAGAATGCCGTGCGTGGCCTGTACGTCGACGATATCGCGCAGCCGCAGCGAGCCGGAGCGGATAACGACGCCAATTAAAGAGAGGCCGAGTGCGAGCTCGTAGCTGACGATCTGGGCACTGGAGCGCAGGGAGCCGAGCAGCGAATATTTATTGTTGGAAGCCCACCCGGAGAGCGCAATGCCATACACGCCGATGGAGGTAATGCCGAGGATGACAAGCAGGCCGATGTTGAGATCGGAGATCTCGAAGAGATCGATGCCCATGCCGTGGTAGTGGTACTGGATGTTTGCACCAAAGGGGACAACCGCAATCGAGATCAGCGCGCAGGCGAGCGCGATGACCGGCGCCAGAATATAGAGAGGCCGGTAGACCGACGTGGGCATGATGTCTTCCTTGAGGAAGAGCTTCAGTCCGTCGGCGAGTGGCTGCAGAAGGCCGAAGGGACCGACGCGGTTGGGTCCAAAGCGGTTCTGAATGCGGCCAACGACCTTGCGCTCAAGCAGGACGGTGTAGGCGACGCAGGTGAGCAGGATCACCAGCACGACGATGATCTTGGCGATGCTCAGCAGCACGTATATCAGCAGCGGACTCACTCAGGCTCTCTTTCCAAAAATCTCTACTGCCAATGATTCGATGGCTTAATCAGCCGCACTCTCTGTAGGCAACTTCCGGTGGGACTCGTGAACTTCGGCCAGCTTGGCGCTGTAGCGGCCGAGTGTGCCGGAGGTGAAGAGCGCGTCTTCTGCGGGCAGGACAAGGTCGCGCCGGCTCGCGGGTACAGCGGGCTCGATGGATACCAGCCGGGTAGGGACATCGTTGCCGGCGAGCAGGTTCATGCGCTCGACATCGTAGCCGGGGACGAGCCGCTCGATCTCGTCGAGCACTGCATAGGGATCGAAGGGGCTGACCTTGGGTTCGATCTGACGCGAGGCTAGCCAGATGGAGTGGCGATCGGCCTCGCCGGATTGCGCACCGCGCGACTGGCCCGTATCGGCGCGCAATCCGCGACCGAAGGGAACAAGTTGCTGCGGCTTGGCGCCCATGCGGTCGGCGATGCGCACGATGAGTTCCAGATCGCTGCGCACGCCGGCGCGGTCGCCAGCTTTTTTAACCAGCTGAAGATCGCCGTAGTTGTTGGTGACGGTGCCGCCTTTTTCGTAGAGATTGGCGACAGGGAGGACCACGTCGGCAATCTGCGCTGTCTCCGTAAGGAACATCTCCTGGACAACCACAAAGGTATTTCTGAGCGAGGCAGGATCAATGTTGTAACGCGAGATCGGATTTGCGCCGACGACATAGAGCGCGCCCAACTCGCCGCGCTCGGCAGCGTCGAACATCTCGATCAGGTCTTTGCCCGGCGTCTGCAGCAGGTTGGGGAACTCTTCGGCGAACGGTCCTGGCGCAGTGACATGGCGATACCCGGGAAGCATATCTGGCAGCAGGCCCATGTCGGCTGCGCCGCGCGAGTTGGCGTAGTCGGCGAGGCAGGCGAATCGTGCTTCAGGCAATGACAGTCCGAAGGAGACCAGCGCGTCGATATCGTGGCCGCGGAACTCCGAACCGAAGAGGATGAGCAGCTTCTGCTCGGCACGCAGTGCATCGCGGAAGGCGGCGGCGTCTTCAACGCCGGCGAGCTTGCTGTCATTGGATCCGAGGAAGCGGACCGCATCGGCATAGCCGCCCTCCGGAATATGGAGGAAGGCCTTGGCCTGCCGGCGCAACTTGATGTCATTCGTGTTGACCAGGAAGAGCTTCGCTGCGTTGAGCCGGATGTTGGTGCGCAGCGCCCATGCCAGCGCAGGGTGCTGCTCGGTTGGATCGTTGCCCAGAAGCAGGACTGCAGGGGCGGTGCCTGCATCGCGCAGGGACGCGGCGCGGTCAGGCTTGCCGGAAAGAGCGCGAACGAAGCTGACGTAATCGGCAGTGCGGTGGTGATCGATGTTATTGGTGCCCAGCACTGTGCGCGCAAACTTCTGCAGCAGGTAGTTCTCTTCGTTGGTGGTGCGGTTGGAGCCGATGACGCCGATCGCGCCGGGACCCTTCGTATCGCGAACGTCTTTCAGTCTCCGGGCCGCGTGCTCGAGTGCCTGCTCCCAGGTGACGGTGGCGAATGTGCCGTCGGACTGGCGGATGAGCGGCTTGGTCAAACGGTCGGGGTGATTCGCAAAGTCGAATGCGTAACGGCCCTTGATGCAGAGAAAGTCCTCATTGATGCCGCTCTTGTCGCGGTTGTCGCCGCGCACGATCTCCATGCCGTCATCGGCACGACGCACACCAAGCGTGGTCTTGCAGCCGTCTCCGCAGTGGGTGCAGACAGTGGCAACGTGATTCATCTCCCACGGCCGCGTCTTGTAGCGGTAGGTCCCGGAGGTGAGCGCGCCCACCGGGCATGCGTCGATGCACATGCCGCATTCTTCGCAGTCCAGATGGTCCTGACGATTGGGCGCGATCACGCTGGAGACGCCGCGGTTCTGCACGCCCAGCGCCCAAACGTCCATGCCCTCACCGCACATGCGGACGCAGCGATAGCAGAGGATGCAGCGTGGCCGGTCAAAGAAAACTACGGGCGACCATTGCTGTTCGTCGCGGTGCTGCTTGATCTCGACATACTGCGAGGTTGGCGCGCCGTACTTGAAGGTCATGTCCTGCAATTCGCATTCGCCGCCGGCATCGCAGACCGGGCAGTCAAGCGGATGATTGCCGAGGAGTAATTCGATTGTGGCTTTGCGTGCCTGCGCGATCTCCGGCGTCTCCGTCTGCACGACCATGCCTTCGGTCACAGGAGTGGTGCAGGCAGTCTGAAGCTTGGGCATCTTCTCGATGCGGACAACGCACATGCGGCAGGCGGCCTGCAAGGAGAGCCCGGGATAGTAGCAGAAGGCAGGAATCTCGATGCCCCCGGCGCGGCAGGCTTCAATGAGCAGTGTGCCCGCGGGGGCGGTCAGCTTCTTGCCGTCTACAGTGAAATTTACGTCAGCCATGAACTCTCTTTCGTGTACAGCTAAGCGCCCACCAGTTCCACCAACGCCTGCGACTCGGGCGCGGCGGGATTGGCCTGAATGTATGCCTCGAACTCGTCGCGGAATTTTTTGAAGAAGCCGATCATCGGCATGGCGGCTGCGTCTCCGAGCGGGCAGAAGGTGCGGCCCAGCATGTTTTCGGCGAGATAGCGCATGTTGTCGATGTCCTTGACCGTGCCGTAGCCCTCGTAGAAGCGGGTCATGGTCTTCTTCAGCCAGTCTGTGCCTTCGCGGCAGGGAATACACCAGCCGCAGCTTTCGTGCTGGTAGAACTTGATCGTCCGGAGCGCGAACTCGACGATCGAGACTGTTTCATCAAGCACCACCACGCCAGCCGAGCCGAGCATGGTGCCGGCCTTGCCCATCTGGTCGAAGTCCATGCCCACGTCTATCTCGTCCGCGCGCAGGATGGGGCAGGATGCGCCACCGGGCACGACCGCCTTGAGAGCTTTGCCATTGGGGATGCCACCCGCAACCTCGTAGATCATCTTCTTGAGGTTGTAGCCCATGGGCAGTTCGTACACGCCGGGGCGATTCACGTGGCCGCTGATGCCAAACAGGCGAGTGCCGCCATTGCGCTCGGTACCGATCTTGGCGTAGGCGGCGCCACCCATCTCAATGATGTAGGGCACGCTCGCAATGGTTTCGGCATTGTTGATGACGGTAGGACCGCCGTAGAGGCCAACGACAGCGGGAAAGGGCGGCTTGATACGCGGAATGCCACGCTTGCCTTCGAGCGATTCCATCAGCGCCGATTCTTCGCCAACCTCGTAGGCTCCAGCGCCCGTGTGGGAGAGGGCGTCGAACTCGAAGGCGCTGCCAAAGATGTTCTTGCCCAGGATGCCGCGCTCGTAGCACTGAGCCAGAGCTCGCTCCATGATCTCGATGAGATAACGATACTCGCCGCGCAGGTAGATGAACCCCACCTTCGCACCGATAGCGAGGCCGGCGATCATGGTGCCTTCGATGACGGCGTGCGGATCGTGCAGAAAGATCAGGTGGTCTTTGCAGGTGCCGGGCTCACTCTCGTCGCCATTAACGAGGACGTACTTTGGTTTCTCGCTCTGCTTGGGCACGAAGGACCACTTCATGCCGGTGGGGAATCCGGCTCCGCCGCGGCCACGCAGACCCGAGGCCTTCATCTCATTGATCACCCATTCCGGGCCTTGTTCGATGCATTTGCGCAGCGCAGCATAGCCACCGAGCTCGATGTATTTATCGATGTCCGCCGCACCCTGTCCCCAGCGACGGGAGATGACTTTGACTTCCTCGGGATGCGAGACGAGTTGGGGCATTAGCGGCTGCTCGCTTTCTGCCGGTAAGTTTCGAGCACGGCGTCCATCTTCTGGTTGGTCAGGTTGTCGTGGAAATCGTAGTTAACCTGCACCGCGGGCGCCCAGCAGCATGCGCCGATGCACTCGACTTCTTCGAGCGAGAACAGGCCGTCAGGAGTGGTCTCCTTATTTCCGATGCCGAGGCGCTCCTTACAGTGCGCGAGCATTTCATTGCCGCCGCGCAGCATGCAGGAGATGTTGGTGCAGACCTGAACGTGGAACTTGCCGTGCGGCTTGGTGTGCAGCAGCGAATAGTAGCTGATGACGTTACGCACATCGAGCTCGGTGATGCCGATGCGATGTGCGATCTCGGTGATCACCGCGTCCGTGACCGCGCCGACCTCATCCTGCGCATACAGAAGCATGGGGATAAGTGCGGAGCGTCGCGCGGGGTAGAGCGTGACCAGCTTGTCGAAACGCGCGGCCAACTCCGGAGAAAAGATTGTGTTCGGGACTGGATTCAACTCTTGACTCATCGCATGATCTCCCGCGCCAGCCGCTCTGCCACCATATCCATCTCCTCAGGAATGCCCTTCGTGATAACTCGGCCGCGCTCGTCCAGCGTGAACTCCGTTGCGGCTCCGGTCTCACGAGTGAAGCTTCCGTGCTCGCCGTCGAAGCGAATAGTCAGAAGCCGCTCACCCGCGCGGACGAGCAGATGATCGGCGCTCACTTCCAGCACCGCCTGTCTCGCACCATTGAGTCCGTGGGCCGCTGTGTAGCTGCGGAGGAGCGAGACGAAGGAGGTCCACAATTCCCGCGCGACGGCTGGATCGATTGGGTCGCCCACGGCAGTTGCACTCACCGGTCAATCTCCCCGAGGACGATGTCGATCGATCCGATGACCGCGACGACATCGGCCAGCAGCCGGCCAGCGCACATCTTGTCGACCGCCTGCAGAGTTGCAAACGAAGGATTACGCATGTGCACGCGATACGGTTTCGCCGTGCCATCGGAGACGACGTAATAGCCCATCTCGCCGCGCGGCGATTCGATGGCCTGGTACACCTCGCCCGCAGGAACTGCGAAGCCTTCTGTGACGATTTTGAAGTGATAGATGAGCGACTCCATCTGGGTCTTCATCACTTCGCGATCGGGCAGAACGACTTTCGGCGCATCGGCCTTGATCGGGCCCTCCGGCATGCCGTCCAGCGCCTGCTGGCAGATCTTTACCGACTCGCGCATCTCTTCCATGCGAATGACATAGCGTGCCCACACATCGCAATCGTTCGAAATCGGCACCTTGAACTGGAACTTTTCGTAGCCGGAGTAGGGCATGTCGCGGCGCAGATCCCAGTCGACGCCGCTGGCGCGCAGCGGTGGCCCGGTGACGCCAAGGGCGATCGCGTCTTCTGCGGAAAGGTGGCCGACACCTTTGGTGCGGCTGATCCAGATGGGATTGCCCGTGAGCAGGTTCTGGTACTCGTCGATCTTCGACGGCATGATGTCGAGCAGCTTCTGCACCCGCTCATAGAAATCGACCGGCGGCTCCATGGCGATGCCGCCTACGCGGAAGTAGGAGGTCATCATGCGCTGGCCGGAGACGTGCTCAAAGATCTTTAGCAGCTCCTCGCGCTCACGGAAGCAGTAAAGAAAGACAGTGAGCGCGCCGATATCCATCGCGTGCGTTCCCAGCCAGACCAGGTGCGACTGGAGGCGCGTCAGCTCGTTGAGCAGCACGCGCAGGTACTGTGCGCGCGGCGGCATCTCGAGTTGAAGAAGCTTTTCGACCGCGAGGCAATAGCAGAGATTGTTGGTGAGCGGACAGAGATAATCGATGCGATCGGTGAGCGGCACAACCTGCTGATAGAACTTGGCCTCGCAGGTCTTCTCGATGCCGGTGTGGAGGAACCCTATATCGGGCACCACGCGCAACACGGTTTCGCCATCGATCTCGAGCACCAGGCGCAGCACGCCGTGCGTCGATGGATGCTGCGGGCCCATGTTCAGGATCATGGTGCGGTCGCGCGCACCCTCTTGGAGCCTCGGTTCGAGCAACGGCGCGATAGCGAAGTCGGCCGCGTACGGCATCACCGGCGTGGGCTCGTTGGGACCGGCAAAGGTGGAGCTCTCGGTGGTTGCGTTCGTGACTTCAGCGACTGGGGTTTCTGGTGTTGTTGCCATCAGCGGTAGCCCTCCACCGGGTAATCCTTGCGCAAGGGATAGCCTTCCCATTCATCGGGCATCATGATGCGGCGCAGGTTGGGGTGTCCGCCAAACCGGATGCCGAAGAGATCGAAGACTTCACGCTCGTAGAAGTCGGCCGACGGCCAGATCGGCGTGATGCTGTCAATCTCGAGGTCCATGCTGTCGACTGGCGCGGCCAGACGCACGCGAGACTTCAGGCTGTGCGACAGAACGTGGTAGATGACCTGGAAGCGCGGCTCGACCGGATAGTAGTCCACACAGGTGACGTCTTCGAGGAAGTTGTAGCCGGCCTTCTGCACCAGCGCCGCTGTCGCGCGGATGTGTTCGCGCGCAATCTTCAGTGTCAGCTCGCCGCGATCGAACTTGGCGTCGAGCAGCGCATCCGGCAATGCAGCCTGGAGTGCCTGGATGGCGGGATTGGTGCCGTGTTCGGCAAGGACTGCGGCTTTGTCATAGGCATCCTGCATGCGCTAGAGGTCCCCCCGATCGGCAGCCCAGTCGAGAATGCCTTTTTTGACGATGTAGAAGAAGCCGACCACCACGAATCCCAGGTAGACGAGCATCTCCCAGAACCCGAAGAAGCGT
>JBJMGC010000250.1:0-10645 GCA_045808105.1 Acidobacteriaceae bacterium | reverse complement strand
TGTTCTTGACCCTGAGCGATCTCGGCGTTCACGCGCTTCTTGCGCGGAAAGCGGACATCGAAGGTCAATATGTAATAGTCGCGGTACTTGCGGTCGGTGTTTTGATACATATAGCCAAGCTCGAAGTCTGGTTTGCCTTCGCGCTTGGCGGATGCCAACTGCGCATTTTGTTTCCGGATAGCCCCTGCATCGGCTTGAACTTCGGGATTGTTCCCGCGGACCAAGTCCAGGAGTTCATCGGAAGTGTGCTTCAGCCGGGTTTCGATCAGATCTTCAGTAATGATGTCCGGAGATCCCTGATCGCGATTGAGCAGACTCTTGAGATGCGCCTGCATCCGGCCCATCTCTTGATGGTGCATGGTGATCTCACGAACGATCTTCGTTCGATTCATCTGAGCCTGTAAGACATCCTGTTGCATGCCCTGGCCGACCTCATAATGAGCAGTAACATCCTGAATGAGCTGGTCGAGAACTGCTTCGTTTTGTCGCAGGATGCCAAGCGACTGCTGCAGGTAGGCCAGATGTAGATAGTCCGCCTTGACGCCGTCGGCAATGCCGGTCTTCGTCACTTCCACTTCAGCCTGCTTCGTTTCGGCGTCCCGGTCGGCAATCTGGCCTCGAAGCCGCAACTTTCCCGGATAGGGCAGCTCCTGCGAAGCACCAACACCGATATAGGCAAAGTCGCTGTTGGTATATCCCGCGAACGGCTTGGGACTGCCGACACTGAATTGCTGATACGTGAATTTCGGATCGGGCAGCGTAGTCACCTGCGGCGCCATTTGCCGGGCCGCTCGCGCGCCGTGATCTGCTGCCGAGATTTGTGGGTTGTTTGCCGCAGCCTCAGCTAGAAGTTGGGACAAGGGCGTGCTCGCCACCGGCTGCTGCCCAAAAGCAGAACACGTACCGGCGAGCGCGAGCGTGGCGGCCAAAATAGAGGCCACGTTCATACGGAAGCTCCAATCTCAAATGCAGTTCAAAGCATTTCGCCACAGCACATACACAAGCGTGTGCGCTCGGCAAAAACAGAGTGCGAGAGAGCAGCGGGCTAGATTCTAAGGATGGAAATTGCGGAGGGCGGTGACTTTGGAGGAGAGTCATCTGAGTGTTCGATCGGTCCAGTGATGACAGACGTTCGATCCAGCAACTCAGAATCGGCCAGCCAGACAACCGTAATCGTAACCGGATGGATGGCAGTGACCTTTGTATCCAGTGCGTTGTCGTGAACGCTTGGCGCGGCCTTCTGGCAACAGCCATGCGAAGCCGGCATCTCGGTTTGCCCGCACTCGTTCTTCATCATGCGGCAGCAGGCACGCTCCTGGGTGTTCATTGCCGCATTCGGAACCATACAGGCCATTGCCGGGGACAGGCACGACACCAGCAGCAGGACCAGCACACCAAATTGGCGAAGAACACGCATTCTCATATTTAGACTACGTCTACCTGGAAACTGGAGCAACCAGCGATTCCTGCACCAGCATGTTTTCCTGGAATCTACCGGCGCTCCAAACGACCGGCTGTATGCTGACGTTCGGAATGGCAGCTCTTTTCGCATCCCGAGGTTACAGGGATTTCCTGAGTCCCTGTGCTATCTCTCGACGCGGCAACTGTTGCGCGCTAAACGAGAAGGGGATAGCCGCCGCCGTTCTTAGCGATGTCCGACTACTACGATCATGAAAGAATTCGGCTTGGCCTTAGGTCGCCCCGCGGATGAAGCCGTGTCAAATTCTGCGGTTGGCAGGTAAATCTGGTGAGTTGCCGTATCCATGCCCATCGTTCGAGCGCCATCTGGAGTTTTCACAACCTGCTCTACCGCCCATTTACCGGCCTTCTCTGCGATTATCGACAGAGATCCGTCCCGACAGCTTGCAAAGGCCTTTCCTTCATTCACGACTGTAGTGTCTACCCCCGTCCCGATGGGCAGTGATGCCTCAACTTTGCCGTCTTGCGTGCTCATCACGATTAACTTTTGCGGCTTGCGGCAGCCGATAAAGATTCGGTGCGCACGCGCATCCATCGACATTCCCACCGGCTGCCCACCTGGGGCAACAGGCCACCGTGCGATTACCTTGCGCGACTTCAGATCCACCACAGCGACAACATCTTTGTCCTCTAAATTGATGTAGACCTTTCCTGTTCCGTCAGAGGCGAGAAATTCCGGCGCACCGCCCAACATGATCGGCGCGTCTATCTTGCCGTTTTTGGGATCAATGTCAGGCTTGAAGGTCATGAGCGCGCCACCATCACCTGACACGGCCAGCACCCGGTTCAAAGTTTCGTCATAGATAATGCCGTCCGAATCCGGCATAGTGGCGAGCTTTCCCAGTACCGCATACGTCTTCAAATCGAAGACCACAATATTGCCGCTCCCACCTCCGTCTGTAATGAAGCCGCGGCCCAGCCTTGGGACGATCGCCACGCCATGCGATCTTTGCTGGCCAGGAATGTCGCCCAGCACCTTGCCTGACCTCGCATCAATGACCATCGTGTGGGTAGAACGTGTCACAAACAAACGGTGCGTGGGAGCGTCCACTGTCACGTAGTCCCAACCACCCTCTCCACCGATAGGTAGGCTTTTGGTCACCTGCCAGTTCGTCTGAGCCGCTGGCAACAAACCAGCAAGAAGAACTAGGGCTAGAGATGTCGCAGAAATTCGAGCCAGCAGTCGCATATCAATTCTCCTAATTCGGCCTGACAGCGCAGAGGCACCTTGAGGCTTGCGCAACATCCGCAGAGCCTACACGACGATTCTTAGATTTGCCTGAAGGCGGTGATGAAAAGAGCAGCGCATCAGCCGTAACGAATAACGTGCCTGACGCGGTCCCTCCATTGCCACTGTCTGCAATCATCTGCAGTAACCTAGGTGTAATCCTCCGATGCCACCACTCCTCAACGCGCAAAGCATCACGAAAGCCTTCGGCGCACGCCCACTCTTCCGAGATCTCTCCTTCACCGTGGACGAGAGTGTGCGCATCGGGCTGATTGGCCCCAATGGCGCTGGCAAATCAACGCTGCTGAAGATTCTCGCGGGAGAGGTCGACCCGGATTCGGGTAATCTGTCCATGCGCAAACGTACCCGTGTCAGCTACGTGTCGCAAATCTCCGGCTTCAGTGCCAACGACACCGTCTGGTCGGCGATGGAAGATGCGCTCCGCGAGGCGCGGCTGCCTTCCACAGACTGGGATCGCCAGATTCGGGAGACGCTCGGCCGCGCCGGTTTCACCGACTTCTCCGCCCCCGCCCTCTCGCTCTCCGGCGGCTGGCGCAAACGCCTCGCCATCGCGCAGGCGCTCGCGTCCGCGCCCGATGTGCTCCTGCTGGATGAGCCGACGAATCATCTCGACCTAGAAGGTATCGAGTGGCTGGAAGGCATGCTGAAGGATGCATCCTTCGCGTCCGTCACCATCAGCCACGACCGCTATTTCCTCGAAGGGGTAGCGCTCGAGATTGCTGAAATCAATCCCGTCTATCCGGACGGCATCCTGCGCACACGCGGCAACTACAGCCGCTTTCTGGAGGACAAAGAAGCTTTCCTCGAAGCGCAGCAGCGTCGGCAGGAGTCGCTAGAAAATCGTGTGCGCACCGAGATTGAGTGGTTGCGCCGTGGCCCCAAAGCCCGCGCCACTAAAGCAAAGGCGCGCATCGACACGGCACACGCGCTGATTGGGGAGCTCGCAGAGGTAAGCGCGCGCAATCGCACCGCCGCCACCGACATCGAGTTCAGCGAGAGCGGCCGCGCGAGCAAGCGCCTCGTCACGCTCGACAGGCTCAGCTATGAAGTCGCCGGCCGGACGCTCTTTCGCGATCTCACCTTCCCTCTCACAGCTGGAACCCGCGTAGGCCTTGTCGGACCGAACGGCAGCGGCAAAACGACGCTCCTGCGACTCCTGCGCGGCGAGATCGAACCATCTTCCGGCGCGATCGAGCGCGCCAACGCACTGCGCATCGTCTACTTTGACCAGAATCGACAGCTCGACAGCGCGCTTTCCCTCCGCCGCGCGCTCGCACCGGACAGCGACTCGGTCGTCTACCAGGATCGCGTCATTCACGTCGCCTCCTGGGCGTCCCGGTTTTTGTTCACAGGCGAACAGCTCAACCAGCCGGTCGCGAACCTCTCTGGTGGCGAGCGGGCACGTGTCCTCATCGCGAAGCTGATGCTCGATCCGGCTGATCTGCTGTTGCTCGATGAACCCACCAACGATCTCGATATTCCAACGCTCGAAATTCTCGAGGAGAGCCTGCTCGAATTTCGCGGCGCGCTGGTTCTGGTTACGCACGATCGCTACCTGCTCGATCGCGTCTCAACTGTGGTGCTCGGGCTCGATGGAAATGGCGGCGCAGGCCAGTTTGCCGATTACCTGCAATGGGAAACTTGGCGCGATGAGCGTCAGCAAGATCGCGATGCGGCGGAGCGCTCTGCCGGCAGGAACAGCGCAACGGTCCAGCCCGACATTACTGCGCGGGCCCCGCGTAAAAAGCTCTCGTATCTAGAGGCCCGCGAGTACGAGACGATCGAAGACCGGATTGCGGAAGCCGAGGCAGCACTCGGTCACGCGCAGACCGCAGTCAACGATCCAACCATTGCCAGCGATGCCGCAGAGTTGCAGCGCGCCTTAAACGAATTGGCCAGCGCCCAGGCGGCAACCGAGGCGCTCTACGTGCGCTGGGCAGAGCTCGAAGCCAAACTGGGCTGACTACTTGGCAGCAGCTTCCATCGCCTTGCGCCATCCCGCCGCATTTGTGCCTGCAGGCGGCTGTACCTCCAGCAGCAGCGCGTCTGCCTCATCCGCTGCACCGGTGCCGCCACGAGCAGCAACCGGCGGGTCACTCGGATTGTGCGGGTTCTCCGCGGAGTTGTCGTAGCTGAACTTCCAGTGGATCACCGACCCTTTTGGCAGCAGAACCGGCCGTCGATATGGATACACCTCTATCCAATCCACATCCCACTTGGGAATCGAGAGCAGCCACACCTGCTTGCCGCCCGGCGTCATCGCATAGGCATCGAAGTTGCGCGCCAGAAAGTGAGCGCGCGGATAAATCGCGCTCACCGCAGCAGCCTGGGCTAATGTGTAACTGTCCTCGAGCGTGGTAGGCGAAGTGCCGGCGGGTATTTCGATCGGGCCGCGATGATTCAGCCGGAGAACCGTTGCGCGCCCTGTGCTGGACGAGGCTTTGTCCGCCGCGCCCGACGCGGCTTTCTCATAGTAGAGACCGATCTGGAATTGCAGCTCGACCTTCTTGCCCGTGGTCTTCAGGTGCGTCGTCAGCAGCAGATCGCTGCCCGGTTTCACCGTCCAGCTCTCACCCGCTCGCGGCTTGAGTCCCTGCGATCCTGGCGACCAGAAGATCAGCCCGGCAGTGCCCAGGGCTGTATTTTCCGGTGGCTCCATCCCGGCAATTCCCTGCCTCCAACCATCGGTCTGCCGCAGACTGCCGCCTTCATCAAAGGAAAGCAGCACACTCCGCACGGCCTGCGGATCGCTGGGCCGAATCTGGATCGCGCGCACCCTTCGCGTCTGGTCACCCACAAACGGCACGACGAGATTGGTGAAGACGTCTTTCCCATTCCCCGAAAGCGGTATCGGCTCAGCCAGCGTAAGAACCGCGTCCGGTTTCCCCAGCGGCCATTCCGGCACTCGCAAAGGCGCAGGTGCCCCTGTCGCTGAACTCGCGGCGCCCTCACCCACCCAGGCGCGTATCGCTTCCAGCTCCGCATCGGAAAGTCGGCGCTCGCCAACGAAATCGCCTTTACCAGGAGCAGGCAGCCATGGGGGCATATAGCGGTTCTGAGTCACTTCCAGAATCTGGCCGCTCCACTGTTTCGCGTCGTCGTAGGTCAACAAGTCAAAGGGCGCGCCGCCCTGCGGATTGTGGCAGCTTGCGCATCGCGACTGCAGAATCGGCGCAACCTGGCTATAGCTGGCGCTTCCCTTTGCTGAGGGTTGTGGGGCTGCGGCGGCCGTAGTAGAAGGGCGGCTCGCTTTCGAGAGACATACCGCGCTGAATGGAACGATGGCGGCCAGAATGGGAGCAATGCCCCGCCAGATGCTGCAAATCTTCACGGGTCTGAGAATACAGGACGGGAGCGGAGCGCACGCTGTCGCGCCCATCGTCCATTCCTACGAATTCTTTCTGCTTCCAAAGTTGTAGCCCTCTGTACGGAAGGCACGCAGCCAGCCGGAGGAAAGCAGCGCTATGCTCAACGTGACCTGGTCTTCCTAGCAAGGCCACAACATCAGCCAAAACATGCCTCGCTCACCACTGTCGCGTACTCTTTTCGCTATCCTGCCCATCCTTGGGGCCATTCTGGCAGCGCTCGCCGGCTATCAGGGCTGGCCTATCCCGCTCAGCCTGTTCGCCATGGCGGTCGTCGCATCGGCATCCGCAGTGATCTATTGGTCCGCGCCTCTCAACAAACGACAGGCAATCGCAATGACCGAGCAGAGCACGCCCATTGCGCCGATCCCTGATATTGGGCCGGAAATGTTGCCGGAACTCACAGCCGCCACGCAGCCGGAGCAAAAGCCGGCACCGCTGCAGCCCTCAGCCGCGATCGTGCTGCCCGAGGAAGGCAGCATAGGAACCCGCGCCGACTCTCTCGTCACCGGCCAGCCGCACGAGACCGATCTACTCACTGGGCTGCTAGGCCCCGAAGCCTTCTTCGCACTGCTCGCGCGCGGACTCCCGCGCTGCAGCGACGCGAATCTGACGGGCATCCTGGTGATTTGCGATATCGATGCATTCGGCGAGATCAACCGGACCATCGGCCTGATAGACGCGAACTGCATGCTGCGTCAGGTCGCCGATTGCTTCCGCCTCACTGTGCGCGAGGGCGATCTGCTCTCCCGTCTGGGCGGCGATGAGTTCGGCATCTTCTTCCCCGGCCTGCCGCCGGAGATCGCCGAAACACGTGTGCGCGATCTGCGCGCAGCCGTGCGCGAGGCTGGCTTGCTCGCTCTTCCGGACGGCAGCCCGCAGGCGACTGCCTGCATTGGAATCAGTTGCTTTCCAGCAGATGGCGAAACCGTGGAATCGCTGCTCGCCGCCGCAGACCGCTCGCTCGCCCAAGCCAAACGCGAACGACAGGAAAAGGCAAATATACCGATTCCTTCGGCACTCGTCGTGACTCGTAGCTAGGCTGCGAACAGCCCCTCAACCGGTGTTGCGCAGCCCGGCGGAGATGCCGTTGATGGTTGAGCCCAGCGCGCGATTGAGCGCGTCGGAGTTGTCGCCGTTGCGCTTGCGCCGCAGCAGTTCTACCTGAATCAGGCTCATGGGATCGACGTACGGATTGCGCAGCCGGATGGAACGCGCCAGCACGGGATTCGATTCCAGCAACGCTTTCTGCCCTGTAATCAGCAGCACAGCCTGTTCCGTGCGCTCGAATTCTTCTTTCAGCTTCTGGTACACGCGCTCGCGCAGCGCCTTGTCTTCGACCAGCCCGCTGTAGAGCTTCGCGATGCCGAAGTCGGACTTCGCGAGCGCCATCTCTACATTGCGCACCAGATCGATGAAGACCGGGAAGCGCGCCATCATCGCCCGCAGGAGCGGCAGATCGCGTTCCGCAAAACGACTTAAGGCATAACCCACGCCAAACCACGCCGGCAATTGGTGCCGACTCTGCGTCCATCCAAATACCCATGGAATCGCGCGCAGATCCGCGAGATTGCGCTTCCCGCTACGCCGCGAAGGGCGTGAGCCGATACGCACATTCTCGAGCTCCGCAACCGGCGTCGCCTGCTCGAAATATTCCAGCACCTCGGGATCGTCCACGACATGCTCGCGATAAAACGCGAAGCTCTCTTCCGAGAGGGTATTCATCGCCGCTTCCCAAGCCGGCTCCATGCGCCCGCTGAGCCGCCCGTCGCCGATCCGATCATTCGGCCGCGCCAGCGCATCGAGAGACGCCGCCAGCATCAGTTCCAGGTTGCGTTCCGCCAGAACAACATCGCCATACTTAAAGCTGAGCACCTCGCCCTGTTCAGTGATGCGCAACTGTCCCTCGAAGCTGTCGAAGGGCTGCGCATAAATCGACCGGTGCGTCGGCCCTCCGCCGCGGCCCACCGTGCCCCCGCGCCCATGAAATAGCCGCAGATGCACGTTGCACTCCGCCGCCACCTCATGCAACGCCCGATGCGCGCGGTAGATCTCCCAGGTGCTGGTCAGCATGCCGCCGTCTTTGTTCGAATCGGAGTAGCCAAGCATCAGCTCCTGCGTGTTGTTCCAGGAGGCCAGCAGCCTGCGATATTCCTCGGAGCTCCACCAGGCGCGGCAGATCTCCGGAGCACGCTGCAGGTCTTCGATCGATTCGAAGAGCGGCACCGGCATCAACCCATGCAGCCCATTGCCGCCTTCCACCTGTACGCCGGCAATCCGTGCCAGCCCAACCACACGCAGCACATCCTCCACAGAGGCTGCGCCGCTGATCACATAGTGCCGAATAGCCTCGCGATGCGGCCCTTGCTGCAGCTGCGCGATGGTACGCAGCGTCTCCAGCACATCTTCGCTCTCCTGCTGCAGAGCTTCTGCGGGCCTTCCGTCGGCAGCAGCGCAGCCGGCAGCAGCGGACACTTCCCGAACCGCCACCTCATGGCGGCGCGCATGCTGGCGCACATCCAGCGTGTGCAGGTGCAGGCCAAAAGTGCGCAACTGCAGCAGCAAGGGATCGACCAGCTCTGCCGCAATGCGCTCGCCGCGGTTCTCCGCCAGGCTCGCCCGCAGCAGTAACAGATCCTCGCGGAACTCGTCCGCATCTTTGTATGGCTTCAATCGCCCAGGCGCTTCCTGGTCGCCGTCCAGCCGCTGCTGCACGCACTGTAGAAAGCGGCGATACTGTTCGAGCCCATAGCGTTCGGCCGTCTCCGTTGTCGCATGCGAGCTCTGGGCCAGGTAGCCTTCGAGCCGCTTCCGCAGCGCCGCGCTCGTGTCCACCTGATGCACAGAGCTGGTCAGAAGGTCGAACAGCGATTGCACCTGATCCCGATAGAACGATAGGATGTGCTCCCGTGCCCCGGTGATCGCTTCGATTGTCACCTCAGGTGTGACGAATGGATTTCCGTCGCGGTCGCCGCCGATCCACGACCCGAAGCTCAACATCAGCGGCATCTCCGCCGGCGAAAGCTCGCGTCCATACTCGGCCGCAAATGCCGACGCCAGCTCCGCATAGAGCGCCGGCACAGTCGCGAAGATCGAGGCGTGGTAATAATCCAGCCCCATCTTCACCTCGTCGCTCACCAGCGGCCGGCGCGCACGCACTTCATCCGTCTGCCACAGCGCCGTGATCTCCGCCGCAACCGCAGACTGCAGCCGCGCCAGCTCTGCATCCGGCAGCGGAATGCGGTCTAATTCCTCCAGCAGCGCACCCAGCCGCCGCCGCTTGTAAAGCACGGAGCGCCGCGCCACCTCCGTCGGGTGAGCCGTAAACACAGGCGTGATATGCACGCGCTCCATGAACGCAAAGGCCGCATCGGCGTCGATGCCGGCCTGCCGCATGGCGCGCAGGGTGCCGCGAAACGAGCCGCGCTGGATCGCACCTTCACCGCTCATCTGCATGGAGGTGCGGCGCCGCTTGCGATGGTTCGTCTCCGCCAGGTTGATCAGCTCGAAGTAATAGGCGAATGCACGCGTCAATTGATACGCATCGGGCAGGTCAAGATCGTCCACGCGCGCCATCTGTTGCTTCAGAAGCTGTGCAGCGCGCGTTGTATCTCCGGCAGCCGCCGCTTCGCGACGCTCAATCGAGAGCTGCCGCAGATCCTCTTCCAAATGAAACAGCCGTTCGCCGGCCTGTTCGCGCAGCACCTCACCAAGCAACATGCCGAGTGACCGCACGTCGCGGCGCAGCGGCACTTCCTTCAAATCGCCGGTGCGCGCCTCCAACTCCTCCAGGCGCGACGGCCAACTCTCTGGCTTCCATAGCAGGGGACTCATCGTAGTTCCAGTATGCGGCATGCGTCGGATACGCTCAGGTTCCCGCCGCTTTCTCCGCTCTGACTCCAAGGTCGATTGCGAAATTTCCATGTGATGCAAGGGTGCTAATGACAACAAATCAGCTTATAGTGAACTATGGCGAACCACTGGCACCCTGCGACTGCCACTCCTGCGTCCTCGTGTACCGAAGTAGCGACCACCGAAATAGCGATGCAAAGCGCTGACGCGCGCTCCGGCTCTTCCCTGCCCCAGTCTCTACTTGACCCGCGCTTCCACCACGACTCCTGTGGTGTGGGCTTCGTCGCGCGTGTCTCGAATGAGCCGTCGCATGAAGTGCTGGCCCATGCGCTGACCGCTCTCGGCCGCCTCGCGCATCGCGGCGCCGTCGCCGCCGATGGCAAAAGCAGCGACGGCGTCGGCATCATGACGCAGCTGCCGCGCGATTTCCTGTTGCGTTCCGCCGGACTCACTCTCAAGGAGGACCGCACACTTGCCGTGGGCGTCTGCTTCTTCCCCGCCGGCATTGATCCCGCTCCGGCGCAGAGGAGCTTCGAGGAGGCATTGAAGGAGCACCGCTGCCGGCTGCTGGCGTGGCGCGAAGTGCCCATCCGCCCAGAGCACCTGGGCCAGCAGGCGCTTGCATCTGCGCCGCGCATCCTGCAGGCGCTCATCTCCGCGCACCCCGCCGACCTGGAGCGCCGCCTCTTTCTGGCGCGCA
>JBJMGC010000249.1:0-5253 GCA_045808105.1 Acidobacteriaceae bacterium | reverse complement strand
TAGCTAGAGAAACGCACATAGCACCTGGGTTCGTCTAAGGTTCAGAAGCAAGTGACGTTTGCTTGGCTCTTCTACCGTAAGCGCCGCAGACTCTCGACGGAAGGCACGAAATAATAGGAGCCGCTCAGCGGCTGAGTAGAGCGGGTGAGCGCGTCGCGCGTGCCGGTGATCAGGGCCGCCATACTATCCAGCATTCTAGAAAGCCGCTTCTGGTCTGCGCCGAATCCAACGAACATGGTTCCGTGATCGTGGACGTTTCCGTAAGGCATCTTGCGACGGAAGATAATCCCAAACTCGTCCTGATCAGTGCGAGCTCGGGGTGACCAGGGGCCATCTCCGCGCAGCCTTCTGTCCATGCATGGACCGGAGACGGCCATCCGAGAGACAAGTCGTTCGCCTCCGCGGACAAAACGGTTCCCGCAAATCCCTCCTTGTGCAAAGATGATGCATCTTCCGTTTCGTGCTGTGTGAGGCTGCCTAGTGATCGGCCGGGTTGTGTCCCATTACCGCATTTTGAGTGAGCTTGGGCGCGGCGGCATGGGCGTGGTGTACGCGGCGGAGGACACGCTGCTGGGCCGGCAGGCGGCGCTGAAGTTTCTGCCGGAGCAGTATGCGGACGACCCGCAGTGGCTGGTCCGGTTTCAACGTGAGGCACGCGCCGCCTCGGCGCTGAACCATCCGAACATCTGCACGATTTATGAGATCGGCGAGCAGGACGGCCATTGGTTTATTGCGATGGAGCTGCTGAAGGGCCGGACCCTGGATCGCGTGATGACGCGACCGGTTCCGATGCAACAACTGGTGGACTGGTCGATTCAGATCAGCGATGCGCTCGATGTGGCCCATCGGCAAGGTATCGTGCATCGCGACCTGAAGCCCTCGAATATCTTCCTGACAGATCGCGATCAGCCGAAGGTACTGGATTTCGGATTGGCGAAGTTTGAGGACCCCTCACTTGATGGTCTTGACTCCGCCCTGCGCACTGCGAGCTTGAAGGGTCCGCTGACGACGCCGGGGCAGACGGTGGGAACGATTGCGTACATGTCTCCGGAGCAAGTGCGCGGCGATGAGCTGGACGGACGCTCAGACCTGTTCTCCTTTGGCACCGTGCTCTACCAGATGGTCACGGCGCGGATGCCGTTCGAAGGCAAGACGAGCGCCATGACCTTCGACGCCATTCTGAACCGCGATCCGGTGGTGCCAACGGATCTAAATGCAGAGACTCCGCCGGCGCTGGAGCGCATTATCGAGAAAGCTCTGGAGAAGAGCGCTGATCTTCGCTATCAACACGCTTCGGATTTATGCGCCGATCTAAAACGGCTGAAGCGTGACAGCTCCGGGCGAACGATGTCGCGGCGCGGGTCTGATCCAGCAGTTACGCCGATGCCTTCACCAGCGGCTATCCCCCCTCAGCCTCTCTCCGGGCAACCGCCTTCCGGACAGATTTCTTCCGGACTGCCTGTTTCCGGAACGACAGATGCGAATGTCCAGGCGGCCTCGGGTAGCGGAGTATCTACGATACCTCGCGGTCACCTGAATGCTCTGTGGCTGGGCATTGGCGCGCTATGTGTGGCGGCGCTCGGTTTTGCCGGCTACTGGTTCTTTGGCCGGACGCAGCCGGTGCCGTTTGAAAACATGCGGATATCGCGGGTGACATCGAGCGGCGATAGCCTGGCGGCGGCCATGTCCGGGGACGGTAGGTATGCAGTGAGGCTGCGCCGGGAAGCGAATGGATCGACGAGCCTCTGGATACGGCACCTGGCGACGAACAGCAACGTGCAGATTCTGCCGCCGACCGACCACTTCCTGAACGGGTTGACCTTTGGACCGGAAGGCAACCACGTGTACTTTCTCTCCCGTCCGGCGAATGGTATGACGGACGACCTCTACCGGATTCCGGTGTTGGGTGGGCCGATCGTGATGATCACGCGCGGCGTGGATTCGCAACCATCGTTCAGCCCGGCGCTGAAGCGTTTCTGCTTTCTGCGGGGCAAGCCGGGCGGCAAAGGCCAGTGGCTGCTGTCCGCAAAAATGGACGGCTCGGATGAGCGGATGATTTATTCGGGCTCTGCGTGGACCTATGACTTTCCTGCATGGTCGCAGGATGGCAGGAAGATTTCGCTGCAGGAGGCGCTGAACAGCAACGTCTATCACATCGCAATCATGGATGCGACGAATGGAAGAATCGAGCGATCGCTGGCGCTGCCAGAACGGACGATGGAGCCCACCGGGTCAGCTTGGATGCCGGATGGCAGCGGGCTGATCGTAGGCTTTCGCAATATCGCGACCGGGCGGGGACAGATTGGCTATGTCAGCGTACCGGCCGGGCTATTCCATCGCATTACGAATGACCTGAACAGCTATAGTCGGATACCTAGTCTTTCGCACGACGGCAAGAGCATCAGCGCCGTGTTGAGTACGACCGACGCTTCACTCGATATCTTTTCGTGGACAGGACACCCGATCGCCGGCACTCCTGCGACGTCGCTGCGGAATGCGTCGACGTTCGCATGGATCGACGAAGACCACATTGTCGCAGCCGATCGCGAGGGCGCGGTGGAGAGCATCACGCCGAGTACGGGCGCGCGGACGCAGGTGTTCTCAAATTCAGATCTGATCATCGACGATCTGCGTCCTTGCGGGAGGCAGGTGGTGGCATTCTCCGGGATTCGCCGCTCGGAGGAACCGATCAGCCATATCGACACGCTGCATCTGGATGGCGGAGCGCCGCAGCAGATTTCTTCCGGCAATGCGGATGTGTGGCCGGTGTGCACGCTGGATGGCAGGCAGGTGATCTATTTCGATTACGACCAGAGCAACGTGCACCGGATCAGCATAGATGGCGTTGCGGACAAAGTACTGGTGAGCGCCGATCTTCAGCCGGACAGGACGGCGGCGGTAACGCCGGATGGGAAGGAGATCGTCGTGCCGATCATTCGATCCGGCGGAAAACATGACCAGGTTGAGTTCGCGTGGGTGTCGATCGAGAGTGGAGCGATCACGAAACGTCTTCCGGTAATTGGCGGCTCGCCAAGCGGAACCACGCTCAGCCCGGATGGCCGAAGCGTCATCTATGCCCTGCATGGACAGGGCTCGGATCAGTTGTGGTCCCTGCCGGTCTCCGGAGGCGCGCCCAAACGGCTGACGGAATTTCCTCTGAACCATGGAACGTATCAAGCCATTGAGTCATCCGCTTTCTCGCCGTCGGGGCGACGAGTAGGGCTGCTTCGCACCTTCCACAGCGGCGATCTGGTGATCTTTCAGGATCAGCGGCACTGAGCGCAGCCACTAGAATTCTGTGTGAGGGAGCCCGCGTGGGAAAGGCAATGACGAAGGAGCGAGAGCCGGAGATTCTGGCGCAGGTGCGGACGACAGACGGCGTTGCTTTCCAACTGCGCCGGGATTTTATGGGCGTGCTCGAGGTACCTGAACTCGAGAACATGATGGTCAGCCTGCACGTGGGAACGCCCACCCACGTAAGCTGCCGGCGTGGCGGGCAGCGGTTCACGGGAACATCGGTGCATGGGGACATCGACGTCATTCCTTCACGCACCGCGGCGCGTTGGGAGATGCATGACGACAATGACAGGGCGCTGCTGCTGAGTCTGCCGCAGGCACTGCTCCATGCGGTGGCGGTGGAATCCGGCATGGATGCGGCACGGCTGGAGATCCGGAATCGATTTCAAATCCGCGATCGAGAACTGGAGACATTAGGCTGGGCGATGAAGCGCGAGATGGAGACGGGTTGCCCGTCCGGTCGGATCTACATGAACGGATTGACGCTGGCGCTGGCATCGCGGCTGGTGGCGTGGCACAGCTCTGCCGTGAAAATGCCGAAGGCGTTGAATAAAGGGTTGAGCGGGCTGCGGCTGAAGCAGGTGCTCGCATATATCGAAGAGCAGCTCGCCGAGGATTTGTCGCTGGAGCAGATTGCCGCGGTGGCGGGTGTAAGCGCGTCGCATATGAAGACGCTGTTTCGCACAGCGATGGGAATACCGGTGCATCAGTATGTAATCCAGCGGAGAGTGGAACACGCGAAGGACCTGCTGGCGAAAGACTCGCTCTCGATGGCGGAGATTGCGGCGGCCACGGGCTTTGCGCATCAGAGCCACATGGCACGGCACATGCGCCGCGTAATGGGCATGCCGCCTCTGGCGATGAAGCGGCTACTGGCGGAGACGGCCACGAGCTGATTTTGTTCGGCCGATTGTGCTCATCGGCGCCAGAATGTGCGCGCAATGCGAGCCGCTCGCTCGCCATACTTTCTGCATGACACGAAGAGATTTCCTGGGAGATGTCCTGGCACTTTCCTCGGCTTGCGCGGCTACGCTCGCCGTGGAGCGTAGCGCCTTCGCGAAACCACATGAAACGCCCCCCATCGATGCGGCGTGGTATGCGCGGGCGCGGGAGTTCGCTTCCCTGCCTATGGCGCGTGTTGCGTATGTGGAGCATGGGCACGGACCGGCGGCGCTCTTCCTGCACGGTTATCCTCTCAATGGATACCAATGGCGCGGCGCCCTGGAGCGGCTGCACGCGTATCGGCGATGCATTGCGCCGGATGTCATGGGTCTGGGCCATACGGAAGCGCATGAAGGGCAGGCGATCACACCCGAGACGCAGGTGGAGATGCTGGCCGCGCTTTTGGATACGCTGCATGTGAAGCGCGCCGACGTCGTGGCGAACGACAGCGGTGGCCTGGTGGCGCAGCTATTTGTGGCGCACTATCCGGAGCGAGTGCGGTCGCTGCTGCTGACGAATTGCGACGTAGACGAGAACAATCCGCCACAACTTTTTATGCCGGTGGCGAAGCTGGCGCAGAAAGGATTGTTTGTCGATCGCGTGCTGGCGCCGGAGTTGATCGATCTGCAACTTGCGCGATCGGAGAAGGGCCTGGGGTCGGTGTACACGCATCCGGAGCTGCTTGCAGAGGAGACGATCGAGGCGTACGTAGGGCCGCTAGTGGCGTCACCCAAAAAGAAGCGCCAGGCCAATTCGTATGCCGCAGCACTGGGGACGAGCGAGTTGGTCGCTATTCGCGAGAAGCTGCAGCAATGGAAAGGCCCCGCGCGGATGGTATGGGCGACAGCGGATCCGTTTTTTCCGGCGCAGTGGGCAACATGGTTGGATAAGCACCTGCAGGGCTCGCGTGGCGTGCGGCTTGTAGAGGGCGCGAAGCTCTTCTTCCCTGAGGAGATGCCGCAGGTGATCGCAGAAGAGGCAAAGCGACTGTGGAGCGTCTGATCGCAACCGCCC